>NZ_CAJPGQ010000064.1:0-30889 GCF_905339595.1 Burkholderia sp. BCC1977
AGCCTGGCGTGGACTGGCCGGAACTGCATGAGACCTATCGGGAAGTGCTGGAGAAGTTGCGGGAGACGTCGAATTTCGAAGACGGGGCCAAAGGAGATGGGGCGGCAGTCAAACGCGGGTGACCCGAGGGCAGCCGTTATTTAGCGTGGTCGCCTCACTGGATCACCTCACTCCTCGTCAGAGTGCCCATGTTGAGCGTGCCGCTGTTGGTTAGTCGGGCCGGCGAGTACATAGTGTGGCGGCTGATGGCATTGAAGTGGCGAGCGCGCCGGATTCTGCCTGGGAATCTGTCGACATCGGCCAGCACTTACTAGATGAGGCTTCGTCGCCCCCGCTTTTTAGTGTCTATTTAGTGTCCGGACGGGGTGGCGCAAATTTTGTTTCACGGGGCCAGATTGGAAAGCCTTGCGGGCATTGGCTCACGGCGCAGGCGCGATTTGAAGTTAAATGAATCGTGATGTTTTCCCGGGGGATCCGGGCAGATCGGTTGAAATCCGTCCGAGCCCCGTTTGACGTGGGCTTGCGGGGAGTGGGTGGTCCGCCGACTTCCGCGGAGATCCTGCTCGAGCCGCGACTCTTCAGTGTCTATCTAGCGTCCGTGGTGTGGGCCAGCACAGGCCCCCGCGCTACGCGCTGTCCCGTTCAACAAGCGTGAAGCCCACATCGACCGAGCGATGCGCATCGCCGCCATGCTCGATGCGCTCGATCAGCAGCGACGCGGCCAGCTTGCCGATGCTCGTGCCGTCGATGCGCACGGTCGTCAGCGCGGGCGCGGTGTCGCGCGCGAAGGCCTGGTCGCCGTAGCCGACCACGCGCAGTTGCGCCGGCACGGCCATGCCGCGATGCGCGGCTTCCATCAGCACGCCCAGCGCCAGGATGTCGGCGCCGCAGAACACGGCATCGATGTCGGGATGTGCCGCGAGCAATGCACCCAGCGCGCGCCGGCCGTCGCCCAGGCTGGCCGGCGATTCGGCGGTGATCACGGGAATCGTCGCGTCGCCGCCGGATGCCTTCACGAAGGCCTGCGCGCGCGCCTGTGCGCGGCGGTCGCTCGGCGCGATGACCGCGGGACGCCGCGCGCCGCGCTGCTTCAGGTAGCGCGCGGCCGCCTGGCCCACCTTCAGGTGCGAGAAACCCACCAGCATGTCCAGCGGCGCGCGCGTGGTATCCCACGTCTCCACCACCGGAATCCCGGCAGCCTGCAGCTTCTGCCGCACGCTCTCCGAGTGCGCGACGCCCGTCAGCACGATGCCGGCGGGGCGCCATCCGACGATCGCGTCGAGCAGCGCGTCCTCGCGCGACTCGTCGTAGCCGCTCTGGCCGATCAGCAACTGATAGCCGGCCGCGGCCAGCTCGGCGGTGAGCGCGGCGACGGTCTCCTGGAACACGCTGCCGGCAATGGTCGGGATCAGCGCCACGATCAGCCGGCTGCGGTTCGACGCCAGCGAGCCGGCCACCAGGTCAGGCGTGTAGCCGGTCTGTCGCACCGCCTCGCGCACGCGCTCCAGCGTGTCCGTCGAGACCAGCTCAGGCGTGTTGAGCGCCCGCGACACGGTCACCTTGGTCACCCCCACCAGCTTGGCGAGGTCGCTCAACGTGACGCGCCCGGTGCTCTTGCGGGCGCGGCGGGACGGGGCGGGGGCATCGGCTGCGATCGGCGCGGGGGAGGATTTGGTCACGAACGGTCTGTCGACGAATCGGGAAATGGAGGACTAGCAATTATCGCAAAATCGGTCTAGGATTGCGCCTATGTTACCGGTTACATAAACCGGTAACAGTCGATCCCCGAAAACGAGACGGCGGCACGCGCAGACCGCCACCAAGGAGCAAGGATGTTGGAGGCAAACCCGGCTTACGCCGGCCTGTTGATCCGGCTGAACGCGGCCGACAACGTGCTGATCGCCCGCGAGGGGCTGTCGCTCGGGCAATCGCTGTCGCTCGACGGCGCAACGGTGCGGATGCGCGCGCAAGTGCCGGCCGGCCACAAGATCGCGGCCCGGCCCATCGCGCGAGGCGAGGCGATCCGCAAGTACGACACCGTCATCGGTCAGGCTGCCCGCGATATCGCGCCGGGCGAGCACGTGCATACCCACAACGTCGAGCTGACAGAGGTCGAGCGCGGCCCCGGCTTCTGCGAGGACGTGCGGCCCGTCGACTACCTCCCCGACGCGCAGCGTGCGACCTTCAACGGCATCGTGCGGCCGGACGGGCGCGTGGCGACGCGCAACTTCATCGGCATCCTGGCGTCGGTCAATTGCTCGGCCACGGTCATCAAGCACATCGCGGCGTGGTTCACGCCCGAACGGCTGGCCGCTTACCCGAACGTCGACGGCGTCGTCGCGTTCGCGCAGACGAGCGGCTGCGGGATGTCGTCGCCCAGCGAGCACTTCGACGTGCTGCGCCGCACGCTCGCCGGCTACGCGCGCCATCCGAACCTGGCCGGCGTGCTGGTCGTCGGGCTGGGCTGCGAGCGCAACCAGGTGGCCGACCTGATGACGTCGCAAGGCCTCGAGACCGGCAAGCTGATGCACACGCTCGTGATGCAGGAAACGGGCGGCACGCGTGCGACGATCGATGCGGGCATCGCGGCGATCCAGGCGATGCTGCCTGCCGCGAACGACGTCGTGCGGCAGCCGGTGCCCGCGAGCCACCTGAAGATCGGCCTCGAATGCGGCGGCTCCGACGGGTTTTCGGGCATCACCGCGAACCCGGCGCTCGGCGCGGCGATGGATCTGCTGGTGCGCCATGGCGGCACCGCGATCCTGTCGGAGACGCCCGAGATCCACGGCGTCGAATACATGCTGACGCGCCGGGCCGTGTCGCCCGAGGTCGGCCAGAAGCTGCTCGACCGGCTCGCCTGGTGGGAACGCTATACGCGCGGCCACAACGCCCAGTTCAACGGCGTGGTCGGCCCCGGCAATCAGCAGGGCGGCCTCGCCAACATCTTCGAGAAATCGCTCGGTTCCGCGATGAAGGCGGGCACCACGCCGCTGCAGGCCGTGTATGAATACGCGGAGCCGATCGATCGCGCCGGCTTCGTCTTCATGGATTCGCCGGGCTACGACCCGGTCGCCGTGACCGGCCAGATCGCGAGCGGCGCCAACCTGATCTGCTTCACCACCGGGCGCGGCTCGATGTTCGGCTCCAAGCCCGCGCCGACCATCAAGCTCGCCAGCAACACGCCGATGTTCCGGCGCCTGGAAGAGGACATGGACATCAACTGCGGCCGCATCCTCGATGGCGAACGCACGGTGGCGGAGATGGGACAGGACATCTTCGAGCATATCCTGCGCGCCGCCTCGGGCGAACGCACCCGGAGCGAGCTGCTCGGCCTGGGCGATCATGAATTCGTGCCCTGGCACATGGGCATCGTGAGCTGAGTCCTCGAAGACCCGCACGACACAAGACATTGGAGACAAACATGCAGGACACCCCGCAAAGCGCCCAGCGCACCAAGGTGCGCTGGCTCGTCGCCGGCCTGATGTGGGCCGCGATCGCGATCAACTACATCGACCGCACCGTGCTGTCGGCCGCGGCGCCGCACATCCAGAAGGCCTTCCACCTGAGCGCCGTCGAGATGGGCGTCGTGATGTCCGCGTTCTTCTGGTCGTACGCGCTGCTGCAATTGCCCGCGGGGATGCTCGCGGATCGCTTCGGTCAAAAGAAGGTGCTTGGCTTTGCGGTGCTGTGGTGGTCGCTCGCGACGGCAGTCACCGGCCTTGCGACCGGAATCAAGTCGCTCGTCGCGCTGCGCGTCGCACTTGGCGTCGGCGAGGCGGGTGCGTACCCGGCCAATGCCGGCATCACGTCGCGCTGGTTTCCGAAGGCGGAGCGCGCGACCGTGGCGGCGATCTTCGACAGCGGCTCGAAGCTCGGCAGTGCGGTCGCGCTGCCGCTGATCGCGTGGCTGATCGCGGCATTCGACTGGCGCGTGACGTTCGCGGTGACCGGCTCGCTCGGGATCGTGTGGTCCGTGGTGTGGTTCTTCGTGTTCCGCGATTCGCCCGCCCGGCACCCGCGTGTGAACGCGGCCGAGCTCGCGCACATCCGCAACGGCCAGCCGGCGGAGCACACGAGCGCCGACGCGCCGCGCATGCCGTGGTATCGCCTGCTCGCGCACCGCAACATCTGCGCGATGTGCATCGGCTTCTTCATGATCAACTACAACTCGTACTTCTTCATCACCTGGCTGCCGACCTATCTGGTCAAGGAGCGCGGCATGGGCCTGATGGAGATGGGCTTCATGGCGTCGCTGCCGCTGTTCGTGTCGATGTTCGTCGAGCTGCTGGCCGGCTGGGCGTCGGATCGCGTCTACGCGTCCGGCAAGCTGTCGCTGACCGCGACGCGCAAGCTGTTCCTCGTGATCGGCCTCGTGATGGCATCGAGCATCGGGCTGGCCGCGTTCGCGCAATCGGCGGCGCTCGCGGTCTTCCTGCTGTGCATCGCGAAATCGGGGATGACGGTCGCGGCCTCGCAGGTGTGGGCGCTGCCGGCCGACGTCGCGCCGGGCAACACCGTGTCGATGGTGGCCGGGCTGCAGAACATGATCTCGAACATGGGCGGCGTGGTCGGGCCGATCGTCACGGGCGCGATCGTCAGCGCGACCGGCTCGTTCGTGCCCGCGCTCGTGTTTTCCGCGGTGCTGATCGGCATCGCGATCGTCAACTACCTGTTCCTGCTCGGCAAGGTCGAACCGATCAGGTTCGACAACCGCACCGCGGGATTCCCTCCGTCCGAATCATTGAACCAGTATGAATGACACCATGCAGATACCCGCGCCCAACCGGTTCAAGGCCGCGCTCGCGGCCCGACAACGCCAGATCGGCTTCTGGCTCGCGATGAGCGATCCTTACCTGGCGGAAGTGAGCGCCACCGCCGGCTTCGACTGGCTGCTGATCGACAGCGAGCATGCGCCGAACGATCTGCGCAGCATCCTCGCGCAACTGCAGGCCGTGGCGCCGTATCGCGCCGAGCCGATCGTCCGGCCGGTCAATGGCGATCCGGCGTCGATCAAGCGCCTGCTCGACATCGGCGCGCGCACGCTGCTGGTGCCGATGGTCGATACGGCCGAGCAGGCGCGCGCGCTGGTGTCCGCCGTGCGCTATCCGCCGCATGGCATGCGCGGCGTGGGCAGTGCGGTGGGGCGCGCGTCGCGCTGGAGCGCGCGCACCGACTACCTCGACATTGCCGACGACGAAGCCTGCCTGCTGGTGCAGGCGGAAACCGTGACGGCGCTGCGGAACCTGGAAGCCATCTGCGCGGTGGACGGCGTCGACGGCGTGTTCATCGGTCCGGCCGACCTGGCTGCGTCGATGGGCCATCGCGGCAACGCCGGCCATCCGGACGTGCAGCGCGCGATCGACGATGCGATGCGCACCATCGTCGCGTCGGGCAAGGCCGCGGGCACGCTGACGTCCGACCCGGTGCTGGCGCGCCGCTACCTGGAGCTCGGCTGCACCTTCGTCGCCACCGGCATCGACATCCTGATACTCGCCAACGGTGCGCGCAAGCTGGCGCGCGAGTTCCTGCCGGAGCAGGCGGCGTAACCCTTCGCGCGGCAGATGCGTGGGCGGCAAGGCCATTGCCGCGCAACGCGCCTGAGCGGACCTTTCAATTCAATCAACCGATCGACGACCGATGGCATTCACGTTCGAGCAACTCCAGCAAGCGGGCCTGATCCGCACCGACAACCTGATCGACGGCAAGTGGGTGCCTGCCGTCGACGGCGCACGCTTCGCCGTGACCGATCCGGCCACCGGCAACGCGATTGCCGAAGTCGCCGACAGCGGCAGCGCCGATGCACGCGCCGCGACCGATGCCGCCGCGCGCGCCCTTCCCGCGTGGCGCGACACGCTGCCGGCCGAGCGGGCCGCCATCCTGCGCCGCTGGCATGCGGCCATCGTCGCCCATGCCGACGCGCTGGGCCGGCTGATCTCGCTCGAGCAGGGCAAGCCGTTCGCCGAGGGCCGTGGCGAGGTGCTGTACGGCGCGTCCTACGTCGCATGGTTCGCCGACGAGGCAACCCGCATCTACGGCGACCTCATCCCGCCGCAGCAGCGCGGCAAGCGCATGAGTGCGATCAAGGCGCCGGTCGGCATCGTCGCGGCCATCACGCCGTGGAATTTTCCGCTGGCGATGATCGCGCGCAAGATCGCGCCCGCGCTGGCGGCCGGCTGCACCGTCGTCGCGAAGCCGGCCGAAGACACGCCGCTGACTGCGCTGGCGCTTGCCCATCTCGCGCACGAGGCGGGCGTGCCGCCCGGCGTGCTGAACATGATTGCCGCTTCGCGCGAGCGCGGCGTGGCGGCCGTGGCCGACTGGCTTCAGGATGGCCGTGTGCGCAAGATCACGTTTACCGGCTCGACGCCGGTCGGCAAGCATCTGGCGCGCGAATCGGCGGGCACGCTGAAGAAGCTGTCGCTGGAGCTGGGCGGCAACGCGCCGTTCATCGTATTCGACGACGCCGACCAGGACGCGGCCATCGCCGGGTTGCTGGCGGCCAAGTTCCGCAACGGCGGCCAGACCTGCGTTTGCCCGAACCGCGTGTACGTGCAGGCCGGCATCTACGAGCGCTTCGCCGCCAGGCTCGCGGAGCGGGTTGCCGCGTTGAAGGTTGCGCCCGCAACCGATCCGGACGCGCAGATCGGCCCGATGATCAACATGCGCGCCGTCGAGAAAATCGAGCGGCATGTGCGGGACGCCGTCGCTCATGGCGCCCGCGTGCTGACCGGCGGCCGGCGCTTGCCGGAAATCGGCGCGCATTTCTTCGCGCCTACCGTGCTGGCCGATGCGAACCCGGGCATGGCGCTGTGCGGCGAGGAAACCTTCGGGCCGGTCGTGCCGCTGTTCCGCTTCGAAAACGAAGCCGAGGTGGTGCAGGCCGCGAACGACACGCCGTTCGGACTGGCGTCGTATTTCTACACGCAGGACATGCGCCGCATCGAGCGTGTGTCGCAGGCGCTGGAGGCGGGCATCGTCGGCATCAACGAAGGCGCGCTGGCCAGCGAGGCGGCGCCGTTCGGCGGCGTGAAGGAATCGGGTTACGGGCGTGAAGGGTCGAAGTACGGGCTGGACGATTATCTGTCGATCAAATACCTGTGCCAGGGCGGGCTGGCCTGAACGGCAACGGAGTTAGAGCCGGCACTCCACCCGCTCGGCCACGCAATGGCTACGATTTGCGGATTTGGAGTGCCCGATGATGTACCAGGCCTGGTCGCACCCGATGCCGGAACACGCCATGTCGCTGCGGGGCTGGTTCACCCCGCCGACGGGCAAGCCCGTCATTCATTTTCTGCACGGGAACGGCTTCTGCGGTCGGAGCTACGATCCGATGCTCGCCGTTCTCGCGACGGAATTCGACCTCTGGCTGACGGATCTTCAAGGGCATGGGGAGAGCGACATCGGTCGCGGATTTCTCGGCTGGAATGCCAACGCGGAGATCGCCGCCCGTGCATTCAATGCGCATCGGGATGTATTTGGACGTGCGCCGGTTTTTGCGGTTGGCCACAGCTTCGGGGGTGTGCTTACGTCGCTCATGCTGGCAAATCAGCCAAGCTTGTTTCAAAGGGCCGTGCTGCTGGATCCCGTCCTGTTCACGCGGGACATCCTGGCCGCCATCTCCTTGACGAACCTGTTCGGCATGGGAAAGCTCACGCCTTTCGCACGATCGGCAATGCAAAGAACGCAAGATTGGCCGAACCGGGCGGCCGCGATGGCGCACCTGAAGGAACGCGGCACGTTCAGAAGTTGGTCGAGCGAGGCATTGCAGGCGTACGTCGACCACGCGCTTCGGGACAGCCAGGGCGGCCGGGTCGGATTGAAGTGCGCACCGGCGACGGAAGCCACCATCTATCACACGACGCCTCGCCGTCTTTGGCCCAGCATCAGGGGAATTTCCACGCCCACGCTGATCATTCATGGCACGCATACCATGCCGTTCGTCAAAAGGGCGGTGAGACGGGCAACCGCGCTGAATGCGCGAATCAGCGCCCGGGAGGAGGCCGGCGGCCACTGCTTCATGCAGGAAGATCCCGAGCGTGCGGCGTTGTTGATCAGGCGCTTCCTGTTGGGAAGCAATTGAGGTGCGAACCGAACCGCACCGTCGCCATGCAGAGAATGCCGACCCAGTGACGTCATCCCGACCTTGGTGGTGCCGTCACGCTGGAATACAGGGTCAGCCGCAGGCATCGATCGACGGGGTGCGGCTTGTTGGCGTAGCGTCGGACGGACGGGTATCGGCACTTCCCGAATGCATTGCCGTGACGGCACCACGAGCCAATTTATCCGGCACCTGGACTGGCGGAACCACCGGAACGTTCGCCATTACAAGAGGCAAATGCGCTGCAGAGTCACCGTGCGCAGGTACACGGTTTTATTGAGCCACGGCACAAACACATACTCGTCGTATGCGTCGCAGCCGATCAGGATCCAGTGGGACAGGACGTTGGACATGATGGTCCCCTTGATTTCGCCAGCTTCGATGGGGCGGGTGCCAACGCATCGCGATCGGCATCCGTCGTGCTCACACCCGGTATACCGGGCGAGCCGGGCGCCTATTCCCGAGGCCGCGCGATGCACTGCTTGCGCCGGATGCCGCGCGTCGCGGGAATAAACGGGCCCGCTCGGCGGTATGCCGATCAGGCCGCGTCAGGCCGCATCACGCAGCGCACGTTTCGACGGGGAGGTTTCGATGAACGACCCGCGCAGGCAAACCCGCGACATCCCGCGCCGAGCGCGGCGCGATCGCGAGAATCCCGCGAATGCGGACGACGCATCACCGTCGCCGTCGTTCCGGGAAGACGGCGACAGGCGCTCGCCGTCGCACGACCGCGTGCCGTATCCCTCGCAGCATGCATACGATGCCGGGAAGCCGGCAGCGGCGCATGACGGGCTGCGCAAGATCGCGCGAAGGCTGCAGCTCGGGTCCGGCATCATGTTATGGATCTATATTTCCATTCACATGGTCAATCACGCGCTCGGCATCTGGTCGATCGATATCGCCGAGCGCGGGCTGCATCTGGCAATCGGAGTCTGGCAAAGCCTGCCCGGAACGATCCTGCTGTACGGCGCGGCCGGCCTGCATTTCGCGCTGGCAATCCGCACCCTCTACAGCCGCCGGCACTGGGCGCTGCAGCCCGCGGAATGGCTGCGTCTGTGGGCGGGGCTCAGTCTGCCGCTGCTGTTGATCCGTCATGTCGTCGGAACACGGGTCGCGACATCGTTTTACGGCTTCGAGCCGAACTACGAACGGGTCATCGTGTCGCTCCTCACGAGCGGCACGCAGGGACTGCAGATCGCGCTGCTCGCACCGGGGTGGGTGCACGGCAGTCTCGGGCTGTGGTTTCATTTGCGCCGGCATGCGTTCTGGCATCGCGCCAGGTTCGTGCTGCTGGCCGTGCTCGTCCTGCTACCCGTGCTGTCGGCGGCGGGATTCGTGCACATGATGCGCGCGATCGCACCGGGCAGTCTCGCCGTCTCGGCCCTGGCCGTGCATCGCGCCGCGCTCGACGGCTGGCGGCATCTTCTCGTCGCCGGCTACCTGTCGCTGATCGTCGTTGCATTCGTCGGCGGTCAATGGCGGAACCGGTTCGCCGGCGGCGTTTCGCACGGGGCGTCCCGGGAACAGCAGTGAGCGGGTGCGCGAATCCGTCGCGTCCGAGCCTGGCCGGCGATCCGCAGGTGTCGGCTGCGTCCCGGGCGGGCGCGTTCCGGCCGCGCACGGTCGCGCTGACGATCGCGAATGCTTGCGTCGTCGGCCGACCCGGCGACCGGCGCTGGACGATGCGTGCCGGGCACGGCAGCCTGCCGCCGCGCGCCGGCCGTGGCGCCGTGACCTTACGCGTCGCGGTACGTCCCTTTGGCCTTGGCCGTATGCGTCGCCAGCGCATCCATCAGCGCCGGACTCAGGCAGTCGTAGGGTTCCAGCCCCTTGCCGCGCAGCGTGTCGCGCACGTCCGCCATCAACGACGGCGGCGTGCCGCTTTCGATGATCGACGACACGAAGGCAGCGAAACCGGGGCCGTCCCAGCCGGCATCCTGTGACAGTTCGGTATGGATGAAGTCCAGGCCGTAAAACGCATGGTCGGCATTTTCGATACGCCCGAACAAATGCGTGCCGCAGGCGGAGCAGGCGTGGCGCTGGATCAGCGCCTTGTCGTCCACGACGCGCAGTTTCTCGCCGTGGGCGGTGACGGTGACCTTGTCGCGCGGCACGACGCCCACGACGGAAAACAGCGCACCGGCCGGCTTCCAGCACTTCGTGCAGCCGCACGCGTGATTGAACGCGACCTGGGCGTCGACCCGAACCTCGACCGGATCCTGCGTGCACAGGCAGCGCAGCGTGCCGCCCGCGAACTGGGCGGCTCCCTTCTGAATACCGCGATCGACAGCGGGATGAATGGCGACGGACATGTTCATGCTCCTTTTCGGTGCTTCGGTAGTGAACGACGGTTCGGACCGACTTCCCTTCATGCTTCGGATCGAGTGCTTCATTGCTCCCGGAGGACGATTTCGCGTGTGTCATGACCCGCGCAAGCCGGGTCTTGCGGCGCATCGCGTCTTCGACCATGTCCGGCAGTGGCGAGCGTGCCGGAACCTGCTTGGATTCTGCGCCCGAATGTCGCCTCTCGTGCTTCGTTTGAAACTGGGGGGGAGTATGTGCCGGATACTGGTGGGGAGTATATACGGTGATTTCCCGATGCGGGGATCATCGGGGCGGGGCATGCCGAAGGTCCGCGAGGCGACCGAGGCGGGGCCGAGGAAAGAGGTCGATGGGCCGGCTCGCGGAGACGCGGCGGTCGCGGCGGATCGAACGCAGGTTGTCCGGCGAACGCGGCCGGCAATCTGCAGGCACCGTCGTGTTGCCTGACGCACCCTGGTGGCCCGATTCGTGCGTGCTCGTCGCCACGGTGCTGGACGCACGTACGGACAAACGGCACGCCGAACGGGCGGAAGGGGCCCGGCATCGCCGGGCCCCGACCACGGTCCCGCTATTTCACGGGCGTGAGGACCGGCGCACCCTTGTTCTTGATCAGGAACACGACGAATCGTGCCGGCTTCGTGCTGCTGGCGTTTCGTCCGACCGTGTGCACGTCCTCCGGTCCTTCGTGGAACGTGTCGCCGGCGTGGAGCGTGACTTCCTTGCCGCCGTTCAGGCCCATCACGATGCTGCCGTCGAGCACATAGACGAAGGCGTGCGCGTCGTGACGATGAACGGGGTCGACGCTGCCGGGCGGATCATCCACGACGATCATCTCGACTTCCTTGCCCGGATACTCGGGCAACGGCTCCGTCGTCAGTTGCGTCACCCTGGCTTGCGGTGCGGCGGCGGCCGGCTGAACGGCCGTCAGCAGCGACAGCGCAAGCGCAAGCGGTGCAAGCGCGAGCACGATGCGGTTCATGTCGTTACTCCAGGTTGGCCTTGTCGAGCCCGAACATCTTGTCGAACGAGCCGGGCACGATGCGGAACGCGACATTCAGCCGGTTCCAGCTGTTGATCGCCCCCACGAGGAAGGTGAGATCCGACAACTCCTTCTCCGAATAGTGGGCCCGCACGCGTTCGTAGAGATCGTCCGGCACGCCATGCGACGGGAGATGCGTCAGCGCTTCGGTCCATTCGAGCGCGGCACGCTCGCGCGGCGAGAACAGCGGCGACTCGCGCCAGATCGCGACGTGATGCACGCGCAGTTCGCGCTCGCCGTGGATCTTCGCTATCTTGATGTGCATGTCGACGCAGAACGCGCAGCCGTTGAGCTGCGACGCGCGGATCTCGACGAGTTCGCGAACCGGCACGTCGATCGTCGTCTTCTGCAGCAACCCGTCGAGTTCGACGAGCTTCTTCGTCAGCTCCGGCGATTGCTGAAAGTAGTTGATACGTTGCGTCATGATACGTTCTCCTGATTGGGAAAGCCGGGCTATCGGTCCTGCGAATGACCATTCATTGCACGACCGGCCTGGCAACCATCGTAATCGCGGGTCGTGCGCGCCAGTAGTGCCGGAAAGGTGCGCACTCTATTGCTGCTTCGGAACCAATCGCGCGCCGGGTGTGGCGGCGCGCCGCTAACGTTCGTCAATCCGACACCGCGACAACCCCGCAGATTCCCTGTCGTGCCATCTTCGCATAGGGACACAGGCGCTCCGTATCGCGCGCCAGACGTTCGGCAACCTGCCGGTCCACGCCCGGCATGCGGATGGTGACGTTGGCGGCCAGCGCATATCCGCCATCGACCGGATCGCGACCGAACGATACTTCGACAGCGACGGTGGCCGCCCGGATGTCGATCCGCTCGCGTTGCGCGAGCAGGCTCAATGCGCCGTGAAAGCATGCGGCGTAGCCGGCTGCGAGCAGTTGTTCTGGATTGGTGCCGCCGCCCGGCCCGCCGAGTTCGGTCGGCAATCGCAGATCGAGGGCGAGACAGCCGTCGTCGGATCGTGCGACGCCCGATGCGCGGCCGTGCGCCGTCTTGCCGCCGGACACGGTGACCGTGGTCGTATAGAGCGCGACGAATTCTCGTCCGCGGTATTTGTCGAGCAGTGTCAGTGACGGAGGTTGCAACCTCTCGTTCTCCATATGCCTCCCGGGTGCCTGTATTGACCGACGCGAGCGTACCGAGCCGTACGTATCGGAGCGACGCGTCCTTTCTCGAAGCGAAACGGCGCAATGGTGCAGCGCTTGCCTGCCGGTCGTTCCCCATGACCGTCATCCGAAGGATGGCCCTTACGCACTTGCATGCTAGGCAAAGACGCGTCGCCCGGCCAGATCATCCAGGGATGCATGGTGTTGCCCGCTTTGCACCAATGCGGTGAGAACGCCGCGTCTCGGTTGCGTCGGCCTTTCCACCGACTGCAGTGGCGCCGCCGATGGGTGCCGATTGGTGCCGATGAGGAACGGGAAAGTGTCCGGATACGGGTCTACCTGCGCAGGCGTGCGGCTCCTAGTATGACGGCAAGAATGCGGCCGATCTTCGGCTTGCGCATGCAAGCGGCCCATCGGTGACGCGACATGCGGCACACCTACGCAATTGGAGGCTCGCGATGGACACTCTGGAATTCGACCGGTCGACGGTTTCGCACGGGCCGGCTCATGCGGTTTTCGGCATCGAGGCAGGCGCACATCTCGTCAGCGAGCGCGACGGGTATGCGCATCACGGTATCTACGCAGGAGACGGACTGGTCATTCACTACGGCGGCTTCCATCGTTCCGCGCGACGGTGTCCGGTGGAATGCATCCCGTTGCGTCGCTTCGCCGCGAGCAAGGCCATCCGCATCCAGGCGGAACCGAATGCCGTCTATACCGGGATGGCCGTCGTCGAGCGCGCCAGGTCGCGCGTCGGCGAGGACCGCTACCGGCTGCTGACGAACAACTGCGAGCACTTCTGCAGCTGGTGCGTGCGCGGTGTCGGCCACAGCGAGCAGGTATGTCGCGGCTTGCGGCATCCGTGGTTCGGCATCCGGACGTTATACGCGCTGATGAAGGGACGAGCGATGAACATTCTTTCGATCGCGGGCCGGCATGCGGCGCACGCGTTCAAGGCCGGCGTGCCGGTGATCGTCGCGGGCACGTTGTCGGCATGCGTGAACTACGCCGGCATTCACGGCGATGCGGCGATGGCCGATCCGCAGCAGTACGTGACGCAACAGAGCCTGCCGTACGAGCAAGGACACTGGCCAACCGCGGATTGGGCCGACCAGTTCGGCGACGTCCAGCTGAAGGCGTTGATCGACGAGGCACTCAAGGCCAGCCCGACGCTCGATCAGGCGCGTGCGCGCGTGGCGGCCGCGCAGGCCTATAGCGAATCCGCGCGAGCAGGAACGATGCCGCGCGTCGATGCCAGCTATGCGCTCACACGTCAGCAGTTTTCCGGAACGGCGCTCGTGCCGCCACCGTATGGCGGGTCATGGCAGACGGAGAACCGCGGCATCCTCGGCGCTTCGTACGAACTCGACCTCTGGGGCAAGAAACGCGAGGCGCTGCGTGCGTCGGTGTCCGGCCTGCAGGCGAGCCGCGCCGACGCGGAAACGGTCAGGCTGACGCTCACGACGTCCATTGCGCGCACCTATAACGAGCTCGCTCGCCTGTCCCTGCTGCATGACATCGCGCAACGGGAGATCGATTGGCGCGCGCAGATCGATCGCATCGCCGCGGGCCGAATCGCGAGTGGGCTCGATACGCAGGTCGAGCGCGAGACCGCCCGCGCGAATCTCGCGACAAGCCGTGCGTTGCTGAAGTCGCTCGACGGGAGGATGCTCACGACGCGCTACCAGATCGCTGCATTGCTCGGCGCCGGCCCCGATCGCGGGCTGCGGATCGCGCGTCCGACGCTCGGCAGCGGCAACGAGGTACGCCTGCCCGACAATCTGCCTGCGGATCTCGTGAGCCGGCGCCCCGACATCGTCGCCGCCCGATGGCATGTCGATGCGCTCGCGCACGGCGTGAAGGAAGCGAAGGCCGAGTTCTATCCCGACATCAACCTGAGCGCCGCGATCGGCCTCGATGCGTTCGGCTTCGGGCGCTTCCTGACGGCGGCGAGCCGCACCGCGTCGGTCGGGCCAGCCATCCACCTGCCGATCTTCGACGCCGGTGCGCTTCGCGCGCAACTGAAGGGGCGCTACGCGGACTTCGATCTCGCCGTCGCGACCTACAACCAGGCGCTCGTCACCGCGCTGAGCGAAGTCGCGACGCAACTCGCCGGCGTGCGTTCGACGGACGCGCAGCTGGTCGATGCGCAGGCCGCGCAGGAGGCCGCGCTGAAGGCGGCCGCACTGGCGCTCGCGCAGTACAAGGCCGGTCTCACGAATCAACTGACCGTGTTGAACGCCGACGTCAACGCGCTTTCCGCCGATCAGAACGTCGCGAATCTGCGCATGGACCGCCGCGATCGTCAGATCGCGCTCGCGTCCGCGCTGGGCGGCGGCTTCGTCGACACGTCATTCGCAGGCACGGGCGTATCGGCACGTGCCGATTCGCGCGGATCGACCGCGCCTGCTGTCGCCGCGCGCTGAGCGGCGATCCATCGAATCTGCCTGGAGAATTGAAATGAGCGAAATCAATCCGCCGGTACACAAACCGGTCGACACCCCCCGCGTGAATCGTGATGCGTCGCCGTCGGGAGGCGACGATGTCGCAAGCGAAGACTCGACGCGCCGACGCCGGCTGCTGCTGGCGCTGCTGGGCGTGACGGTCGTGGCGGCGTCGGTTGCGTACGCCGTGTACTACCTGACGATTGCGCGATACCACGAATCCACCGACGACGCATACGTCAGCGGCAATCTGGTGCAGCTGACGCCACAGGTGGCGGGTACCGTCGTCGCCGTGAACGCCGACGATACGCAGATCGTGAAGGCGGGCGATCCCGTCGTCACGCTCGACGCCGCCGATGCGAAAGTCGCGCTCGGCAACGCCGAGGCGGCGCTGGGCCAGACCGTGCGGCAAGTGAGCAGTCTCTACGTGAACGACGATCTGTATGCCGCGAACGTCGCGCAGAAGCAGTCCGACCTCGTGCGTGCCCAGGACGACCTGCGCCGCCGCGCGGCCGTCGCCGATACGGGCGCCGTGTCGGCCGAAGACATCGCACACGCGCGCGACACCGTGGCGGCCGCGCGGGCCGCGCTCGACGCCGCCCGTCAACAGGCAGCAGCCAACCGCGCATTGACCGCCCGCACGACGATCGATCAGCACCCGAATGTACAGGCGGCCGCATCGAAGGTGCGCGACGCCTATCTGGCGTATGCGCGCAACGTGCTGCCCGCGCCCGTCACCGGCTATGTCGCGAAGCGTTCGGTCCAGGTCGGCCAGCGCGTGTCGCCCGGCACGCCGTTGATGGCGATCGTGCCGCTCGACGGCGTGTGGGTCGACGCGAACTACAAGGAAAGCCAGTTGCGCAACATGCGCATCGGTCAACCCGTCACGCTGACGGCCGACGTGTACGGCGCGAAGGTCAAGTATCACGGCCGCGTCGTCGGCTTCTCGGCGGGCACGGGCAGCGCGTTCGCCAGCCTGCCCGCGCAGAACGCGACGGGCAACTGGATCAAGATCGTTCAGCGTCTGCCCGCGCGCATCCAGCTCGATCCGGCGGAACTCGATGCGCATCCGCTGCGTATCGGACTGTCGATGGATGTCGACGTGGATACGCACGACGACACCGGGCCGCAGCTCGGTGCGGCGACGAACACGTCATATCGCACCGACGTGTTTGCCCGGTACGGCGCACAGGCGGATGCCGAGATCGAGAAGATCATCGCGCGAAACCTCGTTGGCGAGCATGCGGGGACGGCGCATGCCGGCTCGCCGGCGGCTTCCGCCAGGCGCGATGCAGGAAACGCGCGCGATACGACGCAACGCGCGAGCTGAGCCGCCAATCCGGTGCGCGTCGAAAGTCGCGTCCCGGTCGATTCAATCGTCTGACGGGCCGGGTCGATACGCCGGCACGGTCGACACTTCAGAGTGGACACGAGATGAATGCCTCAACGCAAGCTGCACCGCCGCCGCTGACGGGCGGAAAGCTGGTCCTGGCGACCATCGCCGTCGCGCTCGCGACGTTCATGAACGTACTCGATTCATCCATCGCCAACGTGGCGATTCCGACCATCTCGGGCAACCTCGGCGTATCCGTCGACGAAGGCACGTGGGTGATCACGCTGTTCTCGGCGGCCAATGCCGTCGCGATTCCGCTGACGGGCTGGCTCACGCAGCGCATCGGGCAGATCCGGTTGTTCGTGGCCGCGATCGTGCTGTTCGTGTTGTCGTCGTGGCTGTGCGGCGTCGCGCCGAACCTGCTCGTGCTGCTCGCCGCGCGCGTATTGCAGGGTGTCGTCGCGGGGCCGCTGATTCCGCTGTCGCAGGCGATCCTGCTGGGTTCGTATTCGAAGGAGAAGAGCTCGACCGCGCTCGCGCTCTGGTCGATGACCGCGACGGTCGGCCCGATCGCCGGCCCCGCGCTGGGCGGCTGGATCACCGACAGCTACAGCTGGTCGTGGATCTTCTACATCAACATTCCGGTCGGCCTGTTCGCGGCCGGCGTGACATGGATGATCTATCGCGACCGCGAGACACAGGTGCGCAAGCTTCCCATCGACAAGGTCGGCCTGATGTCGCTCGTCGTGTGGGTCGCGACGCTGCAGATCATGCTCGACAAGGGCAAGGATCTCGACTGGTTCAGTTCGCCCGTGATCTGCACGCTTGCCGTCATCGCCGCCATCAGCTTCGTGTTCTTCCTGATCTGGGAATTCACGGAGCGGAACCCGATCGTCGACATTCGCCTGTTCGCGGTGCGCAATTTCCGCGGCGGCACGATCGCGATCTCGGTTGCGTACGCAGTGTTCTTCTCGAACCTCGTGATCCTGCCGCAATGGATTCAGGGGTATCTCGGCTATCGATCGGTGGACGCCGGGCTCGTGACGGCACCGCTCGGGATCTTCGCCGTGCTGCTGGCGCCGTTGATGGCGAAGATCATGCCGAAGTCCGATGCGCGGGTGCTCGCGACGCTGGCCTTCGTGGGCTTTGCGGGCGTGTTCTTCATGCGCTCGCACTACACGACGGGTGTCGATCCGTATACGCTGGTGCTGCCGACCCTGTTGCAAGGCATTCCGATGGCGCTATTCTTTACGCCGCTGACCGCGATCATTCTGTCCGGCCTGACGCCCGACCGGATTCCGGCCGCCGCCGGGCTGTCCAACTTCGTGCGGGTGTTCGCGGGTGGCGTCGGCACGTCGCTGATCGCGACCGGCTGGAATGACCGGACGATCCTGCATCATGCGCGGCTCGCCGAGCAATCGAGCGTGAACAACCCGGTCTACACGAGCGCCGTCGCGCAACTCCAGGCGACGCTCGGCGGCGGCGTGGATCAGGCCGCGGCATTCTTCGAACGCACGCTGAATGCACAGGCCGCGATGCTCGCACTGAACGATATCTTCTGGGTGTCGTCGATCATCTTCATCGTCATCATTCCGCTGGTCTGGCTCACCAGGCCGGGCAAGGGCGGCGGTGGCGGGATGGCGGCAGGCGGGCACTGAACGCGGGGCCGCCGGAATCGCGCGGCGACGATCGCTCGTATGCCGCCGCACCCGGATATGCCCGACCCGTGACGATCGAGTTCGGCAGGGTGTCCATCATTTTGAAAATGATGGACACCCTGCCGTCGCATGTGGCGAACTGGCCGCGGTGTTGCGGGAAGCGGCCGGGCCGCGGTTCAAACACTTCGTCAACCCGATCGAGGCGTTCGAATCCTTCGAGCCCCTCCGTCGTCACGGCGATGAACTGGGCGGCACGCCACGCGTCCGGGACGTTTGCACGTCCGTCACACCAACCTCACTGCCTTTGTTGAGGAATGTGCCCGCCAGGCGCGCGACAGCGGAACCCTTTACGCGTTACGCGAACGACAGGTCGTCTTGCGCCAGGATTGCGACGGGAGGCGTGGTCGCCACATGGCGCGACGGTCGCCGTGAGAGCCGCGTCCGGTCCGGAAACGACGTGAGCGGGAAGAAACGTGAAGCCGGGTGAGCAACGGTCGTGATGCCGATTTCCGGCGCTGGCGGCACGTGCGGGGGGAAGGGGTTACGCAGGCGTTGTTCGTTGCCAAACAAATTGGCGGCCCGACAGGCCGCCAACGATGCGATCGCACGCCACTCGGCGAACCGAGCGTGCCACGGCGTCAATGCGTGCAAACTTTCCGCGCTTGCGCGCCGACTACCGCGTCGTTCATCGCGACCATCGGTTCCAGGTCGAAACCCGCGACGCGCCATGCATCGATACCGCCGGTGAGCGGCAACGCGAGCTTGACACCGGACAGGCGCAACTGCCTGGCCACCGACACGGCAGACGCTTCTTGCGGGCACGCACAATAGATGACGAGCGTCCGGTTCGTGCCATAGCGCTCCATGATCTGGCGCGGCTTGTGTTCATCGCCGATCACCGCGCCCGGAATGACGAACGGATCGAGCATTCTTCGTTCGACGGAGCGGATGTCGATCACGGCCGTCCGCGGATTGTGCGCGAGCAACGCATGCAATTCCGCGGCGCTGATCCGCGCTTTCCCGAGCGCACTTGACAACATTCGCCTGCGGCAATATCCGTACACGAAATACAGCGGCGGTGCGATGCCGATCACGATGAGCACGTGCCACCCGAGGCGGGCGACAAGTGCGAAGATCGCATCGATCTGCGACGCGAACAGTGTGCCGATCGCCAGTCCGATCGACGCCCATAGCGCGATGCCGGCGCAATCGTGCAGGACGAACGCGCGCAACCTGACGGCCATCGCGCCGCAAAGCGGAACGGCGACGAGCGACAGGCCGGGGACGAAGCGCGCAACCACGAGCACACGAACGCCCCAACGGCCGAAGAAGCGCTCGGTCGTCCGGACGCATGCGTCGCGCGACGGCGTCAGTTTGCAAACGGTGTGAAGCGTGCGCTTGCCGTATCGCTTTCCGCCCAGGTACCAGACCAGGTCGCCGAGCAGGCCGCCAACCACGGCGGCGGCCAGTAGCGCCGAGAAATGCAGCAGCGTCGACGACGCGCTATGGGTCACGAGCGCAATGCCTGCGCCTACCGTGACCAAGGTCGGAATGGCAGGCAGCGGCAGGCCGAGCGACGACCCGAGCACGTTCAGGAATACGACCAATGTGCCGTACCGCGCGATCATTTCATGCGACATCATGATGCTCTCCTTGAGGCGGGCGCAGGCGCGATCCCGACGATCGGTCATTGCTCCGCCTGAAGCGGACCTTCACGCGCGGTACCGCGAGTCTGGAACGGAGCCGGCCGGGCCGCCGGTCACGCGTTGCACGCCGCGGCCGGCCGACTGGCTCGCCCGCGGCCGGCGTCGATACGTGTTACCCGGCGACGGACGATTCCTTCTCCGGCGGATGGTGTTCCGCACGGGAAGCAGGCTTGCCGAGGCCGCCGGCTTCATCGACGTCGTGCCGATAGCGGTGCACGTCGCGCGTGACGAAGCCGATTTCCCGGCTCGGGATCTCGAACCACTCCGGGTGTCCGAACGAACGGCGAATATCCTCGAGACCGCTCGCCCAATGCTCGCGCATCGTGTCCTTGCTGAACTCGTAGTCCTTGTAGTGCCCCTCGAACGCCTTGTTCTTGTAGATCAGGTGCACCACGTTCACCGCACTGCCATCCGCCGTCTTCTGCGCTTCCCGCAGCAGCGGGTGGGCAAGCCGCACGTGTTCGGGAATATGTTCGAGCAGCGCCTTGATCATCAGCGCGTGCTTCTGGTTCTGCGACATGAACGCGGTGATCGCGCGCGTGCGGCTCGAATACTGAATGTCCTTGGTGCGTTCGCTGACATCGAGGAAGTCGCCCGGCAACTTGCCGCGCGAGCTCCACAGATCGAGCTGGAACACGAGCGTGTCCTTGTGCTGGCTTTCGCGGATGATCTCGGTGAGCGGCGTATTGGAAACGAGGCCGCCGTCCCAGTAGAACTCGCCGTCGATTTCGACGGCCGGAAAGCCCGGCGGCAGCGCGCCGGAGGCGATGAAATGTTCCGGCGCCAGACGCATTTTCGTATTGTCGAAATAGACGAGATTGCCCGTTCGCACGTTGACCGCTCCGACGGATACGCGAATGTTCCCGTCGTTGATGCGGTCGAAGTCGGCGTACCGCAAGAGCGTTTCACGCAACGCCGACGTGTCGTAATAGCTGACCTGATCGGGACGCTTTCCGCCGAACGCGGCGAAAGGCACGTGCATGCGCGGAGAAAAGAATCCGTCCTGGCCTTCCATCAGCGTGCGCGTGGCGGCCCATGCGCTCGACCACCTGCGCCCCACGTCCGCAAGCCCGGGCCATGCCGACAGGCACACGCCGACGTGAGCGAGCGGATCGCTCGGCTGACTGATGGTGTTCCAGAAGCCGCGCAGCGCGTCGGTGCGGTCCGCGGGCGCATTGCCGGCGATGATCGCCGTATTCAGCGCACCGATCGATACGCCGGCGATTCGCGTCGGCTCCACGCCGACTTCCGCCATGCCTTCATATACGCCGGCCTGGTATGAACCGAGTGCGCCGCCGCCCTGCAGCACGAGTCCGATTTCGTCATAGGCCGGGAGCGTGATGCGATGGGGCTGCTTCAGCTTGTTACGCTGGCTCGAATACATGGTGTCCTCCTTACTGCATGAACCAGCCGTGGCTGACGACGATCGATTGTCCGGTGAGCGCGTTCGACTCGAAGCCGGCGAGGAATGCAACCGTGTTCGCGACATCGGCCGCCGACGTGAATTCGCCGTCGACGGTCTCCCTCAACATCACGTCCTTGACGACCTGCTGTTCGGAGATGCCCAGCGCCTTCGCCTGCTCGGGAATCTGCTTGTCGACCAGCGGCGTCCTGACGAAGCCCGGGCACACGACATTGGCGCGTACGCCGCGCGGCCCGCCTTCCTTCGCGACGACGCGCGCGAGACCGAGCAGCCCGTGCTTCGCGGTCACGTAGGCAGACTTCAGCGGCGAGGCCTCGTGCGAATGCACCGAGCCCATGTAGATCACCGTGCCGCCCTTGTTCGACGCGTACATATGCCTGATGGCGGCACGCGTCGTCAGGAATGCACCGTCCAGATGAATGGCCAGCATCCTTTTCCAGTCGGAAAATGCGTAGTCCTCGATCCGGTTGACGATCTGGATGCCCGCGTTCGACACGAGCACGTCGATGGCGCCCAGCCGGTTCACCGTTTCGGCCATGCCCGCATCGACGGCTTCCTCGCTGGTGACGTCCATCCCGATCGCCATTGCGTTCCCGCCGCCGGCGACGATCTCGTCCGCAACCTTGCGCGCGGCCGCAAGATTCAGGTCGGCGATCACGACCGTCGCGCCATCTGCCGCAAGCTTGCGTGCGCACAGTTCGCCGATGCCGCTTGCCGCGCCCGTCACGAGCGCGACCTTGTCATTCAGTGCCATACGTCCTCCGGAGATTTACTGGTTGACCGCGAGCTTCAGCGACGCGGCGGGGGCGAGGTAGTCATGGGCCACTTCGCCGATATCGAGCGTGAGATTCGCGATGACGTGACGCGCGCCGATCACCTTGCGAACCGGCAGGTCGGCAACCGACGCGAGCGCGTGCGGATGCAGTTCGAGCGCGGCAGGCCCTTCCCACGCGCCGATCACGTCGACGTCGCGCAGGAAGAAGCGCACCAGTTCGCAGATGCGCGCCGAGCCGTCGACGTGCGGAATGACCTTGAGCAGATAGTTCGGCGCGTCGGCGAGCTTGCGGCGCTCGGCTTCGGTGTCGAGCGCGCGATACTTGTAACCCATCGTGCCGGTGGCGACGCGCTGCGTGCCGTAGTCGAGCGTGCCGAGCAGCGTGTCCTTGCCGTCGACGCAGAGCCGCGGCGACGCCAGTTTCTTGGGAAATCCCCAGATTTCCCGCCCGGCTGCGATCGGGCCTTCGTCGTCGAGGTACATCGCGTGCGTGAAATTGGCTCGCGTGCCGTCCTGGTCCAGAACGGAGATCACCTGGCCGCTTTCGGTGTAGTCACCGAATCCCGACGAATCGGGCATCCGGATGAACTCGTAATGGACGACGGCCTGGTCGACCGTCAGCGGTTCCGGGACGACGGCCCGGAGAGAGTCCATGTCCGTCTCGTACGAGATGATGAAATACTCCCGATTGACGAAGCGGAAGGGCGGACGCGGATACGCCGGGTTGTGCACGGGCATCGCAAACGCGTTGCTGCGGATATCTTCTTCTGTCACGGATCGTTCCTCGGTTGGTGAGGTGCCGGGTTACACCATGGCAACAGCCTTGGCTGCCGCGGCCAATGACGCGCGAAGACGCAACGCGGCACTGACGGCCGCGCGGGTCGCACGTTGCTCTTGCGGTGTCGTGTCCGTCTCCCGGTAGGGATCGGCCATGCATGCACGGCCACCGTCAGCGCCAAGCGTAGGCGATGTGCTCGTGCGGCAGTAGCGTCGGGAAGGACCTCATCATGTTGTCTCGGCGACAACAATCGGCGAAAGGCGGATGGCGCGGCGAAAGCGCCTGACTTGCTACAGCGCGATGATCGTGCGGCTCGACGGATCGCGTGCGGGTTCCCCGAGCATCGCTTTCAGGTCGTGCTCGATCGTGCTGCACAGCGTTGAAATGGGCACGTCGTTCGCACCGCCTTCGAACGGATTCTCGGTGCTTTCGCCAACCTGCTCGAGCGACGTGTACATCCAGGAAACGGCGACGCTGCAGGGCACGACCAGCCATACCATGTTGCCGTGCATGAAGCCGCTCACGCCATCGTTCAGCCGGTTGAATTCGTTCAGAAGACCGAACGGA
Organism: Burkholderia sp. BCC1977; assembly: GCF_905339595.1. Lineage (NCBI taxonomy): Bacteria > Pseudomonadati > Pseudomonadota > Betaproteobacteria > Burkholderiales > Burkholderiaceae > Burkholderia > Burkholderia sp. BCC1977. The sequence goes on from NZ_CAJPGQ010000064.1 coordinate 23,259, forward strand.
AGGGACAGACAAAAGAACCGGACGAACAGGGAACTGACGGTCGCGTACTGGCGCGGGTAGGGAAAGTTCTTGAAGCGCTCCGATCTTGCCTGGAGATCGATGAAGTCTCCGACGGTTTTATGAAGCTCCATGTAAAAGTTCGAATTCAGCTGGCCGGCCATGTGCAGCGTCTTGAGCGAGGTCCCCTGCAGGTTCAGCACGAACGTGGCGATGGACGCGGAGGAGAGCGCCTGTTCCGTTTCAGCGGCGGAGAGGTACTTCGGCAACAATTCCCGGATGTCCCTTTCCCACTCCGGAACACGATAGAAGCGGCGGTACTCCGCGTTGTAGCGTTTGTTCGTGCTTTCCCAGATGCGCGGGCGACGCAGGTCATAGCGCAGTGCGGTCAGCCACGCAAGGTGGCGATAGACGAGCGTTCGGGCGATCTCGTCATCGATGACGAAATCGCGAGCGAGTTGGCCCCAGCGACGGCTCTTGCTCAGGATATCGGTCCAGATTTCCAGCGCGTCCATGGCGCGGTTGTAGGTTTGAACGTTCTTGAAGCCGACGATGAACGACGTCGCGGTGCCGAGAAGAACCACGATCGTCAGGGGTATCGACAGCCACGTAACGGAGAAGAACTTGTACAGGACAACCGGAACGGAACCGAAAATGAGCAGCTCGTAAATTTTCCAGCGCGTCCAGATCAGGAACTCCGACAGTTTGTACGATTTCCCCAGATGCATTTTATTTGCCTCATCGTTGATTCAGGTGGGTGACGAAGACGGTGTTCGAGTCGCGTGCGATCGTTCGTCGACATCATGCCTGCGATCGATCGGCGCGGCGTGTGATGGATTGGTGCCGAAGCGGCAACATCGTGAGCACGACTGCGGATCTACTGCGCAATGCCGTGTCGACCTAGGATGACTTCGCGCGGCGAGTTGCCGCCATCGACATCAACCGAGGGCCATGATCATGTCGCAGAAGATCCTGATAGTGGGTGCCGGCTTTGCCGGCGTGTGGGGCGCACTGGGCGCGGCGCGCGTGCTGGATGGTGCCGGTGTGACGAGCGGCGACGTCGAGATCACGTTGATCTCCCCGAAACCGGAGCTGCAGATCCGGCCGCGACTGTACGAAAGCGAGCCGCAGCGAATGGCCGCACCGTTGTTGCCGCTGCTCGATGCGGTCGGCGTGAAGTTTCTCGAAGGTAGCGTCGAGGAGATTTCCGTCCGCGAGAAGACGGTCAGTGTCGCTTGCGCCAACGGCCAGCGACGCTTGATCGCGTATGACAGGCTGTTGTTGACGAGCGGTAGCCGGTTGAGCAGGCCGCCGGTGCCGGGGCTCGCGGAACACGCGTTCTCGGTCGATCGCATCGAGGACGCGGTCGCGCTCGACGACCACTTCGCGGCGCTCGCGAAACTGCCGGAATCGCGGGCACGCAATACGGTCGCGGTGGTCGGCTGCGGCTTTACGGGTATCGAGGTCGCCACCGAGTTGCCCAAGCGCTTGCGCGAGTGGTTCGGCCCGGAGGCGACGGGTCGTGTCGTCGTGATCGGCGCGCAGGACGACATCGGTCCCGATCTTGGCCCCAACCCTCGACCGTATGTCGCTGAAGCCTTCGCGTCGCTGGGCGTCGAGGCAGTACTCGGATCGCGCGTCGTGTCGGTCGCGCCCGACGGTGTTCGTACCGCGTCGGGCATGCACATCGAGGCCATGACCGTGATCTGGGCGGGCGGCATGCATGCGAGCCCGCTGACGTCGCAAGTCTCCTCGCATCTGGACCCGCTCGGGCGCGTCGAGGTCACACCGGACCTTCGGGTGGCGGAAGCACCGCATGTATTCGTCGCGGGAGACGTGGCGCGGGCGCGCAGCGACGATGACGGGCACCATGCGTTGATGTCGTGCCAGCATGCGATCGTGATGGGGCAGTTCGGCGGGCACAACGTCGCGGCCGATCTGATCGGCGTGCCGACACTGGAATACCGGCAGCCGTTCTATGCGACATGCGTCGATCTGGGCGACTGGGGTGCCGTTTACTCGGAAGGCTGGGATCGGCAGATCAAACTGACGCATGCCGAAGGAAAGGCGCGCAAGCAGATGATCAACACGCAATGGATCTATCCGCCCGCACCGAATCGGGCCGACGCGCTGGCGGCCGGTAACCCGCAGGCATCGTTCGATTGACCGGCCGCCCCGCGCGTATCGCGAGATGCGCGACGGGGGCCGGCACGTCGCGGCAGCAACGAACGTCGTCGGCGGACGACACGCTGCCGCGGCACGACCGTCGTCGGGTCAGTCGACGACGGTCACGATATTGACGGTGCCTTGCCGGGCCATCTTCGCATACGGGCACAAGCGTTCCGCGGTTCGCACCATTTCTTCCGCGATGCTTCGATCGACGCCCGGCATCCGCACCCGAACCTCGACGAGCAACGCATAACCACCATCCATGGGATCGCGGCCGAACGAAACCTGCACCGCCACGGCGGTATCGGGGGTCTCCCTATCGGCGCGTTTCTCGATCAGATTGAGCGCACCGTGGAAGCACGCGGCGAAGCCTGCCGCGAACAACTGCTCCGGATTGGTCCCGTTGCCGGGCCCGCCAAATTCGGTGGGCAGGCGCAGATCGACGGCGAGATTGCCGTCGTCCGAGCGGGCCACGCCGGATGCGCGGCCATGTCCCGTCTCGCCGCCGGACACCGTGACGGTCGTGGTGTAAAGCGGTTGAAAATCCCGGCCCCGATACCTGTCGAGGAGGGAAAGCGGCGGGGCTTGCAGCTTCTTGTCGTCCATGATGCATGCTCGAATTCAGCGACACGCTCCGACCCTCGGTCATTCGATCGTCGAAACCTGTCTTGCGAAGGGGCTGGACTGCCCGGGCAAGTAGCGTCTTCAAGGAATGACGGGTGGGGCGATTGTCCGAGGAATGCGGCAATCTTCCGGTGCCGCCCGATTCCCGGTTCGTCTACGGGAGAAAGACGCTTTCATGCTAGAGGCGCGTACATGATGGCGGTATGGCCGTTCCGGGCGATTGTATGTTTCCCGTTGGACACCAATCCGGAACGCGCCACGAATTTTGACGAGGCGCCCGGCGGCGGTTGCCGCCACGCACGGCCGCACGCCATTGCCGTACGCGGCGCGTCAGCGGCCCAGGCACGCGCGCAGCGTGCGTGCGTGACGTTGCGCCTCGTCCGCGTCGGCGATGTTCGCGAACCCGATGATGAGGCCGCGCGGCGTTTGCTGCGTGTGGCTGTTCGTATACCAGATCGACAGTGGCAGGACCGCGAGCCCGGCTTCGCGGGCGCGCGCGGCGACGGCGACATCGTCGACCGGCCCTTCGGGCCCCGCCGTGAACCGCACCGCGAACTGTATGCCGCCAGGGGGCAACTCGACGATCAGCCGCTCGCCGAACGCCTGCCGCAACGCGTGCACGATCAGCGTGCGTCGCTCGCCGTACAGCGTGCGCATGCGCTTCAGATGCCGGGCGAAGTGGCCCTGTTCGATGAAATCGGCCAGGGCCGCCTGCAGGAGCGTCGGCGAACCGGCGTTCATGCTGCAGGCCACGCGCTCGACGCGCTCCACCGCACGTTCGGGCACGACCGCGTACGCGAGCCGCAAACCGGGATACATCGCCTTGCTGAAGGTGCTGCAGTAGATCACGTGATCGCGCCGGTCGAGACTCTTCAACGCCTGCAGCGGGCGGCCCAGATAGCGGAACTCGCTGTCGTAGTCGTCCTCGACGATCCAGCCGGACGTCTTTTCGGCCCAGTCCAGCAAAGCGATGCGGCGGGATAGCGACAGCGTATGCCCGAGCGGGCTCTGATGCGACGGCGTCACCAGCGCGAAGCGCGCATGCGGGTCCAGCTGCATGCCGCGCGCGACGTCGATCCCTTCGGCGTCCACCGGCACCGGAACGAGCTGCACACCGGTCTCGGACAGGAAACTGCGTGCGAGAAGATAGCCGGGGTCCTCGAACCAGACGCGGTCGTTCGGACGCGCGAGGCTGCGCAGCACGAGTTCCAGCGTGGCACGGTAGCCGCCGGTGATGAACACCTGTTCGGGCATGCAGGTGACGCCGCGCGACAGCCCCAGATAGGTGGCGATGTGCTCGCGCAGCGGCCTGTAGCCGGCCGGATTCGGATAGCCCAGCAGCGCGCGATCGCCGCTGCGCGCGCGCAGCGACACGAGCCGGTGCCATACCTTGCGCGGAAAGGCGTCGAGGGCCGGAACCCCGGGTTGCAACGGGCGCGGCTCGCCGCTCATCGCGACGGCGATCGGCTGCGCGCGCCGCGGAGGCGGGCTGTCGCGCGACATGCCCGGTGCCGCAAGCAAGCTGGCGTGGTCGACGTGCGGTGCCGATGCGTCGTCACGCGCCGGCGCCGCCCGCGGCAGCGATTTCGGCAGGGACGGCGCGACGAACGTGCCTGCCGCGCCGCGCATCTGCAGATATCCCTCGTCGACCAGGATCGTATAGGCCTGCTCGACGGTGCCGCGCGCCGTGTTCAATTGCGTGGCCAGACCGCGCAGCGCCGGCACGCGATCGCCGGGACGCAGGTGGCCCGCGGCGATCGCGGTTCGGAACCGCTCGCAGATCTGCAGATAGATCGGCAACTGATGCTGCCGGTCGATCTCGATGGTCAGTGTGGAGGGTTGCGCAGACATGACGGCCTCGTGGGTGACGGAACAGACCCGGCATGGACCAGTCCGATCGACGATTCTTGGCACTGCTGGATAGGACATGATTCTTCCACAATTGCGTCACGCGATGCGACCGTCATGACCGGCTTCATCGGATCCGGCACCCGTCACATCCCCTCGCATTCACATGAAATCCATTCGTCAGGAGATTTTGCGATGAAGATCGTTGTCATCGGCGGTTCGGGCCTGATCGGCTCGCGTGTCGTCACGCTGCTCGAGGAAGCGGGCCATCACGCGCTGGCCGCATCGCCGCGCACCGGCGTCAATACCATCACGGGCGAGGGCCTGACCGACGCATTGACGGACGCGGACGTCGTCGTGGACGTGGCGAACGCGCCGTCATGGGAACCGCAGGCCGTGCTCGACTTCTTCCGCACGTCGGCACGCAATCTCGGCAAGGCCGAAGTGGCCGCGGGCGTCCGCCATCACGTCGCGCTGTCGATCGTCGGCTGCGACCGCATGCCGGAGAACGGCTATTTCCTGGCCAAGGTCGCGCAGGAGCAGGCGATCGAGGCGGCGGGCGTGCCGTACACGATCGTGCGCGCGACGCAATTCATGGAATTCATCGGCGGCATCGCGGATTTCGGCACGAAAGACGGCACGGTTCGCATCGGCGACGGACTGTTCCAGCCGATCGCGGCGGAAGACGTGTCGGCACTCGTCGCGCAGGCCGCGCTCGCCGGGCCGCAGAACGGCACGGTCGAGATCGCGGGCCCGGATCGCGCGCCGTTCGCGGAGATCGTCGCGCGCTATCTGAAGTCGGTCGGCGACCCGCGCGCGGTGGTGACCGATCGCGACGCCCGCTACTACGGCGGCCGGGTCGAGGAAACCTCGCTGGTGCCGCTCGGGGCCGCGCGACTCGGCCGCATCGGTCTCGACCAGTGGCTGGCAAGAAGCTGATTCACGTTCGCACGTAGGCGATATGCCGGCGCATGCCGGCGACGAGTCGATCCGTATGAGCAGCACGTCTGGGGGCAGCGGAAATGAATCATTCGGAACCATCGGAACACGGCACGCGTCGCGACCTGGCCAGTCGCGCCGATGCACTGTCGGCGAGCTTCGGCGCGAGCTATGCAGGCATCCTCGCATTCGTTGCCGTGGCGAGCGAGGGGAGTTTCACCAAGGCCGCCGAACTGCTCGGCGTCGGGCGGCCGGCCGTGAGCCGCAACGTGCAGAAGCTGGAGGCGCAGCTGAGTACGCGGCTGTTCCAGCGGACCACGCGCACGACCGAGCTGACGTGCGAGGGCCGGCGCTTCTTCGAGAACTGCCATCAGGGCGTGGCACAGATCGTGGAAGCCATGAACGACATGCTGGAATTGCGGCAGGGGCCGCCGCGCGGCCTCATCCGCATCAGCGCGGCGGTGGGATTCGGCAGGAAGATCGTGGCGCCGCTGCTGGAACGGTTCGCGCTCGCCTATCCGGACATCGTCATCGATCTGCTGCTCGACGATCGGCCGATCGACCTCGTGTCGGAGCGCATCGACGTGGCGTTTCGCAACGGACGGATCGAGGACTCCAGCATCATCGCCCGGCAATTGATCCCGATGCAGATGGCGCTCTGCGCGGCGCCGTCGTATGTGGCGCGGCACGGTCTCCCGCAGAGTCTCGACGACCTGGACCGGCACGCGTGCATCAATTTCCGTTTTGCCAGCGGGCGCCTGTTCGAATGGGAGTTCAACGTGGACGGCCGCGTGCAGAAGTACCTGCCGACGTCGCGCCTCACGTTCAACGACGCGGATCTGGTGTTGCGTGCGGTGCTGAACGGATCGGGCATCGCGCAGATGGCGGGCTACCAGATCCGCGACCATCTCGCGTCGAACGAGCTCGTCGTCGCGCTGGCGAAGCATGTGCCGGAGGATCGCGGCCACTACATCTGCTATCTGAGCCGGCAACATCTTCCGACGCGCATCCGGATCTTCGTCGACTTCATGACCGAGCAGATTCGCGCGCTCGATCTGAACTGCATGACGCGGTTCAATCCGGAGATCCGGGAGGCTGCGTCGGCAGGGCTGGCGGCTTGACGGAACCCCACGCGCGTTCGTCCGCGATCCAGTCGCCGAACAGCTGGATCTTCTGCTGCTGTTCGCTCCCGCCCGGATACGCGAAGTAATAACCCATCCCCGTCGGCAACGAGATGTCGAACGGCATCACGAGCCGGTGCGCCGCCACGCTCTCGTCCACCAGTGTCCGGTCGCCGATCGCGATGCCGTAACCGTCGATCGCCGCGTGGGTCGCGAGGTCCAGCGTTTCGAAGCTCAACCCGCGCGTCGAGTCGACGTGCTGCGCGCCTGCATGCTCGAGCCACCGTTTCCAGTCCCGGTGGTCGCGCGTCGGATGCAGCAGCGTATGACCGGCCAGGTCGTCGAGACTCGCGAGCGGCTGCCGGTCCAGCAGGCTCGGGGCGCACACAGGGGTGAGCCGCTCTTCGAACAACGGGATCGCGTGCATGTCGGGACCGGCGCCGGGGGCGTAGATCACCGCGGCGTCGAACGGTTCCATGCGGAAATCGACGTGATGCTCCCAGGTGGTCGTGATCTGCACCTGGAGTTCGGGGTGCTCGGCCTGGAAGCGCATGATGCGCGGCAGCATCCACTGCATCATGCAGGTCGGCACCTTCAGCGCGAGCTCGGTGCGCCTGCGTGACAGGCGCATCGATACCTCCTCGATGCGCGCAAAGCTTTCGCGCACCGTCGGCAACAGGAGCTCGCCTTCGGCCGTCAGCGTCAGCCCCTTGGGCGTGCGCTTGAACAGCGGAAACTGATAGAAGCTTTCGAGCGCGAGGATTTGCCGGCTCACGGCGCCCTGGGTCAGGCACAGGTGCCCGGCGGCGCGCGTGAAGCTGCCGTGACGGGCGACGACGTCGAAAACCTGCAGCGCGTTGAGGGAAGGCAGTCGTTTCATCGGGAGCATCGGCGTGGAACGGGCAGCGGCGCGGTATCGCTCAGTGCAGGATT
>NZ_CAJPGQ010000065.1:0-27856 GCF_905339595.1 Burkholderia sp. BCC1977
CCCCGTGACGATTCCGCAGAAGAAAGGCGACGCGCTCGTCGTCTCCCTCGACGAGCATCCGCGCGAAACGTCGCTCGAGGCGCTCGCGAAGCTGAAGGGCGTCGTGCGTCCGGACGGCTCGGTGACGGCAGGCAACGCGTCGGGTGTCAACGACGGCGCATGCGCACTGCTGCTCGCCAACGCGGAAGCCGCCGATCAATACGGGCTGCGCCGTCGCGCACGCATCGTCGGCATGGCGACCGCCGGCGTCGAGCCGCGCGTGATGGGGATCGGCCCGGCGCCGGCCACGCAGAAGCTGTTGCGCCAGATCGGGATGACGATCGACCAGTTCGATGTGATCGAGCTGAACGAGGCGTTCGCGTCGCAAGGTCTCGCAGTGTTGCGCATGCTCAGTGTCGCCGACGACGATCCGCGCGTGAACCCGAACGGCGGCGCGATCGCGCTCGGCCACCCGCTCGGCGCATCGGGCGCCCGGCTCGTGACCACGGCGCTTCACCAACTCGAGCGTACGGGCGGCCGCTTTGCGCTCTGTACGATGTGCATCGGCGTCGGCCAGGGTATCGCGATCGCCATCGAACGCGTGTAACCGACGCACCGCGCGCCTATAACGAAGTCATGAAGGAGACACTGCATGTCATATCAGGCGATCCAGCTGGATATCGATCAGGTTGCCCGCGTGGCCACGATCACCCTCAACCGTCCGGACAAGCTGAACAGCTTCACCCGGGCGATGCATCGCGAACTGCAGTCGGCGCTCGATGAAGTCGAGGCGGCCGGCGCGCGTGCGCTGATCCTGACGGGTGCGGGCCGCGGCTTCTGCGCAGGTCAGGACCTGGCCGACCTCGACTTCACGCCGGGCGCGTCCACCGACCTCGGCACGCTGATCGACGAGCATTTCAATCCGCTGATCCGCCGCCTGCAACGCATGCCGATTCCGGTGATCGCCGCCGTCAACGGCACGGCGGCCGGCGCCGGCGCGAATCTCGCGCTCGCCTGCGACATCGTGTTCGCCGCGCGCTCGAGCAGTTTCATCCAGGCCTTCGTCAAGATCGGGCTCGTGCCCGATTCGGGCGGAACATGGTTCCTGCCGCAACGCGTCGGCATGGCACGCGCGCTGGGGCTCGCCCTCACCGGCGACAAGCTCGGTGCCGAACAGGCCGAACAATGGGGCTTGATCTGGCGCGCGGTCGACGACGATGCACTCGCCGCGTCGGCCCGTCAGGTCGCCAACCAGCTCGCGCAGCAACCGACGCGCGCGATCTCGTCGATCAAGCAGTCGATGCGCGACAGCGTCACGAATACCCTCGACCAGCAGCTCGACCTCGAGCGCGACCTGCAGCGCAAGCTCGGCCAGTCGTACGACTACGCGGAAGGCGTGACGGCGTTCATCGAGAAGCGCGCGCCGCGCTTCGAGGGGCGTTGACATGACCACCTCCACCGACACGCTCGACCCCGATGCGCTCGCCCGTGCGACGGCGCGGGCCATGTACGACGCGGACGCCTGCAGCCGCGCGTTCGGCATGGAAATCGCCGAAGTGCGCGCCGGCTACGCACGCCTGCAGATGCGCGTACAGCCGGACTTCCTGAACGGGCACCAGATCTGTCACGGCGGCATCATCTTCACGCTCGCCGATTCGACGTTCGCGTTCGCGTGCAACACGTACAACCTGAATACCGTTGCGGCGGGCTGCTCGATCGAATACCTGCGTCCCGTATACGGCAACGACCTGCTGACGGCCGAGGCGATCGAACAGACGCGCAGCGGCCGGCATGGCGTCTACGACATCCGCGTCACGAACCAGACAGGCGAAACGGTCGCGATGTTTCGCGGCAAATCGGCCCAGATCAAGGGCACGGTCCTCCCGGAAGACCGCTGACGTCCACGGCTCGCTCATAACAATCACTGGAGACAGGCATGACTACCCCGCTACCGCTCGAGCCGATCGAGACCGCTTCACGCGACGAGTTGACCGCGCTGCAACTCGAACGCCTGAAGTGGTCGCTCCGGCATGCGTATGACCACTCCCCCGTCTATCGCCGCAAATTTGACGAAGCGGGCGTGCATCCCGACGACCTGACGACGCTCTCGGATCTGTCGCGCTTCCCGTTCACGACCAAGAGCGACCTGCGCGACAGCTACCCGTTCGGGATGTTCGCGGTACCGCAGGACCAGATCTCGCGTATTCACGCGTCGTCGGGCACGACCGGCAAGCCGACCGTCGTCGGCTATACGGCGCGCGACATCGACACGTGGGCGAATCTCGTCGCGCGCTCGATCCGCGCGGCCGGCGCGCGGCGCGGCGACAAGGTTCACGTCAGCTACGGCTACGGGCTGTTCACCGGCGGGCTCGGCGCACACTATGGCGCCGAACGCGCAGGGCTGACGGTGATCCCGTTCGGTGGCGGCCAGACCGAGAAGCAGGTGCAGCTGATCCAGGATTTCCGGCCCGACATCATCATGGTGACGCCGAGCTACATGCTGTCGATCGCCGACGAGATCGAGCGCCAGGGCCTCGATCCCGCGCAAAGCTCGCTGCGCATCGGCATCTTCGGCGCGGAACCGTGGACCAACGACATGCGCGTGGCCATCGAACAGCGAATGGGCATCGATGCGGTCGACATCTACGGGCTGTCTGAGGTGATGGGCCCGGGTGTCGCGTCGGAATGCGTCGAGACCAAGGACGGCCCGACCATCTGGGAAGACCACTTCTATCCGGAAATCATCGACCCCGAGACCGGCGAAGTGCTGCCGGACGGCGAACTCGGCGAGCTGGTCTTCACGTCGCTGACGAAGGAAGCGCTGCCGATCATCCGCTACCGGACCCGCGACCTCACGCGTCTGCTGCCCGGCACCGCCCGCACGATGCGCCGAATGGAAAAGATCACCGGGCGTTCGGACGACATGATGATCGTGCGGGGCGTCAACGTCTTCCCGACGCAAATCGAGGAACAGTTGCTGAAGCAGCGCGCGCTCGCACCGCACTATCAGATCGTGCTGACGAAGGAAGGTCCGCTCGACGTGCTGACGCTCAACGTCGAGCCGTGTCCCGAAACGGCCCCTGACACGGCGGCGATCCACGCGGCCAGGCAGGCGCTCGCGCACGACATCAAGTCGCTGATCGGCGTGACGGCCGTGATCAACGTATTGCCCGTGAACGGGATCGAGCGTTCGGTCGGCAAGGCACGCCGCGTGATCGACAAGCGCCGGGGCTGATACCCGCCGCTGCCCGGCCGCCGCGCGCAACAGCGATCGCGTGCGCCGCAAAAAACAGCCCGACCGGCCAACACCGATCGGGCTGCTTCGTTTCGATGCGCGGCTAGACGTATACGCCGGCACCACCAAGCATCAGGAATTCGGGAACAGCAGCCACATCCGGCCGATCTGCTTCATCCGTCCGGCCTGGTCGCCGGCGTCGTCGCCGAGCCCCCAGAAATAGTCGGCCCGCACGCCGCCCTTGATCGCGGAACCCGTGTCCTGCGCGAACACGAGCCGGTTCATCGGCGTATTCGTCAACGGACGCGTGGTCTGCAGGAACACGGGCGTGCCGAGCGGGATCGACGACGGATCGACCGCGATCGAACGCTCCGGCGTGAGCGGCACGCCGAGCGCGCCGATCGGGCCGTCCGCGCCGCCGTGCGGCGCATCTTCCTTCGTCGGCATGTCGCGGAAGAACACGAAGCGCGGATTCGTGTCGAGCAACGCGTCGACGCGCGTCGGGTTCGCCTTCGCCCACGCCTTGATGCCCTGCATCGTCGCCTGGGCGGGCGTCAGCTCGCCGCGATCGAGCAGCCACTTGCCGATCGAGCGATACGGCTGGTTATTGGTGCCGCCGAAGCCGACCCGCATCACCGAACCATCGTCGAGCAGCACGCGCCCCGAACCCTGCACCTGCAGGAAGAACGCCTCGATCGGATCGTCGACCCACACGAGTTCGTTGCCGTTCAGGACGCCGGCGCGTTCGAGCTGCGCGCGAGCGGGCAGCGCGGCGCCGGCACGATAGCCGGCCGGCCAGCGGTACAGCGCGTACTGGTAAGGACCGCGACGCACGCGGGAGCCATGCAGCAGCGGCTCGTAATAGCCGGTCACGAGCCCGTCGAGCGTACCGTCGGTGTTCGCCAGCTGGAACGGCGTGAAATACGTTTCGAAGAACGCACGCGCGCTGCTGACGTCGAGCTCGTCGAGGCGGTCGGCGGCCGCGCATGCGCGCTGCCACGCCGGCTGGCGCGCGAGCCGCACGCAATTCTGCCGCAGCGCGGCCGTCGCGCCGATCAGCGCATCGTCCTGCCACCCCGGCACCTGCTGCCACGCGACCGGCGTGAGCCGCTTCGCGGCGACCTGCCCGGGCACGATCGCCGCGCCGGTCGGCGGCTTGAGCGTCGACGTGCGCGTCGGCGCGCCGCCGCACGCGGCAAGCAGCGCGGCCGTCGCGGCCGCCGCAACCCAGCCGGCCACCCGGGGCCCAAACCACATACAATGTCCGTTCTTGATGGAAACCGCCATGTCAGATTTTCTCGACCAATATCCGATGCTCATCTTCGCGCTCGAGGCTTTCGTAGCGCTTGCCCTGCTGATCTTCATCGTCGTGTGGACGTCGTCGGGCAGGAAAAAGCACGCCCGCGGCAACGACCGCCAGCCGCGCTGACCGGCCCCGCACGCTCGACTCAATGCAGCGTGCGCGGCATGTGCAGCGCAAACTCGTCGACCGGCGCGTCGAACCGCTCGCCGTCCTCCGCCACGCAGAAGTACGCGCCACGCATCGTGCCGACCGGCGTCGCGATCACGGCCCAGCTCGTGTATTCGAACTGTTCGCCCGGCTGCAGCAGCGGCTGGTGCCCGACGACGCCGAGCCCCTTCACTTCCTGCACGTGGCTTTCGCTGTCCGTGATGATCCAGTGACGCGCGATCAGTTGCGCCGCGACCTGCCCGGTGTTGCGGATGGTCAGCGTGTACGCGAATGCGTATTGACGTTGATCGGGGTCGGATTGTTCCGGCAAGTAGCTGGTTTTCACCGAAACGGTGAACTGATACTGACTCATGATGTTTCCGCTGTAGGTAACTGCCCGCGCCAACTCGAGCGGCAGGGCCGCGGGCGCGCCGCACTGGTTCGGCATTCTATGCGGAATCGGGCCACGACCGCACGGCCCGTCGCCGCGCACCGGGTCGCCGGACGGTAGAATGGCGGTTTTGCGCCGCAGCGTCCCCGCTCCCCTGTCATGACTCAATTCCGCATCGCTCCCAGCATCCTGTCGGCCGACTTTGCACGGCTCGGCGAAGAAGTCCGCAACGTGGTCGCCGCCGGCGCCGACTGGATTCACTTCGACGTGATGGACAACCATTATGTGCCGAACCTCACGATCGGCCCGCTCGTCTGCGAGGCGATCCGCCCGCACGTGCAGGTGCCGATCGACGTGCATCTGATGGTGCGCCCGGTCGACCGGATCGTGCCCGACTTCGCAAAAGCCGGCGCGAACCTGATCAGCTTCCACCCGGAAGGCTCGGACCACATCGACCGTACGCTGTCGCTGATCCGCGATCACGGCTGCAAGGCCGGCCTCGTGTTCAACCCGGCGACGCCGCTGAACTATCTCGACCACGTGATGGATCGCCTCGACTTCGTGCTGCTGATGTCGGTGAACCCCGGCTTCGGCGGCCAGTCGTTCATTCCGGAAACGCTGAACAAGCTGCGCGAAGCGCGCGCCCGCATCGACGCATACACCGAGCGCACCGGCCGCGAGATCCTGCTCGAGGTGGACGGCGGCGTGAAGGCCGACAACATCGCGGAAATCGCGGCGGCCGGCGCGGACACCTTCGTCGCGGGTTCGGCGATCTTCGGCAAGCCCGACTACCGCACGGTGATCGACGAGATGCGCGCCGCGCTCGCCACCGTCGAGCGGAGCTGACGCCGTGGCCGATTCCTCGCTGGCAGGTCTTGCACCGGCCGCAGCCGACGGCACGATCCGTTTCGCGACGCCGCGCATCGACGCGGCGCTGATCGACCTCGACGGCACGATGGTCGACACGGCCGACGATTTCACGGCCGGGCTGAACGGAATGCTCGCGCAGCTCGGCGCGCCGGCCACGTCGCGCGACGAGGTGATCGGCTACGTCGGCAAGGGCTCCGAGCACCTGATCCAGAGCGTGCTGAAGCCGCGCTTCACGCCCGACGAAGCGCACGCGCGCTTCGACGACGCGCTCGCGATCTACCAGACCGAATACGCGAAGATCAACGGCCGCCACACGCGTCTCTATCCGGACGTCGCAACCGGCCTCGACGCGTTGCGCGCGGCCGGCATCCGGCTCGCGTGCGTGACGAACAAGCCGCACCGCTTCGCGGTCGAGCTGCTCGAGCAATACGGGCTGATCGATCGCTTCGGCATCGTGCTCGGCGGCGACAGCGTCGCGCGCAAGAAGCCCGATCCGCTGCCGATGCTGGCGGCCTGCGATGCGCTCGGCGTCGCGCCGGACGCGGCGGTCGCGATCGGCGACTCGGAAAACGACGCACTGGCGGGCCGCGCGGCCGGGATGGCGACGCTGACGGTGCCGTACGGCTACAACCACGGCAAAGCTATACAAACGATAAATTCGGATGGTATAGTCGATTCGTTGCTGGTCGCAGCCCGCGCGATCACCGCGCACAACGCCGGCCGGCCAACCATCTGATTATTTCTTCCATCCGCATGTTTCTGAATAAAAAACGGAGTCTGAGCAGCATCGACCGGGGAGCCTGGCCCTGGCGTCGCTGGTCGCGCTAACCTCTTCGATGAGGTACGCTGAGGCACGTCTTCAGCGCCGTTTTTTATCTCGCTGCGCATCCGCGCGCCGATCGTCGCACCACCTCGAGTTCCACCGCGTCCGAACGCTTGCGTTCAGGATCGGCCGCAGGCTCGCGACGTTCACGCCCGGAGTGCCGGCCGGCAACAGGCACTTCTCGATCGACCGCCCTTTCGCCGACGGCAGCCTGCGCAGCGTCAAGTGATCCCTGGCGCACTCCGCCGCTCGTCCCGAACAGGACCGGAACATGACCGAACTCGAATTCCAATCGCTTGCGAACGAAGGCTACAACCGCATCCCGCTGATCGCGGAAGCGCTCGCCGACCTCGAAACGCCGCTGTCCCTCTACCTGAAGCTGGCCCAGCCTGAACGCGCGGGCGCCAACTCGTTCCTGCTCGAGTCGGTGGTCGGCGGCGAACGCTTCGGCCGCTATTCGTTCATCGGCCTGCCCGCCCGTACGCTGCTGCGCACCCGCAACGGCGTGTCCGAAGTGGTGCGCGACGGTCAGGTCGTCGAGACGCACGACGGCGACCCGTTCGAATTCATCGAGTCGTTCCAGGCGCGCTTCAAGGTCGCGCAACGCCCGGGCCTGCCGCGCTTCTGCGGCGGCCTCGCCGGCTATTTCGGCTACGACGCGGTACGCTACATCGAGAAGAAGCTCGCGAACACCGCGCCGCGCGACGACCTCGGCCTGCCCGACATCCAGCTGCTGCTCACCGAAGAAGTCGCGGTGATCGACAACCTCGCCGGCAAGCTCTACCTGATCATCTACGCGGACCCGGCCCAGCCCGAGGCCTATACGAAGGCCAAGCAGCGCCTGCGCGAGCTGAAGCAGCGCCTGCGCACGACCGTGCAGCCGCCCGTCACGTCGGCGAGCGTGCGCACCGAGACGTTCCGCGAGTTCAAGAAGGACGACTACCTCGCCGCCGTGCGCCAGGCGAAGGAATACATCGCGGCCGGCGAACTGATGCAGATCCAGGTCGGCCAGCGGCTGACGAAGCCGTACCGCGACAATCCGCTGTCGCTGTATCGCGCGCTGCGTTCGCTGAATCCGTCGCCGTACATGTATTACTACAACTTCGGCGACTTCCACGTGGTCGGCGCGTCGCCGGAGATCCTGGTGCGCCAGGAAAAGCGCGGCGAAGACCAGATCGTCACGATCCGCCCGCTCGCCGGCACACGTCCGCGCGGCAACACGCCCGAGCGCGATGCGGAACTCGCGACCGAACTGCTGAACGATCCGAAGGAAATCGCCGAGCACGTGATGCTGATCGACCTCGCGCGCAACGACGTCGGCCGCATCGCGGAGATCGGCTCGGTGCAGGTGACCGACAAGATGGTGATCGAGAAGTACTCGCACGTGCAGCACATCGTCAGCTCGGTCGAAGGCAAGCTGAAGCCCGGCATGACGAACTACGACGTGCTGCGGGCGACGTTCCCGGCCGGCACGCTGTCCGGCGCGCCGAAGGTGCGCGCGATGGAACTGATCGACGAGCTGGAGCCGATCAAGCGCGGGCTGTACGGCGGCGCGGTCGGCTACCTGTCGTTCTCGGGCGAGATGGATCTCGCGATCGCGATCCGCACGGGCCTGATCCACAACGGCAACCTGTATGTGCAAGCGGCGGCGGGCGTCGTCGCCGACTCGGTGCCCGAATCCGAATGGCAAGAGACCGAGAACAAGGCGCGCGCGGTGCTGCGTGCGGCCGAACAGGTCCAGGACGGCCTCGATAGCGACTTCTGACCGGAGACTGACCATGCTGCTCATGATCGACAACTACGACTCGTTCACCTACAACCTGGTCCAGTACTTCGGCGAACTGGGCGAGGACGTGCGCACGTACCGCAACGACGAAATCACGCTCGACGAGATCGCGCGCCTGAATCCCGACACCATCTGCCTGTCGCCCGGTCCGAGCAACCCGCAGCACGCGGGCATCACGCTCGACGTGCTGCGCGAATTCGCGGGCAAGAAGCCGATCCTCGGCGTCTGCCTCGGCCACCAGGCGATCGGCGAAGCGTTCGGCGGCCGCGTCGTGCGCGCGAAAACCATCATGCACGGCAAGGTGAGCCGGATCGAAACCGACTGCCGCGGCGTGTTCGCCGACCTGCCGAAGCATTTCGACGTCACGCGCTACCACTCGCTCGCGATCGAACGCGAATCGCTGCCCGACTGCCTGGAGGTGTCCGCGTGGACCGACGACGGCGAGATCATGGGCGTGCGCCACAAGACGCTGCCGATCGAAGGCGTGCAGTTCCACCCGGAATCGATCCTCTCCGAGCACGGCCACGCGCTGCTCGAGAATTTCCTGAAGCAGAATCGCGCAGCGGCCCGCACGGCCGCGCCGGCGGCCTGACGGGAGACGCACGATGACGATTACCCCGCAGGAAGCGCTGCAACGCACGATCGAGCACCGCGAGATCTTCCACGACGAGATGCTGCACCTGATGCGGCTCATCATGCGCGGCGACATGTCGCCCGTGATGGCGGCCGCGATCATCACCGGGCTGCGCGTGAAGAAGGAGACGATCGGCGAGATCGCCGCCGCCGCGACCGTGATGCGCGAATTCGCGAACCACGTCGAAGTGCAGGACAACTCGAACTTCGTCGACATCGTCGGCACGGGCGGCGACGGCGCGCACACGTTCAACATCTCGACCGCGTCGATGTTCATCACGGCGGCGGCCGGCGCGAAGGTCGCGAAGCACGGCAACCGCGGCGTATCGAGCAAGTCCGGCAGCGCCGACGTGCTCGAGGCGCTCGGCGTGAACATCGACCTGCAGCCCGACCAGGTTGCGGCATCGATCGCCGAAACCGGCATGGGCTTCATGTTCGCGCCGAACCATCATCCGGCGATGAAGAACATCGCGGCCGTGCGCCGCGAGCTCGGCGTGCGGACGATCTTCAACATTCTCGGCCCGCTGACCAATCCGGCCGGCGCGCCGAACCAGCTGATGGGCGTGTTCCACCCCGACCTCGTCGGCATCCAGGTGCGCGTGATGCAGCGCCTCGGCGCGCAGCACGTGCTGGTCGTGTACGGCAAGGACGGGATGGATGAAGTGTCGCTGGGCGCCGCGACGCTCGTCGGCGAATTGCGCGACGGCAAGGTGCACGAATACGAGATCCATCCGGAGGACTTCGGCCTGCAGATGGTGTCGAACCGCACGCTGAAGGTGGAAAATGCCGAGGAATCGCGCACGATGCTGCTCGGCGCGCTGGACAACCAGCCGGGCGTCGCACGCGAGATCGTCACGCTGAACGCGGGCACCGCGCTCTATGCTGCCAATATCGCCGAATCGATCGCGGACGGCATCCAGCTCGCCCGCGAAGCGATCGCGAGCGGCAAGGCCCGCGCGAAGGTCGACGAACTCGTGCGCTTCACGCAGCAGTTCAAGCGCTGACTCCCCTTACGAATCAAGCAGGAACCCACATGAGCGACATTCTCGACCGAATCATCGCCGTCAAGCGCGAAGAAGTCGCGGCGGCCATGCGCAGCACGCCGCTCGAGGCACTGAAACTGGACGCATCGGCGCGCGACCTGCGCGACTTCGTCGGCGCCCTGCGCGCGAAGCAGGCGGCCGGCCAAGCGGCGGTGATCGCCGAAGTGAAGAAGGCAAGCCCGTCGAAGGGCGTGCTGCGCGAGCATTTCGTGCCGGCCGACATCGCGCGCTCGTATGCGGCCCACGGCGCCGCGTGCCTGTCGGTGCTGACCGACGAGCAATTCTTCCAGGGCAGCGTCCGCTATCTCGAGGAAGCGCGTGCGGCATGCACGCTGCCGGTGCTGCGCAAGGACTTCATCGTCGATGCGTACCAGATCCTCGAAGCGCGCGCGATGGGCGCCGACGCGATCCTGCTGATCGCGGCCGCGCTCGACACGCCGCTGATGCAGGATCTCGAAGCATATGCGCACTCGCTCGGCCTCGCGGTGCTGGTCGAGGTTCACGACCGCGACGAGATGGAACAGGCGCTGACGCTGAAGACGCCGCTGCTCGGCATCAACAACCGCAACCTGCGCACGTTCGAGACGACGATCCAGACCACGCTCGACATGCTCGACATGATTCCGGCGGACCGCATGGTCGTGACCGAGTCGGGCATCCTGTCGCGCACCGACGTCGATACGATGCGCGCGGCGAACGTGAACGCGTTCCTCGTCGGCGAAGCGTTCATGCGCGCCGACCAGCCGGGCGAGGAACTCGCGCGGATGTTCTTCTGATGGCGATCGAAAAGGAAATCAAGCTCGCGCTGCCGGCCGGCCAGGCCGATGCGGCGCGGCGCTTTTTCGAGACGCTGACCGGTGAAGCCGGCGACGTCATCGTGCTCGCGAACGTCTACTACGACACGCCCGATCTCGCGCTGGCCCGCTCGAAGAGCGCGGTGCGCGTGCGCCGCACGCCGCACGGCTGGCTGCAGACCTTCAAGACGGTCGGCAGCGCCGAAGCCGGCCTGCATCGCCGCCATGAATGGGAGTTGCCCGTCGCCGGCGATGCGCTCGAAATCGATGCCCTCGTCACCGCATGCGACGTGCCGGAGGCTGCCGCTGCGCTGCGCGACGCGGCGCCCGCGCTGCACGCGCTGTTCCGGACGGATTTTTCGCGTACGCTGTGGCGCATCGCAATCGGCGGCGCAACCGTCGAGGCCGCGGTGGATGTCGGCGAGATCGTCGTCCAGGCGGAAAACGACACGCGCCGCGAACCGATCAGCGAAATCGAACTCGAACTGATCGACGGCCCGGAAGCGGCGCTCGCGACGCTCGCCGCCGAACTGCAGCAAGCGCTGCCGGGCCTCGCCCCCGAAAACATCAGCAAGGCGCAACGCGGCTACCGGCTGCGCGCGCACTAAACACGCATCACGCATGGCAACCCGCAAGACTCTCCGCACGCCGCAGCAGGCGTCGCTGTTCGACGATCCCGTGCCGGAAACGGCGCAGGACGATGTTCCCGCCCCGGCGCCTGCGCCGGCCGCAGCCGGGCGCAAGCCCGCCAAGAAGGCCGCGGTAGCCGCCCCGGCCTCCGCCGCGCCGCGGCCCGTTGCCGCCGACGTCCCGCACCTCGCCGCGCAGTTCGATGCGCTGCCGGCCGTCTGGCGCAACGTGCTGAAACCCTTCACCGACAGCGACGCGTATGCGCCGCTGTGCCGCTTCGTCGACGACGAACGCGCGGCCGGCAAGACGGTCTACCCGACCGACGTGTTCCGTGCGCTGCGCCTGACGAGCCCGGACGACGTGAAGATCGTGATCCTCGGCCAGGACCCGTACCACGGCGACGACCGCGGTACGCCGCAGGCGCACGGCCTGGCGTTCTCGGTGCCGCCAGCCGTCCGCACGCCGCCGTCGCTGCGCAACATCTTCAAGGAAATCGCCGCGAATTTCGGCCACGACACGCCGCGTCACGGCTGTCTCGATACCTGGGCGCGCCAGGGCGTGCTGCTGCTCAACACCGTGCTGACGGTCGAGCGCGGCGCGGCCGCGAGCCACGCGAAGCGCGGCTGGGAGCAATGCACGGACACGCTGATCCGCGAACTGGCCAGCCGCCACCGCGGGCTCGTGTTCATGCTGTGGGGCGCGCATGCGCAAGCGAAGCGCGCGCTGTTCGATGCCAGCGCGCACTGCGTGCTGGAGGCGCCGCATCCGTCGCCGCTGTCCGCGCACCGAGGCTTCCTCGGGTGCCGCCACTTCGCGCTCGCGAACGACTATCTGGTCGAAGCGGGTCGCGAGCCGGTCGACTGGCGTCTGCCGGAGGTGGCCGAAACGCTCGCGTAACCGCGTTGCGCTTCCCGCTTTCGCCTGCAGCAAGCAAAAACGCCGCGCCCCTTTCGGGACGCGGCGTTTTTTTCATCTGGCGAGACGGCGGGTGCGACGCACCCGCGTCGGCCTTACACGGCAGCGATCGCTTCGCGTGCGCTGGCGAGCGCGGCGCTCTGTGCATCCGGCCCGAGGTTCAGGCCTTCCGCGTGGATGAAGTTCACGTCGGTCAGGCCGATGAAGCCGAGGAACGAGCGCAGGTACGGCGTCTGGCTGTCGTTCGGCGTACCCAGGTACTTGCCGCCGCGGGCCGTCACCACGTGAACCTTCTTGCCCTTGATCAGGCCTTCCGGGCCGTTCTCGGTGTAGCGGAACGTGACGCCTGCACGCGCGATCCAGTCGAAGTACGTCTTCAGTTGCGACGAGACGCCGAAGTTGTACATCGGTGCGCCGATCACGATGATGTCGGCGGCGTTCAGTTCGGCGATCAGTGCATCGCTCTTCGCGACGATCGCATTCTGTTCCGCGCTGCGCTGGTCGGCCGGCGTGAAGAATGCGCCGAGCACCGATTCGTCGAGGTGCGGCAGCGCGTCGGCCAGCAGGTCGCGAACCACGACCTTCGCGCCGGAGTTCGATTGTTGCAGCTTTGCCGTCAGTTCGTTGGCCAGCAGCGTGGATTGCGCACCTTGCGAGCGCGCCGCGGAATTGATTTGCAGAATGGTCGTCATGTCAGGCTCCAGTTAGGCTGCGCTTCGGTAGCGCGAGTGAAGCCATTGTGCGTGTCCGCGTCGTCTTGAAAAAGCGGGCTCAGGGCGACGGATTGTTGCAGCAACAGAACAATCCATGATCGCGCCCCGAAACCCGCTTCGGCGTGCTCAGCCCTTCAGCCAGGCTTCCCGGGCCTTGTGCGCGGCGGCCGGTTTCGCCGCCGCCGTGAGCCGGTAGCGCGCGACTTCCGGCCCGTCCAGCTTCAGCCTGGCGGTCCGCAGCTCGTCGCGGCGGAAGGCGTGCACCTCGACCTTGTCGCCCGGCCGGTAGCGCGCGAGCAGCGTGTCGAGGTTCGCGCCGGTCACGCGCAGCCCGTCGAGCGCGATCAGCGTGTCGCCGGCCGACAGCCCGGCGCGATGCGCGCCGCCGCCTTCGTAGACCGCCGCCAGCGTGCAGTCCGCGCCGCCGCGCAGGCGCGCGCCGATCGTCGGCTTCACGGCCGCGCCAGCGCCAACCTCGGGCGCGAGCGTCACGCCGAACGGTGCGAGCAGGTCGGCGAGCGGCAGGTCGCGCGTGCCGTGCACGGCGTCGGCGAACAGCCGGCCGAGCGCGACGCCCGTCGCTTCCTCGATCAGCGTCTCGACCTCGTTTTCCTCGACACCCGCCTGCTTGCCGCGATAGAACTCGCGGCCGTAGCGTTGCCACAGCAGACGCATCACGTCGTCGAGCGACTTGCGGTTGCGCGTTTGCGCGCGGATCGCGAGATCGAACGCGAGCGCGACGAGCGAACCTTTCGTGTAGTAGCTGACGATCGCGTTGGTCGCGTTCTCGTCCTGACGGTAGTACTTGATCCACGCGTCGAACGAGCTTTCGGCTACGCTCTGCTTCAGGCGCCCCGTGCCGCGCAGCACACCGCCGACGGTACGGCCGAGCGCCGCGAAATATTCGTCCTGCGACATCAGCCCGCTGCGCACGAGCATCAGATCGTCGTAATACGACGTGAAGCCCTCGAACAGCCACAGCAGCGACGTGTAGTTTTCGCGCGCGAGGTCGTACGGTACGAACGCGGCCGGTTTGATGCGCTTCACGTTCCACGTGTGAAAATACTCGTGGCTGCAAAGGCCCAGATACGTGCGATAGCCTTCCGTCGTTTCCGGCCGGCCCTTCACCGGCAGGTCGGTGCGGTTGCAGATCAGCGCGGTCGACGCACGGTGTTCGAGGCCGCCGTAGCCGTCGCTGACCGCGAGCGTCATGAACACGTAGCGGTCCATCGGCGCCTGCTTCGATTTCGGCTCGAACAGCGCGATCTGCGCTTCGCACACGCGCTTCAGGTCGGTGCGCAGCCGCTCCATGTCGAGCTGCGTCACGCGCCCGGCGATCACGATGTCGTGCGGCACGCCGTGCGCGTCGAACGTCGACAGCGCGAATTCGCCGATCGTCACCGGATGGTCGGTGAGTTCGTCATAGTTCGATGCGCGATATGCGCCGAACCCGTAGCGCTTGGTGCCGCGCGCCTCGGGCAGCGACGTGCCGACGCGCCACGTGCGAAACGCCGGCCCCGCCGGTTTCGAAATGTCGACCTCGCACGGCGCATCCTCGCGGCCGGCGACGCTCAGGAACACGGCCGTGGCGTTGAAGAAGCCGCCCGAGTCGTCGAGATACGCGGAGCGGACCGACAGGTCCCACGCGTACACGTCGTAGCGCAGCGTCAGCGCGCCGTTCACCGGTGCGGCCTGCCAGGTGTTCTTGTCGGTTTTCGCGATCCGCACCTTGCGGCCCGCATCGTTGAACGCGGCAAGCGTCACGATGTTGCGCGCGAACTCGCGAACGAGGTAGCTGCCCGGAATCCACACCGGCAGCGAGAAGCGCTGGCCTTCAGGATCGGGATCGGTGACCGTCACCGACACTTCGAACAGGTGCGCGGCAAGATCTTTCGGGGCAATCGAATAGCGGATCGGCTGGGTCATCGTGGCAATCGGTCGAAAATCGGACGGAAATCAGACGGAATACGGCGGCGGAAACGAAGAGAGGCGCCGGCAGATATCGCGGGCGCCCCTCGCTGGCCGGGCCATGCGGCCCGGCGTGTCGGTCGGTTACTTGCTCGACGCGAGCGCCTGGTTCAGCTGGTCGGCCGACACCGCGCCCGGCAGGCGACGGCCGTCGGGCAGGAAGATCGTCGGCGTGCCGGTGACGTTCATCCCGCGGCCGAGCGCGAGGTTCTTGTCGAGTGCGCTCGTATCGCAGGTGCCGGCGCCGGACGGTGCGCGATGGTCGAGCATCCAGCCCTCCCAGCTTTTCGCGCGGTCGGTCGCGCACCAGATCGCCTTCGACTTCGCGGTCGAATCGGGTGACAGCACCGGGTACAGGAACGTGTAGACGGTCACGTTGTCGATCGACTGCAGCGTCGTCTCGAGGCGCTTGCAGTACGGGCAGTTCGGATCGGAGAACACCGCGATCTTGCGCGCGCCGTTGCCCTTGACGACCTTGATCGCGTTGGCGAGCGGCAGGCTCGCGAAGTCGATCTTGTTGAGGTCGGACAGGCGCGCGTCGGTCAGGTTCTTGTGCGTCTTGGTGTCGACGAGATCGCCGAGCAGCACGTAGTCGCCGGCTGCATCGCTATAAATGATCTGCGCGCCAAGGTTCACTTCGTACAGGCCTGCGACCGGCGATTTCGACACACTCTTGATCGGCGCGTCGCTGCCGAGACGCGCTTGCAGCGTGGCTTTCAGCTTGTCGGTGGTCTGGTCGGCCTGCGCGGTGCAGCCGAGCGTCGCCATCGTGACGGCCAGCGCCAGCGATGCGATGCGAATCGTTTTTTTCATCCTGATGTTCCTTCAGCTCAATCGGAGTGCACGTCACAGTGTACGCCGTAACGGAACCCTGTCCGACAGGCCGGGAGCGCGAAGGTTCGATCAGCCGAGCGCGGCCGACACGAGCCAGCGCTTCACGAGCGGTTGCGCGCCGACGAACGCCATGCCCGCGTTGCGCACCGCCTTCGCGAGCGAGCCCGGCACCGCGAACAGCCGCTGCAGCCCGTCGGTCGCGACCATCAGCGCGCGGATGTCCTCGCGACGCGAGCGCTCGTAGCGGCGCAGCAGCACCGTATCGCCGAGGTTGCGGAAGCGCTCCTTGTTCGCGATCGCATCGGCGAGCGCCGCGACGTCGCGCAGCCCGAGGTTCATCCCCTGCCCCGCGAGCGGGTGGATCAGGTGCGCGGCATCGCCGACGAGCGCGACGCGCGGGGCGATCAGCTTGTCGACGGTCTGCAGCGCGAGCGGGAAGCCGGCCGCCGGCGTCACGCATTCGAGCGCGCCGACCTGGCCGTGCGACACGCGCTCGACTTCAGCCGCGAGTTGCGCGGGATCGAGCGTGAGCAGTTCGTCCGCGTGCGCGGTGTGCGCGGACCACACGAGCGACACGTGACCGTCCGGCAGCGGCAGCAACGCGATGATCTCGCCTTCGTGAAACCACTGATAGGCCGTCTCGCGGTGCGGCAGCGACGCCTTGAAGTTCGCGACGACGCCCGTCTGCCGGTAATCGCGCCGCTCGACCCTGGCCCCCATTTGGGAACGCACCCACGAATGCGCGCCGTCCGCGCCGACCACGAGGTCCGCTTCGAGCACCTGGCCCGACGACAGCGTGAGCACGGCCGCGTCGTCGCGCACGTCGAAGCCCTGCGCGCGCGCATCGAACCACGTGAGATTCGGCTGGAACCGCAACGCGGCGTCGAGCGACGTCTCGATCAGCGACGATTCGGTGATCCAGGCCAGTTGCGGCACGGACGCCTGGTACGCGGAGAAATGCAGTTCCGCTTGCGCATCGCCGTACACGCGCATGTCGTAGACCGGCGCGAGCCGGCCATGGTCGAGCGCCTGCCAGACCCGCAGCCGCTCCAGCAATGCCTGCGAGCTGGACGACAGCGCGTAGATGCGCGTGTCGAACGCGAGATCGGCGGGACGCGGCGTGGCCGGCTGGGCGAGCAAGGCGGTCTTGTAGCCGGACTGGGTCAGCGCGAGCGCGGCCGTCTTGCCGACGAGCCCGCCGCCGACCACGGCGACGTCGAAGGTGTGGTGGGCAGTCATGGCGGGCATTATAGCCGCGGGGCCAATCCCTTACGCGGCCGGACTTTGCGGGAAATCAGCAGAATCGCGGGTGGGTCCGGCAGCGCGGCGGCCCGTCGCATCGGGCGTTCGGGGGAAGGCCGGAAACCGGGGCGTCGGCACGGTACAATAGCGCCTTTGACCGTCGGCCCGCCGCGCCCCACGCGCCGGCCGTCCCTATTTTCCCGCGCCGCCGTGCCTTGTCCGGCCGCGCCGCCCCACCCGTCCGAAGGATTCCATGAGTCTCAAATGCGGCATCGTCGGCTTGCCCAACGTCGGCAAGTCCACCCTGTTCAATGCGCTGACCAAGGCCGGCATCGCCGCCGAGAACTACCCGTTCTGCACGATCGAGCCGAACGTCGGCATCGTCGAAGTGCCTGACACGCGCCTGAAGGCGCTCGCCGAAATCATCAACCCCGAGCGCATCGTGCCGGCCGTCGTCGAATTCGTCGACATCGCGGGCCTCGTCGCGGGCGCGAGCAAGGGTGAAGGCCTCGGCAACCAGTTCCTCGCGAACATCCGCGAAACCGATGCGATCACGCACGTCGTGCGCTGCTTCGAGGACGACAACGTCATCCACGTCGCCGGCAAGGTCAGCCCGATCGACGACATCGAAGTGATCAACACCGAACTCGCGCTCGCCGATCTGGGCACCGTCGAGAAGGCGCTCACGCGCTACTCGAAGGCCGCGAAGTCGGGCAACGACAAGGAAGCGGTGAAGCTCGCCGCGGCGCTCGAGAAGGTGCGCGCGCACCTCGACCAGGGCAAGGCCGTGCGCGGCCTCGATCTGTCGGACGACGAGCAGGCCCTGCTCAAGCCGTTCTGCCTGATCACCGCGAAGCCGGCAATGTACGTCGCGAACGTGAAGGACGACGGCTTCGAGAACAACCCGCACCTCGACGCGGTGCGCAAGTACGCGGAAAGCGAGAATTCGCCGGTGGTCGCGGTGTGCGCAGCGATCGAAGCGGAAATCGCCGATCTCGACGATGCGGACAAGGAAGCGTTCCTCGCCGACATGGGGATGGAAGAGCCGGGCCTCGACCGCGTGATCCGCGCGGGCTTCAAGCTGCTCGGCCTGCAGACCTACTTCACCGCGGGCGTGAAGGAAGTGCGCGCGTGGACGATCCACATCGGCGACACGGCGCCGCAAGCGGCCGGCGTGATCCACACCGACTTCGAGCGCGGCTTCATTCGCGCGCAGACGATCGCATTCGACGACTTCGTCTCGTACAAGGGCGAACAAGGTGCGAAGGAAGCCGGGAAGATGCGCGCGGAAGGGAAGGAATACGTCGTGCACGACGGGGATGTGATGAACTTCCTGTTCAACGTCTGAACGCCCAGGGCGTTCCATGCCGACCAAGCCCGCCCCCTCGTGGTGGCGGGCTTTTTTTTGGTTGCATGGACCCGGACGACGGAGACGCATGCCCCATCCGAGCGGTAGCCGTCACGCGGCAAGCGGCGCGTTCAATATGCGCCACCTGGCGACGCCACGGGATTGCGCGGCCCGCCAAACAAGCCGATTCCCGTCTCGGACAGTTGCCTCGCGACCTGCCGCCCGAGACGAACGTTGCCGGCGTCGTCCGGCCGCGTCGTGGGCAACTCGGGCGGCTTCAGCGTATTCGACGCGCTTCTCATGCAACGCGCCATTTCGAGGCGCTGCTGAAACGAATAGCTCGACGAGTTGATCACGTTCCCGCCTTGATCGACCATCAGACAACCGGAATCCGGCCGAATCCTGTCCTGGTTGTACCCTGGCTCGGCGCAGGCCGCGCCCGTCGCCACGAAAACACCCACGCACAAGACGACATATCGACTTTTGAACATGACACCGCCTCGGCAATAACGGAATACATCGGCGGATCATGCTAACGGCCGAAGCCGGACTGGCTCGCTGCTGCGTTGGCGGGCAGCCACAGGATCTGAAAATCTGTCTCGTCCCATTGCGCCCGGGAGCGATAGGCAGTGCCGCGATTCGTGACGATCACATGGCGGAGGCGCCCCGAAAGGTCGCCTCCGCCCCCCGTCCGGATCAGCTCAATCGCGACCGACAATCCTCAGCGTCCCGGACATATGCAGGAACTGCCCGTCCTTCGTCGCGATGTTCGTATCCACCGTGCCACGCTCGAAATCCTCGACGTGCACGACGTTCGAGCCGGTGGTCGGCTCATGCCAGTACACCAGATACACCTGCGGACGGATCTCGCGCACCGCGTACTGCACCGTATCCGTCACGCCTTTGAACCGACCGGCCGTGCCGACGAACGACATCGTCTTGTCGTCCTGGAAGTGCAGATCGAACACGGTGTCGCCGAACTGCACGTGCACCGTCTTGCCCACCGCGGGGAACGGCGCCGGCGCCGGCCACTGCATCTCGCCCTTGGCGACCTTCGCGCTCAGCTCGAGCGACGACTTCTCGCCGAGCTCCGGGTAGCGCGCCTCCATCGCCGCGATCAGCGCCGCCGAATCCTTCGCGCGCGCCGCTTCCCGATCGAACGCCTTCACGTAGTCGCGCGTGAACGCGACGCCGGTGGCGAACGGCTGGCTGCCGTCGCGGTTCGGCAGGAAGTGCCCGGGCACGACGCGCGCCGGCTTCAGCGCATCGATCCGGTCGAGCGTCGCCAGCCAGTTCGCGTGCGACAGCGGCGTCTGCGTGTCCGCCATCCACACATGGATGTTCGCCGCGACCGGGATGCCGCCCGCCACGGTCCGCTCGGAAGGAATCCAGACGAAAGTGCGATCGGGCGTCGGGCCGTCGAGCCCGACGATTCGCAGCGGCTGCCCGTCGACGCGCAGCGTATCGCCGTCGAGCGGCTGCGGCACGATCACCGCTGTCGGCGCATTGTCCTTCAGGATCGGGCCCCAGTAGGCGAGCTTGCCGTCCTTGCTGGCCTCGATCGCGGCGACCGTCTGCGGCGTCGCGACGATCTTCGCGTCCGGAAACGCCGCGTGAACGGTTGCCAGCCCGAAGTAGTAATCGGGATCGCTGTGGCTCACGTAGACGGCCTTGAGGGTCTTGCCGCTCGCCTTGATCCGGTTCACCAGCGCCTGCGCGTCATTGCGCTGGAACTGCGCGTCGATCAGGATCGCCTCGGTCTTGCCCGAGACGATTTCGGACGAAACCGGGAAGATCGCATGCGTGCCGGGATTGTAGACATCGACGGCCAGCGGGCCGGCGATGCTCGTAGATGCTGCGCCGAGCAGCGCGGTCACCGCGAATGCGGAAGAAAGCAGATGACGGATCGACATGGTCGGACTCCTGAACGAGGTTGAGTGTCGGCACAATAAATGAAACCATGTTGGTAACAAATAGACTGTTTATTGATGGTCTCTTTCTCGACAGGAGTGAATCGATCGCGACGCATCGCGGCACGACCGCTTACCCGAGCGGCGCCGGGCCGTTCCCCGGTCGCCGCGGCGACGACAAAAAAAAGCCCGACCGGCAAATGCCGGTCGGGCCACGTTGCTTCCAGGCCGAGTCGTCAGGCGCTACCGCGCCCGGCCGCTCGAACGATCACGTCGCCGAGACGCGTCGCCCCGCCCCTGCTTGCGCATCGCGACCGCGCTTGTTCAGCCACGAAGCGAACAGCACGAGCAGCGCGAGCACGGCCGTCGCACCCACTTCCATCCGGTGTTCCTCGCTGACGAACATCACGGTCAGCGTGCCGCAGATGAACAGGATCACCGCCCACGTGAGCCACGGGAACAGCCACATCCGCAGCGTCAGGTCGGCACCGCTCGATTCGAGCGTCTTGCGCATCCGCAGCTGCGAGATCGCGATCACGAGATACACGAGCAGCGCGATCGCACCCGACGTCGCCAGCAGGAAGCCGAACACCTGCTCCGGCATCAGGTAGTTCGCGATCACGGTCAGGAAACCGAATGCGGTCGATGCCAGCACGGCCGCGCGCGGCGTGCCGGTCGAATCGGTGCTGTGCAGGAACGCAGGCGCGTCCTTGCGCTTGGACAGCGAGAACAGCATCCGCGATGCGGTGTACAGCGCGGAGTTCAGGCAGCTCGCGACCGACACGAGCACGATCACGTCGATGATCGCCTTCGCGTTCGGAATGCCGATCAGCTCCATCGCGCGCTGATACGAGCCGTGCTTCGGCAGCAGCGGATCGTTCCACGGCACGATGGCCGCGACGACGAGGATCGAGCCGAGATAGAACAGCGTGATACGCCAGATGACGGAATTCGTCGCGCGCACGATCTGGCGCTGCGGGTTGTCCGACTCGGCGGCCGCGATCGTCACGATCTCGGTGCCGAGGAACGAGAACATCGTCGTCAGCATCGCCGCGAGCACCGCACCGGCGCCGTTCGGCATGAAGCCCTGGTGCGCGAACAGGTTCGACACGCCCGATACGGCCGGCGCAGGCACGATGCCGACGATCGCCGCACCGCCGATGCACAGGAACACGACGATCGCGACGACCTTGATCAGCGCGAACCAGAATTCGAATTCGCCGTAGTTCTTGACCGAGAAGAGGTTGGTGATCGTCAGCAGCAGCGTGATGCCGAGCGCGAAGATCCAGGTCGCGATGCCGGGGAACCACGCATTGAGAATCGTCGCGGCGGCCGTCGCCTCGATCGGGATCACGAGCACCCAGAACCACCAGTACAACCAGCCGATGGAGAAGCCTGCCCAGTGGCCGATCGCACGATCGGCATAGGTCGAGAACGAACCGCTGTCCGGATGGGCGACGGCCATCTCGCCGAGCATGCGCATCACCAGTACGACCAGGACGCCCGCGATCGCATACGCGAGGATCGAAGCCGGGCCGGCTTCCGCGATTGCGTGGCCGGAGCCGACGAACAAGCCGGCGCCGATGACGCCGGCAATCGACATCATCGTCACGTGACGCTGCTTCAGACCCGTGCCGAGTCCTGTCTTGCTTCCACTCATGTGTCTCTCTCCAAAAAACGGTTCCGGTACGACCGGGTGTCGCGTGAAGGCGGCGCGGGGAGTTGTCGTTGTTGAATCCGGCAGCCCGCCGCGCATGTGCGGCAAGCGGGCAGGAAGCCGGATCGAGCCTGTTCCGGTCGGTGCGCGACGCAGTCTGCGAAGCTGCGGATGCGATGCGGCACACGGGGGCGCCGGCGCATCGCGTGCGCCCTTTCCGTCGGCTGTCGGTCAGCCGCCTTCGAAGCGAAGGAGTGTAAGCATCAAACGGTTCTTCACTAAGAACCAATTGAAGAATTTCGATGGAACCACTTGTTGCATCGACGCGAATCGATGCAACGCTTGGTCCGGTTCGGCGTTCGCTTGCGCGCCGCCGGATCGGGCAATTGCCGGCGATGCAAGTTCGCTCGGCACCACGGCGCACGCGCCCGTCTCAGCGGTTCACGTGCCGCGCAGGCGCCGCTCAGTTCGCACCGCCCGGCCCTTCGTCCCGCCATTTGGCCGGCACGATCGCGTGCCATTCTCGCAGAAGCAGGTTTTTCACGGCGTCGGGATGCGCGGCCGACAGGCGCACCAGCACGATCGGCCAGCCCGCATAGTGGTCGGTCACGTAGTACACGTCGGGTGCCGATTCGATCAGCCACGCGCGCTCGTCTGGGCCGACGCCCTTCACGACGAGTGTGTCGCCGTCCTCGCGCAGGCGCGCGAGCATCTTGCCCTTCACCTTGAGTGCGGGCGTGCCGTACGACGTGCCCTCCTCGACACCCCGCCATGCCAGCGCGATCCGCCGAACTTCGTCGAATGTCACGATGCGCCTCCGCCCGTCGGTGATCGACGTCCCGGACACCGTAGCGGAAATCGTGGATGTCGCCTAGCCGGGCAGCGTGCGGCCGAGCGCCCGGCGACGCGGGGCTAGCGGCCGGCCGCGCGCGCCGCCACCGGCGCGCGGCCAGTCGTGGCGACGATCGCGAACGCGATCGCATTGGCGGCCGCGCTCGCCAGGATCGGCATGAGATAGCCGCCGCCTGCGTCGTAGATGAAACCGGCGGCAGCGGGCCCGATCAGCGTGCCGAACGCGACGCTCGTGTACAGCACGCCGATGATCGCGCTCACGTTGCGGCCGCCGAAGTAGTCCATCACGACGGCCGGCAGCACGGCGACCCAGCCGCCGTAGAACACGCCGAACACGAGTGCGAACGCGGCCAGCGTCGCGACGCTCCCTGCGCCGGCCCAGGCGACGAGCGCGACGGCCATGCCCGCGAACATCGCGAGCAGCGACGCGCGGCGGCCGAAGCGGTCGGCGAGGCCGCCGAGGAAGAAGCGCCCAGCCGTGCTGCCGACGCCGATCGCGCCGAGCAGCAGCACGGCCGTCGATGGCGCGACGCCATGATCGAGCGCATACGGCACGAGGTGCACGAACGGCACGAAGACGCCGAACGAGCACACGAGACACGCCGCGTAGAGGCTCGCGAACGGCCGCGACGTGACGGCTTCGCGCACGGTCGCACCGGCCGGTACCGATGACGCGGCACCGGGCTGTCCGTCGCCCGATGGCGCCCGCGCCGCCTCGCCGTCAGGCAGCAAGCCGCGCCCGCGCGGGTCGTTCTCGATCAGCAGCGACATGCCCGCGCCCACCACCACCGCGATCGCCGCAAGCGTGACATACGCGCCGCGCCAGCCGACGTGCGTGATCAGCGCGGATGCGAGCGGCGGCATGACGAGCGTGCCGACGCCGACCCCCGCGACCGCCAGCCCCGACGCGAACCCGCGCCGCCGCACGAACCAGCGTTGCACGGCGCCGACGGCCGGCACATATGCGCAGCCGACGCCGAGGCCGACTCCGAGCCCGTACGCGACATAGACCTGCAGCAGTGTATGCGCGGCACCGGCCGCCGCGAGACCCGCGGCCGTGAGCAACATGCCGGTGACGGCGAGCCGCCGGGAGCCGAAGCGATCGGCAAGCGGGCCGCTGACGATGCCGAAGCCGAAGTACAGGAAGCCGGCCAGCGAGAACACGAGCGAGATCTGCCCGCGCGAGGCGGCGAAATCCCGCTGCAGCGATTCGACGAACGCGCTGAACGTGTACGCACTGCCGAAGCCGACGAACGTGACGGCGAACGCGGCCGCCACCACATACCAGCCGTAGAAGACGCGCGATGCGCGCGGGCCGCTCATGACGATGCTCCTCTCGGGTTCCGCCGGACGCCGCGCGGCGCCCGGATTGCCTCATGGATATAGATGAACTATGTTGATCGCATCGACCGCGCCAAACCCGGCCACGACGAAACGATCCAGTGCAACAACGGTACTCGCGCCCACCCGTCGCCTCAAACGATATTTCGTCGGCCTTTCGCTTTAGAAAAACTGAATGAACCGTTCCCGTCTGCCGCCCCTCAACGCGCTGCGCGCGTTCGAGGCGGCCGCCCGCCACCTGTCGGTGAAATCCGCGGCGGAAGAGCTGTCGGTCACGCCCGGCGCGGTGAGCCAGATGATCCGCACGCTCGAAACCCATCTCGGCGTGCAGCTGTTCGAGCGCGTGAACCGCGGCATCCTGCTGACCGCCGCGGGCCGCGACTACCTGCCGCCCGTGCGCAACGCGTTCCGGCAGATCGCGGACGCATCGCAGCGTGTGTCGGGCACCGCCGACAGCGGCGTGCTGACGGTGAGCGTCACGCCGTTCTTCGCGTCCGCGTGGCTCGTGCCGCGCCTCGCGCAGTTCCGCGGCGCGTGCCCGGACGTCGACCTGCAGATCGTCGCGAGCCACGCGCTCGCCGATTTCTCGCGCGACGGCGTCGACGTCGCGATCCGCCACGGTCTCGGCCGCTACATCGGGCTGTGCAGCGAACGGCTGCTGACCGTGGAGATCGTCGCGCTTGCGGCGCCGCAACTCGTCGCGCGGCTGGGCATGCCGGCCACGCCCGCCGACCTGGCCGGATGGCCGCATCTGCACGACGCCGAGCGCAAGGGCTGGCACATCTGGTTCGACACGCAGCGGATCGACGATTTCGGCCCGCCGCGCGGCCCCGCGTTCGACGATTCCGGCCTGTTGCTGCAGGCGATCCTCGCCGGCCAGGGCGCCGGCCTGCTGCCGGCGGCGATGGTGCGCAACGAACTCGCGAGCGGCCGGCTCGTGCAGCTTGCCGACGTCGCCTGGCTCGACGACTTCGCGTACTACCTCGTCTATCCGCCGCATCATGCGGAACGCGCGAAAGTCGCCGCGTTCCGCCGGTGGATACTCGAGGCCGCGCAGGACGACGGCGCGGCATCGATGACCGGCGCGGCGTAGGGTTGCCGCACCGTGGGGCGGCGGCAACGATCCTCAGCTGATCGGCTAACATGCGGCCCGAGATCGATAACGACATCCGGAGAGAGACCATGCCTGCCCTGCTCCGCCGCGCGACGCGCATCGCCGCCTTGTCGGCCGCGCTGTTCGTCGCGTGTGCCGCCCTGCCGCCCGTGGCGCACGCGTATCGCGCGTCGCCCGGCTACGGCAGCGAAGCCGACCTCGACCGGCACGACACGTACCGCAATCGCGACGGCGACACCGTCCATGCGCCGGCCCATTCGAAATCGGGCCGCGTGCCCGAGGGCGCGAGCGCGCGCTGCCGCGACGGCACGTACAGCTTCAGCCGACATCGGCGCGGCACCTGCTCGGGGCACGGCGGCGTCGCCGCCTGGCTGTGAACGCGGGTCGGCCGAATGGCCTGCGCGGTGCCAGCGGCAGCCGGCGGCGAAGTACAATACGCGCTCGCGCCGCCAACCCGCGGCGACACCGCCGCGCCCCGCGCGGCACGCTCCGTACCGAATCACCCGACGCCACGCACGCCCGCGCGCTGCGCGGCAGTCTCAACCACTTCTGACTTTCACACCCAAATGGCCCAATACGTTTTCACGATGAACCGGGTCGGCAAGATCGTGCCGCCCAAGCGCCAGATCCTGAAGGACATCTCGCTGTCGTTCTTTCCCGGCGCGAAGATCGGCGTGCTCGGCCTGAACGGCTCGGGCAAGTCGACGCTGATCCGCATCATGGCGGGCGTCGACAAGGACATCGAAGGCGAAGCGACGCCGATGCCGAACCTGAACATCGGCTACCTGCCGCAGGAACCGCAGCTCGATCCGACGAAGACGGTGCGCGAAGCCGTCGAGGAAGGCCTCGGCGACCTGTTCCAGGCGAACAAGAAGCTCGAAGAAATCTATGCCGCCTATGCGGAACCGGACGCCGACTTCGACGCGCTCGCGGCCGAGCAGGCGAAATACGAAGCGATCCTCGCGTCGAGCGACGGCGGCAGCCCCGAGCAGCAGCTCGAAGTGGCCGCCGACGCGCTGCGCCTGCCGGCATGGGACGCGAAGATCGAACACCTGTCGGGCGGTGAAAAGCGCCGCGTCGCGCTGTGCAAGCTGTTGCTCGAGAAGCCGGACATGCTGCTGCTCGACGAACCGACCAACCACCTCGACGCCGAATCCGTCGACTGGCTCGAGCAGTTCCTGGTGCGCTTCCCGGGCACCGTCGTCGCCGTCACGCACGATCGCTACTTCCTCGACAACGCGGCCGAGTGGATTCTCGAACTCGACCGCGGCCACGGCATTCCGTGGAAGGGCAACTACAGCAGCTGGCTCGACCAGAAGGAAGAGCGCCTGAAGCAGGAAGAAGCGTCGGAATCGGCGCGCCAGAAGGCGATCAAGAAGGAACTGGAGTGGGTGCGCCAGAACCCGAAGGGCCGCCAGGCGAAGTCGAAGGCGCGTATCGCGCGCTTCGAGGAGCTGAACAGCCAGGAATACCAGAAGCGCAACGAAACGCAGGAAATCTTCATTCCGGTCGGCGACCGCCTCGGCAATGAAGTGATCGAGTTCAAGAACGTCAGCAAGGCGTTCGGCGACCGCCTGCTGATCGACAACCTGAACCTGAAGATCCCGGCCGGCGCGATCGTCGGCATCATCGGCCCGAACGGCGCCGGCAAGTCGACGCTGTTCCGGATGCTGACCGGCAAGGAACAGCCGGATTCGGGCGAAGTCGTGATGGGCCCGACCGTGAAGCTCGCGTACGTCGACCAGAGCCGCGATGCGCTCGACGGCGCGAAGACGGTGTTCGAGGAAATCTCGGGCGGCGCTGACGTGCTGACGGTCGGCAAGTACGAAACGCCGTCGCGTGCGTACATCGGCCGCTTCAACTTCAAGGGCGGCGACCAGCAGAAGATCGTCGGCAACCTGTCCGGCGGCGAACGCGGCCGCCTGCACCTCGCGAAGACGCTGATCTCCGGCGGCAACGTGCTGCTGCTCGACGAACCGTCGAACGACCTCGACGTCGAAACGCTGCGCGCGCTGGAAGACGCGCTGCTCGAATTCGCGGGCTCGGTGATGGTGATCTCGCACGATCGCTGGTTCCTCGACCGGATCGCGACGCACATCCTCGCGTTCGAAGGCGATTCGCAGGTCACGTTCTTCGACGGCAACTACCAGGAATACGAAGCCGACAAGCGTGCGCGCCTTGGCGAGGAAGCCGCGAAGCCGAAGCGCCTGCGCTACAAGCCGATCAGCCGCTGAACGGCGCGGCCCGCGCACCCGGCGCCGCGGCAACGCGGGGCCGGATGCCGAAGGCCGCTTCCGACCGGCACGACGAAAAAGCGGGCGCATGGCC
>NZ_CAJPGQ010000066.1:0-27219 GCF_905339595.1 Burkholderia sp. BCC1977
ACGGATCCGAAGCGAGCCCTTCTTTCCTCCAATCCAATATAGGAGGTCTGCAACACCCTCTGTTCGACCGCGCTCCGTATTGGCGTCGAGCCAGTCACCCGGCTGCCGATCAAACAAGAGGGCGCACGCCGTCGAGTATCATGCCGCGATAGAACAACGCACTCATACCGACGATGGACAGCACCACTCAATCCGGCGACGCCGACCTCCGCGATGAATATGCCGCGCTGCGCGAGCGCGCCGTCATGCTCGAAGAACAGGTCCCGCCGCTCCTGCAACGCATCTCGGATGTCCTGCCGCGCATCTGCGGCGAGTCCGAACTGGCGGACGAGCATCGTGAACGACTCGTCGGCGCGCGCAACGCAGCGATGGTCTCGATCGAAAACTATCAGCAGGCGATCCCGTTCCTGCAGACGGCCGACTCGATCATCGAGCAGCTCGACAAGACGCCCGAGCGCGACGAAGACATCGAGTGGCGCGAATCGCTGTTGCAGCGGCTCGACGAACTGATCGACGTCGCGGTCGTGATGATCGACGATGCGCAGGGCTATTTCGAGCAGGCGGATGCCTGCGATCTCTCCAGCGTGCCGAAGTCGATTCTCGAAGACTGAACATCACGGCCGGGAGGCGTGCGACGCATCGACTGCCTATGTCGCGCACGCCACCGGCGCCGCACATGCCGGCCGGCCGTCACTACTTGGCACCTTGACGTCGACAGTCCGATACGTCTCCCGAAAAAGCTCACCTTGCTGCCACGGGTCCACGGGTATCGGCCTGCCGCGGCCCGTAACTAGAGCGTATCGAGAACGATCGTCTCGCCGACGATCGGCACACGGATATACCCGCCCTCCGCATCGCCATACGCGTGCGCATGTCCGTCGATCACGTATTGCGCGG
Organism: Burkholderia sp. BCC1977; assembly: GCF_905339595.1. NCBI lineage: Bacteria > Pseudomonadati > Pseudomonadota > Betaproteobacteria > Burkholderiales > Burkholderiaceae > Burkholderia > Burkholderia sp. BCC1977. The sequence goes on from NZ_CAJPGQ010000066.1 coordinate 898, forward strand.
TCAATGCGCACAGCGCGGCGTCCCGCGCATCCACCGATCGCAGTGTCGACACGTCGATCCCGAGTTGGGCGAGCAATTGCCGGCGCTGGTTGCGTTTCTGCTTCGCCGACGCAATCGCCTTGCCGAGCATCGCGCAGGTAATCGCGTACGGATAAGTCTCGAAGCTCACGCGTCCGCCGGCATAGCGTGCGTCGGTCAGCAGCGGATAGGCGTCGGCCAGCGCGCGGTAGACGCGCTCCCCCATGAACATCCAGTCGAAGAAGCCCGACGTGCTGGCCACGGCCTGCTCGCGCGACGGTGTCGGGAAACACGAGATCCGTTCACGCGCGAGCGCCTGCTCGGCAGCCCGGCGTCCATTTCCCGTCCACCACAGGCTCGGCGCGTCGACGCCGACCGCCACCACGTCATGCTCGATACACAGCGAAGGCAGCGCTTCGGGCGCGATCCGCGCCTCGCGCCGGACGATCGTCGAGCCGCGCAGGATCACGAGGTCGCACTGCTTCCTGTCGCCGCCCACGTCGATGCCCGCCACCGCAGGCAATGACCGCGCGACGGATCGGGATCGGGCTGCCTGCATGGCCGCGCGTCAGTCGGCCGGCCGCGCGTCGTACGCGGCATCGAAGATCCCTTCCAGGCCCGGATGCACGCCGCGCATCCGGTCGACGACCGACTTCGCCCAGTCGAAGTACGCCTGCTTGCGCTCGAGCGGCCAGTCCGCGGGCGGATGCCGCGCGATGTCGCGCAGGTTGCAGATCTTGTCGGCGAGCTTCACGAGCTTCGCGCGGCGGCTGATCGTCGCCGCGTGCTCGACCTGCAGGCGCTTGCGCTCGTCCTTCGGCAACGACTTGTCGTCGGTGACTTCCATCACGATGTCCGCGACATCCTTGCCGAACAGGCGCAGCAGCTCCTGCTCGGTGGTCTCCGTGTCCTCGATCGTGTCGTGCAACACCGCCGCGACGATCACGCGCTCGTCCTCGATGCCGGCTTCGTTGGCCAGCACGGCGGCCAGCGCGATCGGGTGGTTGATGTACGGCGACGCGTCGTCGTCCTTGCGCCGCTGATTACGATGCTTGTCCGCCGCGAACGCAATGGCAGCTACCAGCTTGTTCATGTTGATCCCTCTTGTGGCCGGACCCGCAACCGGCAGAACCGGTCGCGTGCGTTTCGGAACCGCACATACTACCTGTACGCGATGACCATTCCCACGTATCGGGACAGCGGGCCGCCCGGCGTCATGCGGCGGCCGCCTCGCGCTGCAGCGCGACCACGTTGACCTGTGCGCCGAACACGTCCCGCACGAGCGGCAGCAGGTGATCGTGGTGCGTCAGGAACAGCACCTGGGTCCGTGTCGACAGATCGCGCAGTGCCTCGAGCCCCGCCTTCGCACGCGCATCGTCGAAGTTGATGAACAGATCGTCGGCAACGAACGGCAGCCCGGTCCTGCTGGCGAGCTGCAGTTCGAGCGCCGCGATCCGCAGCGCGAGGAACAGCTGGTCGCGCGTCCCTTCGCTCAGGCCGGCGACCTCGACCGACGTGCCCTTCGTGCGCCGCGCGTACAGCGCGGGCGGTGTCCGTTCGGTGTCGACGGTCAGCCGCGCGAATTCGCCCAGCGTGAGCCCCGCGAAAATCTCGCCTGCCCGGCGCAGCATCGGCCCCTGCTTCTGGTCGCGATAGCGATCGGTCGCCCACTTCAGCAAGCGGCTCGCGGTCGCCGCTTCCAGATACTGTTCCGCTGCATCGCCCATCGCTGCCAGCGCTTCCTGTCGCTTCGCCTCGGCCACGGCCGCGTTCGCCTGGCCGTCGATCGCGCCGAATGCCTGCTGGGCGACGACCTGTTGCTGCGCGAGCGCGTTCAGGCGCTTGCCGACGTCGCCGAGCGACTGCTTCACCGCCTCGAGATGCGCGGGCACGTCGGCGATGTCCTGTTCCGCGACCTCGGCCTCGACGGCCGGCTGGGACAACCCGTCGCCGTCGCGCACCAGCGCCTCCTTCGCGGCATCGACGGCCTGGCGCAGTTGGCGCTGCCGATCCGATTGCTCGGCCAGCGGCAGCGCCGCGTCGATCGACGCGACGCCGGCCAGTTGCAGCAACGGCTGAATGCGTGCATCCGCGCCGGCCACCGCGGCGGCCGCATCGGCGACCTTGCCGTCGGCCTGCCGCACCGCATCGTCGGCACGGCCGATCGCACGCGCGGTTTCCCGTGCGGCCGCAACGCGCATCGTCAACCTGCGCGCAACCTCCAGCCAGTCGCCGCTCGTCAGCCATTCGGGCTCGAGCGCTTCAGCCAGCCGCCGTGCGCCGGCTTCGAGCGCGGCCAGCTCCGCACGGATCGCCCTCATCCGGTTGCGCGGCGCATCGGCGTCGGCCAGTGCGACCGTCACCGCATTCGCGAGCGCGAGCGCCCCTTCTGCCGCAGCCAGCGTCACAGCATTCGCGGACAGCTTCGCGTCGGCAAGCGCGTCGCGCCATTGCGCGTGCCACGCATCGTAGGCGGCCTGGGCCTGGCCGGCGCGCGAACGAGCCGTCGCGCATCCGCGTTCGGCTTCACGCGCGCGATCCTCCAGGCTGTCCTTCTGCGCGAGCGTCTTCTCGGCCGACTGCACGAACGTCTCGGCGATCGCGATAAGTGCCGTCAGCCCGTCGGCGTCGCTACCGCGCGATACCAGGCGCAGCGCCGAACGCAACGCGGCTTCCGCGCCGGCCCGCGCATCGCGGATCGTCGCGAATTCGCGGCGCTGGCGGTCGAGCTCCAACTGCGCGGCAAACACCGTGTCGCGCTTCGCGAGCCAGTCGCCCATCGCCGCCAGCGGCATCCCGGGTACGCCGGCCGCCGTCGCCAGTTCGAACCACGCGTCGCGATGCGCAGCCAGCTCGCGTTCGCGCTCGTCCACGGCCGCCTGCCGACGCATCAAGACGGCGTGCGCGGATTCGACCTGCTGACGCAGCGATTGCAGCGTCGCCGCCGCTTGCGTGGCGCCAAGCTGCGCATCGACGAGTTCGTCGGCAAGACGAATCGCATCGTCGACGGCCGGCGCGCCGGTGGCGAGCTCGACCGCGCCACTGCGGATGTCGCCCCACGCGCCGTCGCGGCGTGCGCGCGCCGCCAGCACCTCGGCAGTCGTAACGACCTTGTGGGTCTCCGCGAAATGCTTCTCCTGCAGTTCGAGCCGCGCGTGTTCCTCCTGCGCGGCGTCCCGTGCATCGCGTGCCGCAGCTGCCGCGCTCGCGCGCTCGCTTGCTTCGTTGAGCAGCGCACCGAGCCGCGCCGCCGACGGCACATCGAGCGCACGCAGCGCGTCGACCGGCTTACGCCACTGGCCGAGCGCATCGAGCGCGTCGGACAGCGTGTGCCCGGCGGCAGCGATGTCGCGTTCGAGCGCCTGTTCACGCTGCCCGCTATTGCGAAAGCCCTGCGCATCGGCGAGCGCCGCACGAAGCGCTTCGGGCACATCGACGGTCGACAGGCGCGCCAGTTGTTCCTGCGCCTGCGCGCGTTCCTGCGTGCGCTCGTCGAGCGATTCGCGCGCGCCGGCCAGCGCCTGATGCAGCGCGCCGTGGTCACGCAGCAGGTTCTCGACCGTCTTCAGCGACAGCGCGCTCGGCAGTGCCGCGCGCAGCGACGTCTCGTCGGTCGGCCAGCCGAGCTGAGCGGCAGCGGAACCCGCGGCGGACAGATGCCGCTCGACGTCCGCGCCGAGCAACAGCAGATCCTGGGCGTGATTCATGCATGCGCCACGCAACCGGTCGAGCGCTTCGATATCGCCTTCGAGCGCGAGCGCGTCGGCATCCGGATCGATTGCATCACGCGCCTGCCGTTTCGCGAGCAGGTCCGCACGGCGCTCCTCGAGCACCTTCTGTTCGGCCGCGAGATCGCCTTGCGCCTTCAGCAGATCCGCATATGCGGTCGGCGGCAGCTCGACGACGGCGCCCAGTTCGGCCAGCACCGCTTCCTTGACCGTCAATTCCTTCAGGTACGGCGCCAGCCGCCGCACGCGCTCGAGCTTCGAACGCAACGCTTCAAGGCGGCGCTGCTCAGCGCGCGCCTGCTCGATCTCCTGCTCGACCGCGTCGCGCGCCTCCTTGCGATCGACCCAGTCGCGCGTGCGCACCTGCACTGCCTTCAGTTCGCCGACCGCTTCGTTGAACGACGTCTCGGCCTGCGCGAATGCGCTGCCGCTGCGTCGCGGCGCCCACAGCTCGCCCGCGCGCGCGTCGAGTTCCTCGCGCACGGGCCCGAGCGTGCCGACGCCCGCCGCCGATTCGAACAGCACCTGGCCGAGCTTGTCGGACGCGTCGAGTATGCTCCGGCCGCCGTCGACGAGCCGCCCATGGTCGAGCCCGAACATCTGCTCGAAGAACTCGCGCGTGGCGCCGTCGAGGATGGCGTTGAGATAGTCGTCCGGCAGCTTGTCGTCGGCGGGCGTGCGCAGCGGACTGCGTCCGCGGGCGCGATGAAAGGCGAGCGCGCCGGCGCCCCCCTCCAGCACGCCGCCGATCCGCAGTTCGGGCGTCGCGTGCAGGAAGTCGAGCGGCGTCTGCAGCTTCATCCCGAACAGCAGTTCCGACACGGCCGTCCGGATCGTCGACTTGCCGGCCTCGTTCGGCCCCACGATCACGTGGAAATCCTGGCCGGCCGACGGAAAGCGCAGCGTCTCGTCGGTGAACTTGCCGTATTTGATCAGATCGAGCTGGCTGATGCGCATCGCTTATTCCCCCCTCGCCAGCCGCGCGAGCAACGCGGGACCGACCTGCTCGACGAGCGCCGTGAGTTCGCCGGCGCGCGCCATCGTCAGCAGCGGCACCTCTTCCTTCACGTCGCTGCGCACCTTGCCGACGAACGGCTTCAGGTCGCGTTCGAGCAGCGCGAGAAAATCCGGATCGTGCGCGGCGTCGGCCAGGATCTGCTTCAGGTCCTCCAGCGCCTCGAGTTGCTCGCTCTCGCCCTGCGGCTGCTCGGGCGCGGACGTCGCAAGCCGGACCTTCTCCAGCCACAGCCGTTCGTTGCCGATGATGCCGATCTGGTTCAGCACCTCCGCGCGCAATTGCGGCGCGCGGCCGAAGAAGAGACCGTGTGCGGGCGTGCGCCCCGTGACCGTCACGCGCACCGCGCGCGGCACGTGGCCATCGATACTCAACAGCGCCTCCAGCGACTGGCCGATCTTTCTCGACAGATCGGCGACCGTGAGGCAGTCGGACGCATCGACCGATACGGCTTCCCAGCGCAGCACATCGAGGTACAGGCGCTCGACGTGCGTGCGCCCCTGCTCGATCGTCACGAGCACCGCGCCGCGGCGGCCCGTCTCGCGGATATGGCGCCCCTGCAGGTTGCCGGGAAACACGACGGTCGACGACCCCGACCATTGCTGGAACTCGTGCACGTGGCCGAGCGCCCAGTAGTCGTAGCCTTTCGCATGCAGTTCCGTCAGCGTGCACGGCGCATAGTTCGCATGCGCCGCATAGCCTTCGAGCGCGGTGTGCAGCACGCCGATGTTGTAATAACCCGGCACGGGATCCGGATAGCCGATCGCGAGATTGTCGACGACGGCCTTGTCCTTGAAGCTCTGCCCGTGCAGCGCGACGTCGAATTCCGGCAGCCGATGGGTTTCCGGCTTGCGGTGGCCGAACACGGTGACGTTGTCGGGCAAGGTCAGCTTCTTCGTCATCTCGCTTTCGGCATCGTGATTGCCGCCGAGCACGAATGCGCGAATGCCGGCCTTGCGCAGGCGGCCCATTTGCTGGCCGAAGAAAATGCCGGTGTTGTGGTCCTTCCAGTCGCCGTCGTACAGGTCGCCGGCGATCACGAGGAACGCGACCTCCTCTTCGATCGCACGATCCACCAGCTGCCGCAGCGCCTCGCGCGACGCGTTGCGCAACTGCGCGGCCGGCGCGTCGGGATACGCGCTCAGGCCGTGCAACGGGCTGTCAAGGTGAATGTCTGCCGCGTGGATGAACTTCACGAAGATTCCTCTGTTTCATGACGAAGGGGCGATGTCGACCGGCATTGTGCCCGGTCGAACGACGCAACGCGGCCACCGGGGGCACCGTCGCGATGTGGCGCTCGACCGGACCGATGGTACCGTCCATCGCCAGCGGGTCGGGATGGTACCTGAAAGCGGGCGCCGCGAATTCGTCCGGCCCGGCACCCGCCGTGCCCACCCCGCACGCGTCACTCGCCGCGCGGCACGGGCGGCGGCGCAAAACCGTTGTCGTTGCCCGGAAACGGATCCGCCTTGCGACGCAGCGCTTCCTCGGCGCTCGCCTTCCGCGCGAACAGCGCGACGCCGATCACGCAGACGTTCGCGTATCGCCGTACTTCGAATTCGCGACTTGGCTGTCGGGAGGCGGTGACGCGCAAGCCGCGAGCTACGGCACGCAGGCAAGCGCAAGAAGACGCAACAGGATGGTCATGGTCGTGATGCCTCGGAATGTTATCGGACCACGCCGGACGGGCCGGGGCGGCGCTTTGGAGTCGTCTGTCGTCACGATGCCGATCGGACATGCTTGCCTGCATCGACCGGTGCCGCGCAAGGGCTACCCGGCGACCGGGAGCCCCGCTATTTAAGCATGGCGGGCAGTCAATGGGCAGAGGGTGCGCGGCACACTGACGCGGCCACGATGCGCGGCGCACGCCAATAAAAAAACCCGGCCCGCATCGAAGCGGGCCGGGCCTTCGCTGAAAGCGTGTCGCTTACAGCGCGCCGCCTTGTGCCGACGCCGAACCCTTCACGCCGACGGATGCGCCGCCCTGCACCGAGTTCGTCGCGCCCTCGAGCGCTTCGCCGGCCTTCGCCTTCGCGCCGCCGGCAACCTCGCCCGCCGTCGACACCGCGCCTTGCGCATGGCTCTTTGCCGAGGAGGCAACGTGCTTCACGTGCGACTTCGTCGTGTGCACGGCCGATGCCGCGGCATCCTTCGCCGAGCCTGCAGCCGAACCGACCGCCTGCGTCGCACCGCCAACCGCGTTGCCCGCTGCCGAGCCGACGCCGCCGACCGTCTTGCCCACGCCGTTCAGCGCACCGCCGACGAGGTTGCCTGCGCCCGAACCCGAGCCCGCCGCATTCGCGCCGGCACCCGCCTGCACGCCCACGCCGCCGCCGAGCAGCGGCGTCTGGACTTGTGCGCCGACGCCGGCGGAACCTTCTGCGCCCGTCTGGGCCGTTTGTGCGAAAGCAGCCAATGCGATTGCCGTCAGCGCGGCGCCAAGCAGAATCGTGCGAATCTTGTTCATGGTCATTCTCCCCAAAGACGTTGTTGCTGCGGGCCGCCTTCGTGCGGCTTGTCGCATGCCTCACCGCGACGTGCGGCAGGTGGAGCTAATGTAGCCGCGCCAACGTCCAAAACCATCGTATTGCGGGGACTGTTACTTCAGTTGCAAATGCTGACGATTGACTCACACTGTTTGACAATCATCGCGACGGGTACATGATTGGTGTCGCCCGATGGCATGCCTCGGCACGTCCGGCCCGACGCATCGGCTAGCAGGGAAAGCGACCATTCCTGTAGGCATCCCAAAGAACGTGTGTCGGCCAGCCGTCGGTGCGGCCCGACAACCGGCTTCTCGCGATCAGTTCGATGTCGTCGGACACGCACGCCGCCATGTCGGCATTCCCCGATGCCCGGAACGCGAGCCTGAACGCCTTTTCCCTGAGCGCATCCACGGCCGGCTTGTCGAGCGCGGCCCCCGGATCGCCGTCGATTTCGTCGAATGCCGTCATCCAGCCGACGTCGAACGGCGCTGCCTCGCGGCAGGCCAGCGCGCGATCGCAATCGACGTCGCCGAGGAAATCGAAAAATCCCGGGCCTGACAGGATTGCGTCCATTTCAAGCAGATGCGCGTTCGTCACGGCGGCCCCATGCCACGATGCGTGGCCGTTCTGTTCGTCTCTCGCTGCTGCCATGTGCCGCTTTCATGTTCTGCATCGGCGACGTGCAGCGCCCTACCCGCCGCGACCGGCAGACCGGAGCCGCACGCCCCCCGGTGCCGCCCGCTTACGGCCTGAACGTGTTACCCAGCACGATACCTTCGCGACGCGGATCGGTACCGCCCTGCAGCGCGGGCGACTGGCCGACCGTCACGCGCATCACGGTGTTGACGCCGCTCGCCTGCGCGGACGTCGATACCTTGTGCCCGAGCGCGACGAGCCCCGCGATCAGCGGATCGTTCACGCCGTTATTCGACGCGTCGATATTCGGATGCTCGCCGCCGATGTTCGTCGTCGGGCTGTTGCTCGCGCCGAAGTCGACAAGCCCCGCGGACTGCTGCGCGTCGAGCCCCCAGTCGAGCGCGCCGACGAGCGTCTTCACCACGTATTGCGGAATCGTGCCGCCACCCGGCGAACCGGTGGCCATCACGAAATCGCCGCGCGAGCCGTCCGCGGCCTTGCCGAACACGATCGTCGGCGCCATCGAGCTGCGCGGCCGCTTGCCCGGCTGCAAGCGATTCGCCACCGGATTGCCGGCGCTGTCGACCGGGTTCGCCGAGAAATCGGTCAGCTGGTTGTTCAGCAGGAAACCGTGGGTCATGTGGAACGAGCCCATGCTCGACTCGACGGTCGTCGTCGCGCTCAATACGTTGCCGTCGCCGTCGACGATCGTGAACTGGTTCGTGCCGTGCTCGATCAGCGTCGTGTCGACGCCGAGCGGCACCGCGCCGAGATTGCCGGGCTGCGCGGTGCCCATGCTGCGGCTCGTGTCGATCAACGCGGCCCGCGACTTCAGGTACGGCTTGTTCAGCAGCGTGTCCCACGTGCCGCCCGGCAGCGGCACGAAATCCGTATCGGCCACGTACTTGTCTCGATCGGCATACGCGAGACGCTCGGCTTCGGTGATCAGGTGCACGCCGGCGACGGTCGGCTTGCCGCCTTCGAGATCGATCGCCGTCGGCTTCAGCGGCTTCAGATCGAAGTTCTCGAGCATGCCGAGCGCCGACGCGACCGCGATACCGCCCGACGACGGCGGCGGCATCCCGCACACCCAGTAGCTGCGATAGGTCGTGCACACGGGTTCGCGACGCTTCGCCCGGTACGCGGCCAGATCGGCGACGGTCGTCTTGCCCGGCGTGATCGTCGAGCCGTCGGCGCCCTGCGTCGTCGCGATCTTCGCGACGATGTCCTGCGCGATCTGCCCCGTGTACAGCGTGCTCGCGCCAGACTGCGCCATCAGCGTCAGCGTCTGCGCGTAAGCCGGATTCTTCAGCACGGTGCCGAGCGTTTTCGGCGTGCCGTCCGCATTCAGGAAATACGCGGCGGCCTCGGCGTCGCGCTTCAGGTTCGCGGCGTTCAACGCGATCGCATCGGCCAGCCGGCCGCCGATCGGGAAGCCGTTGGTCGCGAGCGTGATCGCGTCGCCGAACAGCCCCTGCCACGGCAGCCTGCCGTGATCCTGCTGCAACGCCTCGATGAGCCTCGGCACGCCGATCGTACCGATCGAACGGCCGCTTGCGCGCGCGTTCGGTTGCGGTGCCGACTGGTCGGTCTGGTCGTCGACGTAGCGCAGGTAGTTCCCGGTTGCCGCGGCCGGCGCCGTTTCCCGCCCGTCGTACGCCTGCAGCGTCTTGCCGCGCGCATCGTAGTAGAGCAGCACGCCGCCCGAGCCGAGGCCGGTCGCCTCGGGCACCGTCAGGCCGAGCACGGCCTGCACGGCGACTGCCGCATCGGCGGCCGTGCCGCCCCGCTTCAGCACCGCACAGCCGGCCGCACTCGCATAAGCGTTCGAGGTCGCCACCAGGTACGTCTTCGCATAAACGGGTTTCATGCCGGTGCGATAGCCCGACGAGGCTTCCGGCAGCGACGGATCGCCCGGCTGGTTCGAGCCCACGACCACCGTCGAGCCGCTGTTGTCGATCGCGAGGCAGCTCGCGTCGGATGCGGGCGGCGACGTGGCGCCTGCGTTGTTTTCGATATCGTCGCTGCCGCACGCCGTCATCAGGACGGCTGCGACCAATGCGGACGCATACGGGAAGATCGCGGTTCGGTTCATTGTCTCTCGGGATTCTTGTCGATCGTTGCGATGTTCGTCATGCTGCCTGCGCCCCTCGGCCGGCAGGCAGCCCGATCGATAGTCCCACGAACGGATTTTTTTGCGCAAGAAGGGAATGGAGCGGGGTGACGGGCCGTCGTGCGCGATGCGCTGACCGCGATCGGTTTTCACGCAACCGACCTGAATCTGCGCGTGCCGCGCAACACGTATGCGCGCCGCCAGTTGCTCGACCGCCATCCGCATGCCGATGTCGGCGCGATGCTCGGCCTCGCCAGTTCACGAACGGTCACGCGCGTCCGGCAGACGCTGGCACCCGATGCGGCCGTCGACCGCGCCGCGCGCGAATGCTGATCAGCGCCGTGCACGCGACGGCGCGCAACCAGCCCTATTCGCTCTTGTTCGACTGGATCAGCCGCAGAATCCGGCTGTCGTACGGTGCTGGCATGACTTCCGCGATGCGGATGTCGGATGCTGCAGGGTGCAGCGGATTCAACAGGAAGTTGTGCGCGTGCGGCACGACGACGCTCGGTACGCGCAGCAAGGCGCTCGGCTGCGTGTGCAGCCACTCGGTGCCGGCGCTGCGGGTCCAGTCGACGTTCTCTCGCCAGTCGGCCGGCGCATCGCCATCGGCGATCTCGGCAACGTCCACCGATTCAGGCACCTCGACCCGAAGCAGCTGGTAGCCGCTCGGCAATTGCGCAACGGTGGCGATTTCGAAGTGAACGAGCGTCTCGAGCAGCGCGAGCGCCGGATGCTCGGCGAGGTAGACGACGGGCTGCCCGGCAAAATGCCAGCGCCCGCCGGCCCGCAATCCGCCGATGCCTTTCAGGTCCGCGTAATTGCTGATCCGCCACAGCGTCGTCAAGCGAAGTACCCCTCGTCGATCTGCGCGAGGGCTTCTTCGACGAGTCGCGCGCCATGCTCGGTACTCGACATGTCGAGCGACGTGCGGCCGCCGAAGCGCTGGAGCCCGTTGCGCAACCACGCCATCGCCTTGTCCTGGTCGCCGAACGTGGCCGTCGCCTGCGCGACGATGCGCGCCAGCCGGATCGCCTTGTCGGACTCCTCCGGCGACAGGCGCTCGTGCGCCTGGCGGCGATGGCTCAGCGTGCGCCGCGGGATGATGAACGCGAGTTCGTCCGACTTCAGGCCGCGCTCCGACAGCCGGTCGATCACCGCGACGTCGACGCGCGCGCTCGCCAGCTCGGCGAGATCGGCGCCCGAGCGCACGCGAATCGCGAGCAGTTGCTCGAGGATCGTGAACTCGGCCTGGCGCGGGTGCGCGACGCCCGAAGGGTGAAACGCGATCGTGCTCATGACTCTTCTCCGGCAATTTGCCCAATCATTATAGGCGTTTTGCCGAAGACTGGCGGATTTGGTCGTCAGCCGGTCGATGATGCGAAGTCGCCGGTATCGGCGGAGCGGGCTTTCCGCTCGCCGCCCAGCCCCGTCACGCGTGGTCGAGGTGGTGCGAATCCGAAATTCGCCTTGGGGGTGGGGACGGTGAAATTCAGTATAGAAAGTGGATCGTCGAAGTCATGCTGTTGTCACGTAACAACTTTTCTAACGAATAACCATCGACAGATCGGTGCCCGCCACCATCCGGGCATCGCGTGCGACGTGCGCCACACCGGGTCCTTCCATCCGCCCTGCCGACACCGCCACCGACACCGGCGCCGATCAGCCGGCCCACGCCGACGATCGGATCACGCTGCAGAAATTGCCTGCATGGAAATGCGGATCCCTGTCGGCCAGCACATCGGCCTTCACGTTGCCGAACGTCGTGTCCGGCTTGTGCCGGATGCCGTCGTAGAACGCCTGGATGATGTCTTCCTTGAAATGCGGCGTGCGCGGATGCGCGCGAACGACGGCTTCACGCTCGACGTCGCTGTACTCCGGATACGTGAGGCCCAGCACGTCCATCTCGACACCCGCGGTGACGAGCGCGACGACCGGATGCATGTGCCGCGGAATACCAGGCGTGGTGTGCAGCGCGATCGCCGTCCACACGACGTCGATGTCCTGCTGCGAAATGCCCTTGCTCTTCAGGAAGTCGCGGGCGGCGTTGGCGCCGTCCACTTCGAATCGCTCGCACGCGCTGCTGTGCCGATGCGTGAGCCCCATGTCATGGAACATGCAGCCGCAATAGAGCAGTTCGGGATCGTAGCCGAGCCCGCGGCGCTGGCCCGCGAGCGCACCGAAGTAGTAGACGCGGCTGGAGTGATGAAACAGCAGCTCGGACTCGGTATCCCGTACGAGTTCGGTGATCTCGCGAGCGAGTTGGCTATCGGGAAGGGTGATGCCGGCGACGTTCACAGTCATGATCGACCTCCATGGAAAACAGCATTCATTCTCCGGAGAGCGCTGTTTGGCATCAATCTGCGTGTTACGCCAAATCCTGCCATCTTGCGCGATCGACGGCCATCACTGCCGGAACCATCGAATCGCACCTGCGAAATGCGCCGATGCCCCGCCCGTCGCATCGCACCGCGCGTCTATACTGCTACGCGTCACGTTCGACACATCGACACAACACGCAACCGAACATGCCGAAGGTCGTGGGTATTTTCGCGGTACCGGGCGTACAACTGCTCGACGTCTCCGCGCCGCTCGACGTATTCGCACAGGCAAACGCCGAATGCGGCAAACCGTTCTATACGCTACGGATCATCGCGAGCGAGTCCGGCCCGATCCGAACGTCATCGGGCGCGCAATTGCTGGCCGACTGGATCGCTCCCGACATTCCCGATCGCATCGACACACTGCTGGTCGCCGGCGCGCCCGGTGCCGGCCGGATCGCGCTGCGCACCGACGTTCTCGCATGGCTGCGGGCGGCCGCCGTGCAAAGCAAACGGTATGGCTCGATCTGCACCGGCGCATTCATCCTCGCGGCGACCGGCCTGCTGAAAGGACGACGCCTGACGACGCACTGGGCCGCGGCCGATGCGCTCGCCGACGCATATCCATCGCTCACGGTCGAAGCGGATGCGCTATACGTACGCGACGGCAAGCTGCGCACCGGCGCAGGCGTCACGGCCGGACTCGATCTCGCGCTCGCGCTGGTCGAGGAAGATCTCGGCCGGGAAATCGCGCGGCGCGTCGCCGCGCAACTCGTCATGTTCTTCAAGCGCCCGGGCGGGCAGCTCCAGTTCAGCCGCAGCGGCGCGGCACGCCCCGCCGGGCGTTCGGTGCTGCAGGAAGTCCAGCGCTGGATCGCCAGCCGTCCGGAACTCGAACACTCGGTGGCGGAACTCGCGAAGCACGCGGGCATGAGCCCGCGCCACTTCGCTCGGCTCTTTCGCGCGGAGGTCGGCATGACGCCGGCCGCGTGGGTCGAAGCGACCCGCATCTCGGCGGCCCGCCAGTTGCTCGAAAGCGGACATGACACGCCGAAGCAGGTCGCCGCGAAATGCGGCTTCGCGAATGTCGATACGCTCAGACGGTCGTTCGCGCGGCATGTCGGGATCACGCCTGCCGAATACCGGAAACGGCAGGCGGCTGTCGACGCGTGATGCGATACGCGCGACGAGGTGGCACGGACATTCCCGTCGATGCGTGAAGGTCAAGGCCGGCCTCGATTGCACAGCGATGGGGCTCGCGCATTTTCATGTTCGCCATCAATACTTCGTTATCCGATTCAATTGAGCTTTCTACCGGTCAAGGTCGGCGTGCGGTCGCCATACGCCCCTGCCCTGGAACGCGCCGCCCCATCGATTCTGCGTCGACATGCCATGCTCGAATCACCCTGTGCCGCGACGATCGTGCGCCAACCGCGGCTCGTGGCCCGTGGCCCGTGGCCCGTGGCCGCCATCATGCATACCAACAATCATCAGTCAAAATTCCCGCTCCCCCGCGAATCGTTTACCCAGTTGCAATAATTATTCGCCGGAACGCCTGTTTCCGACCGGTATCGCGATCGCTACGATGCAATCAACCGCTCAACGCAACAAGCGAAGCGCGAAATCTACGAAAACCGGAGGTCACCATGAAGTCGTTCATCTACGCAGTCGCCGCTGCCACCGCCCTGTCCGCATCCTTTGGCGCATTCGCCCAGTCGAACCCGTCGGACCAATTGACGCGCGCCCAGGTCCGTGCAGAACTCGTCCAGCTCGAACAGGCCGGGTACAAGCCGGAAGTGTCCGACGTCCACTACCCGAATGCGCCGCAGACCGCGCAGGCACGCGTGACGAACAGCGACGCAACGGGTTACGGCGCACAGGCCGCCGCCGGCGTGCGTGCCGGCCGCGCGATCGCGGTCAAGCAGACCGCTCGCGACTCGGTCTATTTCGGTCAGTAAGACCACCGCACGCGGCGCGTACCGCGATACACCCGCTGCCGGCGCAACACCCCGCTCCCGTTCATCGGGGCGGGGTGTTGCGCTTTCTACCCACGCGACCTGCGCACTGCGCGAAGCCCGACCGACGCACGAGCGCGAATCGGCCGCCGCATCGCGCCGTTCACGCAGACCGCCGGCGTTTGCGCATAGAATGGCCGCGTGGTCGGCGCCGGCCGAAGCGAACGCGGGCGAAGCCTCGACTCACCGGGCATACCGCACTCGCTGGCCGACCCGATGCCGCACTCATCGCATTTTTCGAAAAGGAGCGGTTTCATGTCTCAAACATCCGGTTCCATGATCACGTTTCGCCGTCCGGACGGCCAGGAACTGCAGGGCTACCTCGCCACGCCGGAAAAGACCGAAGGTGCGCCCGCGGTCGTCGTCATCCAGGAGTGGTGGGGCCTGAATGACCAGATCCGCGGCGTCGCCGATCGCCTCGCGCGCTGCGGCTACTTCGCGCTCGTGCCCGACCTGTATCGCGGCAAGTCGACGGTCGAGGAGGAAGAAGCGCACCACCTGATGACGGGCCTCGATTTCGGCGATGCCGCGTCGCAGGACATTCCCGGCGCGGTGCAATACCTGAAGACGCGCGCCTCGCGCGTGGCGGTCACCGGCTTCTGCATGGGCGGCGCGCTCACGCTGCTGTCGCTGCAGTTCGCCGATGCGGACGCCGGCGTCACGTGGTACGGCTTCCCTCCGCTCGACTACCTCGATCCGTCGAAGATCAAGGTACCGTTGATGGGTCACTGGGGTACGCAGGATGCGTTCTTCGCGATCGATCAGGTCGATGCGCTGGAGAAGAAGCTGACCGACGCAAAGGTCGACGTCGATTTCCACCGCTATCTCGCGCATCACGCGTTCGCGAACGAAACGGCGGTCGGCCACGGCCGCATCGGCGGCACGCAGTTCGATCCGGTGTGGTCGCAGATCGCGTGGGATCGCACGCTCACGTTCTTCGGGCGCACGCTCTGGGACAAGCAGCAGTAATACCGCAGCGGGCACTCCCGGCTGCCGTGCGGCGATGCACGTCAAGCAAAACGCCACGGACTTGCATCCGTGGCGTTGTCGTTTACGGGGACGAATGTGTTGCGCGAGCGGCGGTGGCGCCTGTCGCGACCGCAAGACCGGCCTGGATGATCCGGCGGCAGGATCTGGATAGTCGGTCTGCCATGCTGTCCAGTGTTCGACAGGGAGGAAACGGAGGAGCGGGTTGCGCGCGGCCGGTTCGCGACGTGCAAACTGTCGCGTGGAAGCGCAAGCACGAGTCGAATCGATTCCAGGCGGTCGACGCTTCGCACCGAACCAACGATGTCCGATGTCGAAAGCAGGGGGTTTCATAACGGCGCGCAACGAGCGATGCAACCGGTCGGTGAAGTGGTGTCGCGTCGCTTTCACCTTCAAATTCGGTGTGCAAAATATCCTGCACGGTCGAACCTTGATTCACGGACTACGTAACGTGTGCCGCGACATTCGACCCGGCACACCTTGTCCACCTTCGCTCAGGACTCGCAGGAACCGCGCAGCGCGGCCTCGTCGGCGGACAGCATTTCAGGCACGCATTCGCGCAGGAAATCGACGAACGTGCGAATCTTCGCGTCGAGGTACTGGCGTGACGCGTACAGCGTGTAGACCGTCAGCTTCTGCAGCCGGTACTCGGGCAACACGCGAACCAGCGCCCCGCTCGCCAGTGCGGGCACCGCGGTCGACATCGGCAATGAGCCGATCCCGAGGCCGGCGCGCAACGCGGCGCCGAGCGCGTCGGCGATGTTGACCTGAAAATCCGGCAGCGGCAGTTCGAACGTCTCGTGACCGTCGGGGCCGTCGAGATGCCAGCGGTCGCGCGGAAAGATCGGCGTGACGATCTGCAGGCACGCATGCGCTTCGAGATCGCGCACGGTGCGCGGCGTACCGCGCTCCTTCAGGTACGCCGGCGACGCGCACAGCACGCTGTGCACATCGCCGAGCCGCTGCGACACCAGCCCCGAATCGGGCAACTCCGTCGTGCTCAGTTGCAGCGACACGTCGTAGCCTTCGTCGATGATGTCGGGCACGTGCTGCGACAGCGTGAGCTCGACCGCCACCGACGGATAGCGCTGCCGGTATCGCACCACCGCGGGCACCAGATAGGCCTGACCGAAACTGGTCGTCGCGTGCACATGCAGACGGCCCGACGGCTTCGCCTGCGCGTCGGCCGCCTCGGCTTCGGCTTCGTCGACATAGCCGAGGATGCGCTGGCATCGGTCGAGATAGCGCTGTCCGGCATCGGTCAATGCGATGCGGCGCGTGCTCCGGTTGAGCAGACGGGTGCGCAGGTGCGTTTCGAGTTGCGCGACCGAACGCGATGCGTAGGCGGTGGTGATGTCCAGGCGCTGGGCCGCGCTCGTGAAGCTGCCCTCCTCCGCCACCCGGACGAAAATGCGCATCATCTGTAACGTGTCCATCGACATGTCCCCGGGATTGAAATCGCCTTGCGGCGGCGCCCGCCCCGGCACGGTCCGGTCTGGCGCGAATTGTGCGGAACAGTACCGCAGCGGTGCAGGCGTGTCCAGTTTGCCGTGCGCCGCGGCGGCGGCCCGTCGTTCACGCGACAACCCATGCCGAAGGACGACCGGCACCGGATCGGTGCAGGCCGCATCGCAGCGGCCTGCCGGACACGCATTGCGCATGCCGCGTCGCGCTCAGGCCGGATCGAAGGGGTTGCTCAGCACGATCGTGTCTTCGCGCTCCGCGCCGGTCGTGATCATCGACACGGGCACGCCCGCGACCGCCTCGACGCGTGCGATGAAATCCTGCGCGGCACGCGGCAGCGCCGCGCGCTCGCGCACGCCCTTCACGGTGCCGGTCCACCCGGCGAATGTTTCGTAGACGGGGGTTGCGCGCGCCTGCGCATCGAGGCTCGCGGGCAGATGGTCGACGCGTGCGCCGTCGAGTTCGTAGCCGACGCACAGCTCGATCGACGCAAAGCCGTCGAGCACGTCGAGCTTGGTGAGCGCGAGCGAATCGATACCCGAGATTCGGACGGCCTGCCGCAACTGCGCGGCATCGAGCCATCCGCAGCGGCGCGGCCGGCCCGTGTTGACGCCGAATTCCTGCCCGCGTGCGCGCAGCGTTTCGCCGGTGGCGTCGGTCAGTTCGGTGAGGAACGGGCCGCCGCCGACGCGCGTCGCGTACGCCTTGGTCACGCCCAGCACGTGGCCGAGCTTCGACGCGCCGAGGCCCGTGCCGGCCGCCGCGGCCGAAGCAACGGTGCCCGACGACGTCACGAACGGATACGTGCCCCAGTCGATGTCGAGCATCACGGCCTGCGAACCCTCGAACAGAATGCGCTCGCCGCGGTCGTTCGCGTCGTTGAGGTCGGCCCACACGGGACGCACGAACGGCAGGATCTTCGGCGCGATGTCGACCAGCATTGCCAGCATCGCGTCGCGCGAGCACGGCTCGAGCCCCAGGCCACGGAACCATGCATTGTGGTGATCGACCAGCACGTCGAGTTTGTCGGCAAGCCGGCCCGGCTCCGCCAGATCGGCGACCCGCAACCCGCGGCGCCCCACCTTGTCCTCGTAGGCCGGCCCGATTCCGCGCAGCGTGGTGCCGATGGGTTCTCGACGCAGACGCTCCTGCGCCTGGTCGATCGCACGGTGGATCGGCAGGACCAGCGCGGCGTTCTCCGCGATCGACAGATTGTCCGGCGTCACCGACAGTCCGAGCTCCGTCATCCGCCCGATTTCGGCCAGCAGCGCCTCCGGATCGAGCGCCACGCCGTTGCCGATCACGCCGCGCTTGCCGCGCACGATGCCGCTCGGCAGCAGCGCGAGCTTGTACGTCTTGTCGCCGACGACGAGCGTATGGCCCGCGTTGTGGCCGCCGTTGTAGCGTGCGACGAGATCGGCCTGCGCAGCCAGCCAGTCCACGACGCGCCCCTTGCCTTCGTCACCCCATTGGGCGCCCACCACCACCACGTTCGGCATGTTCCATACTCCATGTGAGAAATCCAGACACATATTCCGGCCGCATCGGCCGTTTGTGTGCCATATTGGCGGAGCAGGATCGCCCGATCAAACGATTAAATCTGAGCATTCGCGTGAGTAAATTTAACGCGAAACGGTAAATGGCCCGACGACTCCCTCCGTTGAATTCGCTGCGCGCGTTCGAAGCCGCGGCCCGGCTCGGCAGTTTCACGCTCGCCGCCGACGAACTGTGCGTGACGCATGGCGCGATCAGCCGGCATGTCCAGCAACTGGAGGCATGGCTTGGCCGGCCGCTGTTCGAACGGCACAACCGGCGGGTCGAACTGACCGATGCCGGTCGCGCGTACCTCGCCGAGGTCGGTGCATCGTTCGACCGGATCGCGCTGGCCACCGCACAGCATTTCGGCCAGGGGCAGCAGCGCGTGCTGCGCGTCAGCGCGCCCGCGACGTTTTCGCTGCGCTGGCTCGTGCCGAAGCTGTCGTCGTTCCAGGTTGCGCATCCGGCCATCGAGGTGCGGCTGTCGACCTCGAACGAGCCGATCGAGAAGTTGCGCGACAAGGTCGACCTGATCGTCCGCGGCGGCCCGCAGGCAATCGACGGATATGTCGCCGAGGAATTCCTGTCCGAAGTCCGGCTGCCCGTCTGCGCGCCGAAGCTGCTCGAGGGCCGGCCGTTGCGTACGCCGGCGGATCTCGCCGGCTTCACGCTGCTGCATGCGGCGACTTATCCCGGCATGTGGCCCGAGTGGCTCGCGGCGGCCGGGCACGCGAATCTGGTGCCGCGGCACTCGCTCACGCTCGAGCATTTCTATCTGACGCTGCAAGGCGCACTCGACGGCCTCGGCGTCGCGATGGGGCCGATCGCGCTCGTTGCGGACGACATTGCCGAAGGCCGGCTGGTGCAGCCGTTCAGCGAACCGGCACTGCCGCCGTGGCGCTATTTCACTTATGTGGCGGGCGCACGCGCGGAGGACGAAGCCGTGCGGGCATTCAAGGACTGGCTGAAAGCGACGGGGAACGCAGCGGCCGCGCGGCGCTGACTATGTCGGTATGTCGGCGACGGTCGGTCGGTGCGGTTTTCGAGCACCGTTGCGCTGAAGCGTATTGCTCGTGCATGAACGTCTTTCGTCCTTCGTGATTCATCCAGTGAATTGTTATATTCCGTAGGATTCCTCTGAGCCTGAACAGGCTGGACGGCGCGTCTCGTTCACGGAGAGCAGGAAGGTTCAACACATCGAGGTGGTTTCCACCTCATCCAAAAACAAAGTACATCGAATTAATCGATGCGGATGTGATACCCGCATGGGTGCCCGGACGCGCATCGCGTTTCCGCAGCACAAACGACAAACCCCGGCTCGAGCCGGGGCCTTTCTCGCGAGGGAAAGCTTATTGGCTTGCGCCAGCGGCTTCGCCCGCCTTCTTCTGAGCGTTCTGCAGGTTCTGCGGATAGTTCGGATCGTTGGCCGCCGGCTTGTAGCCCGCGTCTTCGAGTTTCTTCAGTTCGGCGGTGTTCTTCGCGCGCGCTGCCTTGTGTTCGGCTTTGCGTTTTGCCCGTGCTGCCTTGTGTGCTTCACGCTTGGCGGCTTTCGCATCCTGTGCCGCCGGTGCGGCCGGTGCGCTAGCGTCGGTCTGCGCGAACACCGGAGCGGCCGAGCCGAAGAGGAACGCTGCTGCCGTAGCAGCCAGCGTCAGTTTTTTGATCTGGATTTGCATCGCTGAACTCTCTTTTCTGATTGGTCACGGAGTGAAAGCACATCGAGATACCGCCCCTGCCCCTGGTCGGTCGTCATGTCGCGATCAGGGCCTTTGCATCATAACCGCGTTGCAAAAAATGTGGCGCCATCGTGCGTACATTCTTGGGGATACACGTATGGGATACGTCGTATCGTCACGTGTCGCGCGCGCCCGTTCGATCCTCGTTTCGCCGGGGCCGCGGCAATGCATCACGCTCGGGCATCACGCGACATGCGCGACCGTGGCAACCGTGCGACGAAGCGGATTGTTCCGTCGATGGCGGCAGGTTGCCGATGAAGATGAGGATGAGATCCGTTTCGGCGCTTCGCACACTCGTACGATGCCGACTGTTTCACCCGTGGAATTTGCTGCTCGTGCAACGCGACCTTCGCCTCATGAGCGCGACATGCAATGGAATCGCGGACCTGTGCGCCATGTTGTGATTCGCTGCGGCGCGAGCGACGCTTCTTCCCATAAACGGCCACGATTCATTCTGTGCCGAGTCTGACTCGTTCCGCTGCACGTCAACACGATACGCTGCGGACAATCGGGTAACCGATCGCCGCGTGCATGGTTACCTGTCCGGCACTATTCGTCGCCACTTGTGGGAGACGACGTGCGCGGGCAGAGACGGCATCTGCCGCACAAGGTGAACGCTTGGATCCGCATTCGTTCACGATTGGCCGCGGACATCACGCGAGCGCATCGCATGTGCGAGTGTGCGGCGCTCGTCATCGTGCCGACGTCACGAAGAGTCTCGAGCCTGTGCGACGAGGACGCCCGCAGGTCTGGCGCTGCGTGCGGGCCTCACAGTTTTTGCATCGGGTGACCGTGTCTGGTACGGAGGCGTCGCGTACACGGTTCATCAATCCGAGGGCACCTTGTCGGTGAGCTTTTGCAGGACTCGCCAACTTCCAACGGTGAGAATGTTCGGGATTCAAACTCGGACCCGATGAGGGTGAGCTTTGTTGATGGTCCTCGCCTCACGTTCTGGGCAATGCCGGGCTTGCCGTGATCGAGCCGTCCAAGATCGCGTTCTCGCGCAGCACAGGGATGCGATTCTCGTCCAGCCGATCGCGATACAGAGCTGCTTCCGGTACCGGCCCAAAGGTAGAAAACTGCGAGGCCGAATGAACGGAGCATGAGCCAAGCGATGTCGTCTGTGCACGGATTGCTGACTGAAAAGTGCCGAGCAGGCCGGCGCGCGATAGCCGAAGACTTCTCCACGGAAGCGCCGATAAAGTCGCCAAAAAAACTGCTCGGGGATGGATTCCGACGATTTCTCACTGCTGTGAGGGAAACCCGCGATATTCCGGTGTCGCGGGCGGCGGTCGTCGTCTGCGGGTAATCCCGGATGGGAAGCGTGCCGCTGTGGGCGTTTTCCGGTCCCATAAATGGGAACCTATGTGCTGAAAACGAGGATTTCCTCCCATAAGTTTCTACGTTTGAGCTCTTGTTAGTAGGTACTCACCTTCGTGGGAAGCCTTGTCAGGCCTGGGAGGCTTGCAGAATGGGGCAAATAGAGGGGGTTCCACAGGCCGAAGGCCTGGATTGCTGTGCTTGTCGAGCACTTCCGGTTCGCTTTGGTAGCGGTTTATGGGGGTTGTTTTTCTGCATAGGCACACGTGTGTTTACATCTTTGGTAAACCACGTTTACTTCTTTAACTACTTTTAGACGGCTCACAGCCTTGTCTGCCAAGGGTTTGACAGGTGTTCGGTACCCATTTATGGGAGTACAGGCGGAAGGGTATGGGGCTTCAGGTCTGTGGATTTGGGGAATCGGGTACCGAGTTGTGGGAAATGGGGGTTGTGGATATGGGGCACGCGTAGCCCGTTATGGGATTTTGCCCCGAAAACCCTTCAGGTAGCCCTCTATGGGGGAATCCATTGGTAGCCATTTATGGTGCGTCCTTGGCGATCTTTCCGCGTCGTCGGGCACAGCATTTTATGTGGGGTTGCCGGTTATGGGATGGATTTCAGGTAGTCGTTTATGGGTGCCTGCACAGACCGGAGGATCTCGTTTTGCTCGTCCCTGCGGAAGCACAGTCCCATAAACAGGATCAGGCCGGCGGAAAGGTTACCTTCTGTGGGGAAATTTGAAGGTAGTCATCCATGGGGGGAATTTTTGCCTCGTGGGCACGGATGAAGACAAAACGCCAAGCCGGTGGATTCCGTCAGGTACCCATTCATGGGACGCGTTAAAGGTAGCGTGTTATGGGGGTAACGCAGATCGTGTTGCAGGGCACCACGAATCGGGTTCGCCAATCCCGTTTCGGTCGATTGCTTCCCATGAATGGGTACCTTCAGTAGGGCAAGTCCCGTGCCGGATCCTGGCGACAGATCGCACAGGTAGCAGGTTTTGGGAGCTGTTTTTGGCCGAAAGGTATATGGATATGGGGTTCCGAACAAATCGGAAAACTGGAATTTTTCCTTTTTCAACAAGCTGTTAGCGATAATATTGAAAGTGATACTGGAGAAAGAGGCGTTGCTCGGCGGCATGAAAAGGTATAAAGTCCGCCATCAACACGGTCACCTTCTCCGGACATCACGATGCCGCGTAAGCCCGCAATCAAAGGCTCCGACAAGCAGGTTTCGCTATTTCAGACGCCCGAGCCTCCCGATCTGCTGCGCAAGGCGGTCCAGGCAATTCATATCGCTCCGAAGTCCGGAAAGATCGGCCTGCAGCAGCGCAAGATGTTCAGCTCGCTGATCAAGAACGCTCTTCGTCAGGAAGCGTTCGAGCCCGGCCGGACAAGCTTCTCGATCTCGATCGCCGCGCTCTCGCACGAGAGCGGGTTGAACAGCAACAACACGAAGTATGTGAAGGACACGGTCAACTCCCTGATCAGTACCGTCGTCAACTGGGACTACCTTGCCGCGGACCGCTCGACGGTGTGGAAGGCGTCGGGCCTGCTCGCCGGCGCCGAGCTCGAGCAATCGGTGCTGAAGTACAGTTTCTCCGACCAGATTCGCAGCGAGCTGCTCAATCCGGAAATCTATGCGCTCATCGATATGCGGATCGCGCGCGAGTTTCGGCGCTCGCACTCGCTTGCCCTGTGGGAAAACACGGTGCGCTACGAGGGGATCGGCATCACGGCGAAGATTCCGCTGCCGAAATTCCGCGATCTCATCCTCGGCCAGGACAAGGCGTCGCAGTCGTACAAGGAGTACAAGCTCTTCAAGAGCAAGGTCCTGGTGCCGTGCATTCAGGAGGTGAACGAAGTTTCCGACCATACGCTCGAACTGATCGAACACAAGTCAGGTCGCAGCGTGGAGGCCGTCCAGTTCAAGGTGACGCGCAAGCAGAGCGCGGATACGGTCG
The DNA here is from genome assembly GCF_905339595.1 of Burkholderia sp. BCC1977. NCBI lineage: Bacteria > Pseudomonadati > Pseudomonadota > Betaproteobacteria > Burkholderiales > Burkholderiaceae > Burkholderia > Burkholderia sp. BCC1977. The sequence continues at coordinate 24,236 of NZ_CAJPGQ010000066.1, forward strand.
AGGAAGGCGACGTCAAGAACGAAGCGCTCGTCGACGAGGTCGCCAAGTTCGGCATCCCGCGTTCGGAAGCGCGCCGGTTGATCACGCAGTACGGTGTGCAGCGCATCAAGGCGGCAATCGCCTATACGCTCAATCGGACTACGAAGAAGAACGCAGCGCCGGTCGACAACGTGGCCGCGTATTTCCGCAAGGCGCTGACGCACGGCTATACGCTGGCCGACGGGCAGGGCACCGAAACGGCCGCGCCGGCAAAGGAATCTGCTCAGAGCAAGCAGGAACAGATTCGCGACAAATACCTGGCCGCGAAGGTCGACGAAGCCGGTGCGTATTTCCGCGAGCTGGAGATCGACGACCAGACCAAACTGATCGAGCGCTACAACGAGACGGTGGCCGGTTCGAAGGATCTCACGCTGTCGCCGAAGAAGAAGGCGAGCAAGCTGGCGCAAACCAGTTTCTTCCGGTGGCTGGCGCTCGATACCTGGGGCGAACCGACCTCGGACGACTTGCTGGAATTCCTGCTGAAAAGCAGCCTCGCGACCAACTGATCAAGGCCTCGTCGCCTGGCATGCGCCGTGTACCGGACTTCATCCGGCTGCGCGGTGCCATGCAGGTGCGAGGCCTTTGTCTTGCGCGTGTACTTTATTGCGCGCCTACTTTTGCGCGGCTTCCGCCAGTTCGGCGACGTACGCGTCGATTACGGTCTTGAGCCGGTCGGCGAGCGTTTCCTGGTGGGACGCATCGACTCCCTTCAGTTGCAGGTCCAGACGTCCGTCCGGATAGGTCTTCAACTGACCGATCGCGCGTGATTCGAGCGCGAAATCGTGACGAACGCTGTAGCGCGTGCGTCCCGTCTTCTTGTTGCCGTCGCTCTGCGCGCGCAGGAAATTCTCGAGGTCGCGTACCGACTTTTTCCGGTCGATCACCGCCGTGAGCAGACGGTCGGCAGCCGGTTCGCCCAGACGCTCGAAAATCAGCTTCAGGAAGTACGCCGCCTGCAGGCCGACCACATCGTTCGCGCCAGCCATCCGTTCGAGCAGCGTGTTGGGCAGTGCGTTCAGCGACAGCGTCTTGCTGATCGATGCCTTGTCCTTGCCGATCTTCTCCGCGAGCGTGTTCTGGTCAGGGAAGACCTTTTCGTCGAGAAGGCGCTTCCACGCGACCGCATCGTCGAAGATCGTCTGGCGCTCGTGGTCGTGGTTGGCGCGATAGGCGATCGTATAGAGCTGTTCGGGCGTGTGGTCCGTGCGGAACGTCGCGTTGATCGTCTCGTCGCCGTTGATGCTCGTCGCGCGCAACCGGCGTTGCCCGTCGATCACGACGAGCTTGCCGGGAAATTCCGGGAGACGCGTGACCTTGATCGGCTCGATCTGCCCTTCCCGCTTCAGCGTCAGGGCGAGCTCGTGCAGGCTCGACTCCGAATAGAACACGCGCGGGTTGAACGGGTTCGGGATGCAGTCCTTGACTGCGACCTTCTGCGGCGCGCCAAGATCGATCGCGTCGGCGGGCGTGGCCGCGGTCGGGGCAACAGGGGTTGCGGTTTCTACGGCAGGACTCGACGCGGGCGTCGGCTCGGGCAGGCGCGTTTCCAGCGCCGCGTTTTCCTGCGCGAGCCCGCGCAGCAGGCCGGCCGCGAGATGCAGGTTACCGGTCGGCTTCTTGTCTTTCGATGTGTCCTTAGCCATGAGCGGCTCCGATAGCGCGCGTCGACGCGATGTATTGGGCCATTTCGGTGACCAGTCTCTCGATTTCCGCGCGGGCTTCCTTCAGCCCCTTCAGGTATCGATTGTGATGATGGATCGTGGTGCCGAGGGCGAAAGTCTGCCGGTAGACCTCGCGCTGCGCGATCTGGCTGTCGAGTAGATGCTCCCCTATTTCCTCAGCCCTTAGAATTTTTAAAATTTCTTCACGCATTTTAGTTTTTCCATTGACGCTATTCAGCATCAGCGCGGAAGACAAATTCGGGTTACGAACCGCACGCATCGACTCGATCATGCGAATCATCGCGACGGTGCTGTACAGGTCGGCCGGCGACGGCGACAGCGGCACGAGGCAGAAATCGGCGACTTCGAGCACGGACGCGATGCGCGGGTCTTCGAGGTTGCCCGGGCAGTCGACGACGATCACATCGAAATTTGCATCCTGCTTCTTGATCTCGCCGCCGATACCGCGACCGGCGGGGGCCAATGACAGAACCGTCATCGGGAGCGTATTTTCCCCGCTCGTGACCCATCTGACGGACGTGCCTTGAGGGTCGGCATCGATCAAGGCGACCTTGTTGCCGCCGGCTTCGAAGGCCGCTGCGATATTGACGGAGATGGTCGTCTTTCCAGTACCACCTTTTTGATTGCTGACGGCGATCTTGAAAGCCATTAAATTCCTCCAAGGAGTTTTGCGTAATATATGCAGTTGTTGTTGAAAAGTCCAGAAAAGTGTTAGACGGCGAGAGAAATTTTCTGATTGATGTAGTTGTTACGTGACAAGCAGGCCAAATGGCCAGGAAATTATTCGCATGTGAAATCGAATGAAGAATAGAAATAGATGAAATTTCATTCGAAATGGAGGGTGCTAATGGAGTTCTTAGAACTTGAGCGCCGAAAGCCAGAAGAAATCGCAGTGCTGATTCAAAACGTTATTTCGTTATCGTTTTGGACATGCTGGTGCAGTTTTGCTATCGACTTGCGACCCTGAGTAGCGTCGGAATCTGCAGTTGTCACGTGACAAGTCGATACGGTTAGTTAGGAACCACAAATGCGTGTCGACAGGGACAATGCAAACTCGATCCGCGACGTAATCCCGGGGAATCCTTCAGCCTATTTCCTCATTGCTGCAGGTTGCGTTCAGATATGACGGCCGGAGCCGGAGCCGGAGCCGGAGCCGGAGCCGGAGCCGGAGCCGGAGCCGGAGCTGGAGCCGGAGCCGGAGCTGGAGCTGGAGCTGGAGCTGGAGCTGGAGCTGGAGCTGGAGCTGGAGCTGGAGCGTGATCG
>NZ_CAJPGQ010000067.1:0-26157 GCF_905339595.1 Burkholderia sp. BCC1977
GGCGGCCCATTAGATCGAGCATTGGCCCGAGTCCAACGCGCATAGCGCTGCGAGGACGGCTCTCCCAGTTTGTCAGTTCATCGAGCCTGCGGAGCACCGCGTACAGTTCGTCAGAATACATGAGGCAGTGGCAACATCGAACCGTTATGAGGAACGTACACTCTGCGCCAGCACTTCCGCGGGCACATGGCCAACTTGACAGTGACGATTTTCACTTCGAGCTTGTCTGCTTGAGAAGTCCCTGGCCGCAGAAGACCAACCTGTCCGGAAGGCTTACACCGCTTCGGCCAGCCGGAAAAGTGAGACAGAATCGCCCAGGCCCTTCGCCTGATCATCAAAGGATTGGGCAACCGCGGCGGCCTGTTCGACCAGAGCGGCATTTTGTTGGGTCACATGGTCCATCTGCATCACCGCTGCATTGATCTGCTCGATGCCCCGGCTTTGCTCCTCTGAGGCAATCGTAATTTCGCCAACGATGTCGGAGACCTGGCGTATCGCTGTCATGACTTGCGTCATGACAGCGTTCACGTCTCCCGCCTGCCTCGTACCATCCTGAATCAGGACGACGGAAGAACTGATGAGTTCCTTGATTTCCTTAGCAGCTCCAGCCGAGCGCTGCGCGAGGCTCCGAACTTCGCTCGCAACAACGGCAAATCCGCGCCCCTGCTCTCCGGCACGTGCCGCCTCGACCGCAGCATTGAGCGCCAGAATATTGGTCTGAAACGCGATCCCTTCTATAACGCTCGTGATCTCGGAGATCAGCTTGGAACTGTCGTTGATTTTTTCTATCGTCTGCACCATGTTCCGGACAATGTCGCCACTGGTGTCGGCGACTTCTGTAGCCCGAGTCGCGAGTGAGTTTGCCTGCCGGGCATTGTCCGCATTGCGCCGAACAGTCTCAGTTAACTGCGTTATGCTGGCTGCCGTTTCCTCGAGTGATGCAGCTTGCTCTTCAGTACGCGCCGACAGATCGGCATTGCCTGCAGCAATCTGCCCTGATGCTGTTGCAATGCTGTCGGTTCCGGTGCGGATCCGTTCCACGATTGACTGCAGCTTGTCACGCATGAGGCGCATGGAGTGCAGCAGACTGGCCGAGTCCCCGCTTGCGAGATCTATTCTGCAGGTAAGATCGCCCGCCGAAATCTGCTCGGCGATAAGTGCAGCGTAACCAGGTTCTCCACCCAGCTGTCGCAGTAGACTGCGCGTGATCACGACACAGACGAGCACAGCCAGCACCACCGAAGCAACCGAGAGAAAAATGAGAATACGCCGGCTCATGACATACGCGTCCCGTGCTTCAACGGCGCTCTCATTGCTCGCCTTGACTTCATGATCCCAGAACCGGTACAGCGCTCCTCCCAGTGCGTCCAGGGCTGGTCCCGCGTCTGTCGCCGACGCGTCTGCCTTCTGCGGATCGCTTGAGGCCGACTGTATTGTCTTCCTCGCCAGAGGTATCGCGGTACTGCTCAGTAAGGCGATCTCCTGCAGGTACTTTCTTTCACTCTCACTGGTACGCGGATCCGAATTGAAAAGATCCTGGATCTTCTTCTGAACTGCATCGTAATCGTCCATGCCCACCGCTATCTTTTTGCTTTGTCCCGACACGCGTTCGGGGTCTCGCAGCCCGACCATGTTCCGCACATCCATCGATCCGACTCGGACGTCTCCTAGGGCCTGGCCAATGAGATTTGCCGCGTTTCCGTACAGATTTACCGTCTGGGACAATGTGCCGTTCATACTATCGAGACGCGTAATGCCAAGCACTGATACAGCAAAAAGCATCGCCAGAACCAAACCGAACCCCACGACGAGCCGAGTCCTGACCTTTATATTCTCAATCTTCATTTACGCCTCTCCATACGTGGCGAGATCAACCTGAATATGTCCTTGAATCGACTTTTTGAACACGGCTGCAAGGCAATCGCTGCCGATTCATAGTGCGATGCCGGGCAAGCTCGACGTCGCCGTCGGACGCAATCGAGCCACCAGTTCACACTCATAATCGAACACCGCTTGATGGACCGTCCGTATTTGTCGATCGCTCATTTAAGAACCTGACACACGAGAGTAAACGGCAAGATGCGCACTTACTTAAGCGTCAAGACGGCCACATCCCGATATTTTTGATCATCCGATCATTTGCGTAGCCACTTACAACCAGAATTTCTTCTGCCTACCACTTTGCGTCCGCTTACGGAAGGAAAGATCTCTGCATTTTTCCAGTCCGGAAATTGTTCAGGTCTACCGGGGAGAGCACGCATCCAGGTCGACGCCTCGGTTTCTTCGCGGACTGCGAGGTATGTGGCTCGAGACAATCTGTCTGACCTCAGCCTGATCGATCTGTACTTCGATCCAGCCCCGCAAGCTGCTGATGAAGGCGACTCCCTCGGCATACAACAGGTCCTCTATCTGCACGACATCCTCCACAACCTGCCCGGCCGCTAACGCATGTGCGCGCGCAACGCCAGGTAGCAGACCGCTTGTGAGCCGCGGAGTGACCCATCGCCCTTCGACCTTTATGGCGACGTTCCCGCGCGTAAATTCCGTGACCTCGCCCGCCTCGTTCCATAGCAGGGTGTCGAACGTATTTTCCGAAGGAGCAAAAATTTCGTATTGCTCACGGCGTGTGGTCTTGTAGCGCACGAATTCTGTGTGCGCTTCGCGCAGTGGGGCCGCCGCGAGACGCACCTGAGCAGGCTCCAAGTGTGCGGCAAGCAACGACGAGTTTGTCTCGACGCGGCCGTCGGCATACAACAGCAGGCAAGCCTGCCTAATCCCCGTCGGATGAGCGCTTACGAGGGCCACCAGCGCGCCAGCCATCGCGTCGCCGTCGTAGGGAAAGCGAAAATGTGCTGCTGCGGCGGCGAGGCGCGCCAGATGAGCTACGGCATTGCAGGCGACGCCATCCTCGATGCGCAACGTCTCGGACAGCGCGAATGGCGCACTCGCGCGGAGCGCGAAGGCCGCCTTATTTGCCCATTCGGTCCATTCCTGGTCGAAGCGGGCGTCGATCGTGATACCGCTGCCGATCCCGCAACTCACCTCGCCACCACCGTCAATCTCGACGGTGCGAATCGCGACGTTAAACGTTGCCGCGCCACCGGGGCGGACGACACCAACAGCGCCGCAGTAGACGCCGCGCGGATCCGGTTCAAGCGCGCAGATGGTCCGCATGGCCTGAATCTTGGGCGCACCTGTAACCGAGCCACACGGAAAGAGCGCGGCAAAGACCTGAGCCAGCGTGGTACCTGGCCGCGTGCGGGCGACCACATCCGTAGTCATAGACCACACAGTGGGCAACGCCTCGGTGTGAAAAAGGCGCGGCACAGCGACGCTGTGCGGCTCGGCGATTCGAGAGAGGTCGTTGCGGATCAGGTCCACAATCATGACGTTCTCCGCACGCTCCTTGACACTGGCACGCAGCGCTGCCGCATTTTGCGTGTCTTCAGACGGAGTGGCCCCCCGCGCCGCTGTGCCCTTCATCGGTCGCGACAGGATTTGACCGTCCTCTCGCCAGTCGAAGAACAGTTCGGGCGAGACCGAGAGTATTTGCTGCGCGCCGGTATCCACACAGGCTGCGTAGGTGCCTGGCTGGGCTTGTTGCAGCGCCGCGAACAGCGCACGCGGTGTTCCCTTTTTCAGCTTACCTCGCATGCGGGCGGTATGGTTGATCTGATAGACCTCACCCGCAGTAATGCGCCGATGGATATCGGCAATCACGATTCGAGTTTCACCATCACGAAGCGGAGCATGCCAATCCACTTTCGCAAACTCGGCGGCTTCTTCGCCCCAAGGATGGGCCGCATTGAACACACCAAACCACGCGAGTGGGCCCGGAACCGGCGAGTGAACAACCAGCGCAGAATCGAAGGCAGGCGCGGCCTCATAACGTACGAAACCCACGCACCAGTGACCAGCTTTTGCATAGGCGTAAACGGCATCGAGTACATCTGACACCTGCTGCGCTGACTCAGCAATGAGTACATCCATGGGCGAGTCAAACGCGGCGCGCAGCGGAGGCGTTCCGTGAGTTGGCGAAATGAAATCAATGAGAATGCGCACGCTATCTGGCACAGGTGTATTCACGATGAACTCATTGGGGCATGTTTCCTGGGGCAACAATTTGCATTCCGAATGATCAAATTATCGATCCGACTGGACAATCCTGATGCATTGGCAGCACGTACTGAGCTAATGTCCCGGTCCCGCTACCGCTGATGAAGTATCTGCTGACACCTCAACCACACTCGTATTCACCCGCCGTTCACCACCGGGCGCCGACGATCTTGGGTTCCACCTCGGTCACCATCTTCCAGCTTCCAGCTTCCATCCGTATGGCAACTTCACAGTCCTCGAAAATCTCAAGTTTCGTGATCTTGACTCTCACCCCGAGCACACCCGGCACGCACAAGAGTCTGCGTGCGACCTTTCCGATTAGGGTTTCGAGCAGATTCACATGCCCAGATGTGCATTCGTCAATGATGATCTGCCGGACTACGCGGTAGTCGAGTACGTTCAGGATGTCATCGTCCTGCGGCAACAGCGGTTGCGTGCCCAGATTCAGATCAACATCGACAGCAATCGGTTGAGGCGCCTCGTGCTCGTGTGACAGTACGCCCAATGTGGCGTCGAAGCGCAACCCGGCGAAGGAAAGGACCTGCGCTCCGTAGGCGGGAATAGCCGGGCGTTCCGCAATGGCGGCGGTCTTCACGGCATACCTCGCATAGAGGTACCATGGTCGACCTTGCGGTCTGCGGCACGAACGATGATCGAACCGCTTAACGCGCCCACCTTCAGGAGCGAGCCACTCCTGCGCATGAAGATGCGCGCAACAGCTATCGCACCCGATGGAATCCTGTCCGTTTCCTCCTGCGCGATGAATCCCCACAGCATTGTCATGATACTTACCAAGTTAGCCCCTCACTCTGCGGTGAGCTTGAAAGTGAAAGAATGAGAGCGGCAGGACCGCCCTCCCCGCGCGCTGTGAAGTCGAAGTTCCGCCGTATCTCTACCCTGTATTACCGTTTCGTTTGTCCCGACCATATCTCGATGCGTATGCGCGAATTGCGCTGCACATCCGCGCGGGGCGCTGTCATGCCGCAGGCAACCCTCCCTCCCGCTCGGCCGAGCGCAGCGTGTTCTCGATCAGCATCGTCACCGTCATCGGGCCGACTCCGCCAGGCACAGGCGTCAGCCAACTAGCTCGCTCACGTACGCTGTCGAAGTCCACATCGCCAACAATGCTGCCATCAGACAGTCGGTTGATACCCACGTCGATCACCACAGCTCCGCGTTTCACCATCGGCCCGGTGATCAGACCAGGCTTGCCGGCAGCGACGATGAGGATGTCCGCGAGGATCGTGAACTGGGCAAGGTCGCGCGTACGGACATGACAGATGCTCACTGTGGCCTCTTTCTGCAGCAACATCAGCGCCATCGGCTTGCCCACAATATTGCTGGCGCCAACGACGACTGCGTTTTTACCCGCAACCTCGATTCCCGTGGTTTCCAGCAGCAGTTGAACGCCATACGGCGTGCACGGCGGAAACACCGACTGGCCCAGCACAAGCGCACCCACGTTATAGAGATGGAAACCATCGACATCCTTGTCGACATCGATCGACTCGATTACCCGCCGCACATTGATGTGCGCAGGCAATGGCAATTGAACTAAAATGCCGTGAACGCTCTCATCGTCGTTCAGTCGACGAATCAGCTGGAGCACTTCCCCCTCTGTCGCCGAAGCAGGCAGCACGTGGCGCTGGCTGCCAACCCCACACTCCTCACAGGCGCGCAACTTGTTACGTACATATACTGCCGAGGCCGGGTCGTCACCGACCAGCACCACAGCGAGCCCCGGCTGATGCCCAGCCTGGCTAAGTCTCGTGGCGCGTTCGCGCATAGTCGTGCGCAGCCGGTGCGCCAGTGCAAGTCCATCAATCAACTGCGCCGTCATACGATCTTCCTCTGTTCCCTTCAGTTTCTGTATGTTGGTCGGTCTGGCCACGATTACCGCACCCTCCTTGCCGTTGCAGAACCAGCCTTCTGAGGCTATACACGTTCGGCGGCTTCCACGACGTTGGTCAGCAGGAGGGAAACCGTCATCGGGCCGACACCGCCCGGGTTCGGAGACAGCCAACCAGCAACCTCCGATACCGCTGGATCAACGTCGCCGTCGACCCTGTACGTTCCTGTTCCGTGGTCCAGCACCCGCGTGACGCCCACGTCGAGAACTGCTGCACCTGGCTTGACATCCTGGGGGCGGACAATATGTTTCACACCTGCGGCCGCTACGATGACATCTGCTTGGCGCAGGTGGTGCGGCAGATCTACCGTACCGGTATGGGTCAGCGTAACGGTGGCATTGATCTCGCGGCGGGTAAGCAACAGGCCGATGGATCGGCCGATAGTCGTCCCTCGACCGACGACCATGACATGCTTGCCGTTCAGGTCGTATCCGTTACGCAGCAGCAACTCGATCACCCCACGCGGCGTGCACGGCAGCGGTGTCGTTATCGGGCTGTTTACGTTGAGTACGAGACGGCCGATATTGATCGGGTGCAGACCGTCGGCATCCTTTTCCGGTGCGATACGCTCGAGGATTGCATCGGTGTCAAGATGCCGCGGCAGCGGCAGTTGAACGATATAGCCGTGACAGGACGGATCGGCGTTGAGTTCGTCGATCAGTGCCTCGACCTGAGGCTGGCTAGCTTCTGCGGGAAGTTCTCGTTGGATCGAGTTCATGCCAATCGCGAGCGCCTGCTTGTGCTTCATGCCAACGTACAGCTGTGAAGCCGGATCCGCCCCGACCAGCACGGTAGCGATTCCTGGGATAGTTCCCCGCTCTTTGAGCGTCGCAACACGCTCTGTCAACTCGGCCTTGATGGCGGCCGAAGCCTCCCTTCCGTCGAGAATGTGCGCAGTCATGCGAATCTTGCTCCACCTTCAACATAAATCGTCTCGCCCGTCACGAACCCCGCTCCCAACAACCAGAGCACAGCTTTAGCGACGTCGTCACTGGTTCCCGCCCGGCCGACGAGAGTGCTACGAACTGCACTCTCGAGAAACGCCTCTTTCCTGTCACTGCCCAGGCTGTCCCAGCTTCCGGAATCAATGACACCGTGGGAGATTGCGTTCACCCTGATTGGGGCGAGTTCCTTCGCAAGGTGCCCCACAGCAAACGCGACCGCACCGTTGGCGATTTCCATGCCCGTATACCCGGAAGTTGGATTCCACACAGGGACTGCTGAGAACAACACAATCGATCCGTTTCGACGGAGGCGCTTCGCCGAATACTTGGCCAGCAGCAGTGGGCCAATGACCTTGGCCTCGAACGCCGCGACGGACTTGCCGCGGTCCAGTTCAGCTACCGATAGATCGTGGTTAGCTGATGCGATTACCACGATGTGGTCGACTTGGCCAATCAGTTCAAAGGCGGCAATGATGCTCACCTCCTCGTTGATATCTAGCCAAACAGGCTCTGCCCCAGGGATACCAGCGGCAGCCACGCAGGCCTTGCCGAAGTCGCGCGAGCCGATGAGTGCCGTTGCTCCTTCTTGCGCAACGGCTTCCACGATGGCGAAGCCAATGTCTCGCGCACCACCGACAATAAGCACGCGCTTATCCTGCAAGATTGTTGTCACGGCTGTCCGGCTCCTCCCCCCTGTTCAAGCGAGGGGGCCACGGTTGCGGCCCCCTCGCATCCCGTCATCGGGAATGTACCGCGCTGCGGATCTGCTCCTGCACGCCACGCGAGTATGGAGCCTCAACAACGGTCGCACGGATCGTCGTCTGCTCGTGCCGCTCAACCTGCGGTTTGCGCGAGCCACCATTCGGCTCGCCCCACGTCAGGACCACTTCCGTACCGGGCGTCGCGCTGCCCCCCTGGAGCAGCGCGATCGACAAAACTTGCTTGTCGGGGGCGACGTAGCCGCAGTGCGCCGAGATTCCGGCGAATTCGCCAGTTTTCGCATTGCGAAGTTCATCAAACTGCTTCCAGGCATAGTTGCCGATGGGGAACTCGATCGACTTGTAGCGTGGCCCATCACCCAGTTGAGAGGCATACACTCGCTGCACATCCTCGTGGTTCCAGACGAGCATGCGCTTGGTGCGGCGCTGCTCTTCGGGGATACTCTGCAACGCTTCCCGGCCGATGAAGTCGTGGTCGAACTTCACCACGCGGCTATAGCCAAGGTCGTAAGGCGTGACGTAGTAGTCCTCAATGTTCTGGGAAACGAAGCTACCACCAATTTCAGAACGCCCCTCCCAATCGTCTGCGGACAACCAGCGGCGGTAGGCCGACAATTCGTCTCCGGTATAGATTCCCGGTACCGGGTAGGCGGGCCAGGCATTGGAAAGCGGCGTACTGAAATATGCCAGGTTTCCGACGCGGCGCATGTCATAGGGAGCGCCCGCCTCAAGCAGCGTGTCACGAATCTCCTCGTACGCCTCATAGGGGCCGGAGAGTTCCACACCTGCGTGCCCGGCCATACCGTGACGCAACACCAGTACATCATGGCCCTTGATCTTGACGTGGGTGGTCCGGAAAAAGCCGAGTTCCGGGGTCTTGCCGCCAAGCACGGAGGCAAAGATTTCACCCGCATTGGGGCCGTCGATCTGGAAGCGGTACTTGTTGCGTCGACCGGATTTGTTCTGGTTCGACGACAGATCCCACTCAACCGTGACGTTATAGCCGCCGGTCTCGGCGTTGAAGGCCACCCAGTTCAGCGCAGGCTTGCCGCTGATGAGTTCGAAATGGTCTTCGGCGTGACGATAGATGATCGAATCGCCAATCGAATGTCCACGCGGCGTGACCGCAACGAACTGCTTCGCACGATCAGTCGTGAAGTTAGACATCGTGGCGACATTGAGGCGCTCGATCAGCCGTGCGGCGTCCGGCCCACGCACGTTGAGCACCGGCATGTGGAAGGTCTGGTCGAACAGCACCGCGGTCTCCCCCCAACCACGCTGTTCGTCGCGCCAGTTCGTGAATGCCGGCGGCAGGTGGCCCGATCCTGAATTGCTGAAATGCGGCGAGCGAACGTCGTTGTAGAAATAGTCGGCGAGGTTGGGCAGCCGGTCGATGAGATCCTGCAGCGATTCACCGCCGCGGTTGGAGCTGGAATTCATGTCACTTCCTTGTCTGTTAGTCGTCTGAATGAACCGGTCTGGCTCACCGTCCGAAGAGATGGGCGAAGAGTTCAGGGCGATTGTAGTGACCTGCGACGTCGATAATCGTCTTCGGGATGAGGACGTCCTCCAGGTTGATGTCGGCAATCAGCAGATCATCCGCATTCCCCGAGCCATCAGCGATTACGTTTCCAGCCGGATCGAACACGAGCGCGCCCGGAAGCGCTGCGCGTTGGGCCACCAAAAATTCCCGCTGCTCGTCCGTCTCGGCGACAGCTTCGATATAGCCCTCGGGAATGCGCGCTACTGCCGCCAAGGCGAACGCCTTCAGCGTGTACGCGACGCCCGCCGTGGCCGTCTTGATCGCATGGTGCATCGGAAAATAGGGATGGAAGTAGAATGGCCACGACGCGACGTGTACGACGGGATAGTTCACGGCGGCCGCATACTGGCCGAGCGGATTCGAATTCTCCCCGCAGATCAAACCGGAGACAGCGCCGAAATCGGTCATGAACGAATTGACGGACCCGGTAGTGCCCGGCTTGTGCACCTGCCGCTCTCCCGTGGTCGGGACGTACTTCTGGTGCTTGCCGGCGATTTTCCCGTCACGGGTGATGTGAACCTGTGTGTTCCACGTTGTGCCGGTTGTGCCGTTCAGTCGCTCATTGATCCCCACTACCGCGTTTACGCCGGCACGACCGCACGCTTCAGCGATTGCCTGGATGTGGCTGCCCGGCACTTCGACCGAATTCTTGAACAGCCGCTTGTCAAACTCCCGTGCCTTGGCGCTCTCTCCGAGCGTTTCGTACCAGTTCGGGAAGGTGGGGATATATGCCTCCGGGAAACCGATCAGGTCGGCACCGGCCTCGCCGGCGCGCTCGATCAGCGCGATTGCCTTGTCGGTCGTCGCATCAAGATCGAGGAAGATGGACTCGGCCTGAACGACAGCGACGCGGATCTTGCGCAGCTCCAGTCGCTCACCATATGAAGTGGTGGACATGATGTTTACTCTCCTAGTTGTGGTTGGCGAAATAGCAGCGCGTCTGCCGCTCACGAGATGCTTCCGCTTGGTGTACAGCTTATTTCAGTTATGCAAAACGATCGCCTGATTCCCCGAGCGGATGACACGATCCTGCGCGTGCCAGCGCACCGCCCGCGACAGCACGTCCCGTTCGACGTCGGCACCTCGGCGCTCGAGATCGGCAACGGTGTCAGCGTGCGTTACGCGCACAATGTCTTGCTCAATGATAGGACCCTCATCAAGATCCTTCGTAACATAATGCGCCGTCGCCCCGATAAGCTTTACGCCACGTTCCTTTGCCCTCTTGTAGGGACCAGCACCGATGAATGCGGGCAGGAACGAGTGGTGAATATTAATAACCGGTACGCCGACCTCCTGGATGAAATCGTCCGAGAGAATCTGCATATACCGGGCAAGCGCCACAAAATCGACGTTGCCTTTGAGGATCTCAAGGATCCTTGCCTCGGACTGCGACTTGTCAGCCCCGGCCTGACTCGGAACATGAAAAAAGGGAATGCCAAAGCTGCGGACATCCTCGGCAGAGACCGCATGATTGGAAATGACCATCTGGATGGACACGGGCAACTCCCCGCGGCGGTGACGCCACAGCAGGTCGAGCAGGCAATGGTCGCTCTTCGACGAGAGAATTGCGAGTCGCTTCGGAACAGATCGGTCGTTGAGCGCCCACCTCAACCCGAATCGTGTGCGCGCGCCGATCGTTTCCTCAAGATCCGACTTGATCGCCGGCATCTCCGCAGCCAGATTGGGCACGTGAAGTACGACACGCTGGAAAAACTCGCCTCCAGACTGCGTATCGCTGTACTGGTCTGCCGAGAGGATGTTGCCACCGTGGCGGGCGATAAGCGCGGAAACCTCTGCCACAATCCCGGGCTGGTCCGGTCCGTGTACGACAAGCGTCGCCTGATTGGCATTGGACGCCAATTGATGATTTGACATGTTATGCCTCTTTGCGGAAATCCCGGATCCACTCACCGGTAGGCTGCAACCCACCAAATGCGTAAAAGTGCAGGCTCACTTTCCCCAATCCCTTACCATCGAGCTGCTCCGCAAGGGAATTGATGAATCTGTCGGGTCCGGCAGTCCCGAACAGGTTCGTGAGCGACAGGCCATACTTCTTCACAACCGACGCGCTAGAGGCAACTCCAAAGCGCGCTGCAAAAGCGAGCAATCGCTTGACACCAGCCGGGCCCGGCACGCCAACCCGAATCCGAGCATCGATGCCCATCTCTCGCACCTTGGCGATCCAGCGCAGAACGGGTTCCACATCGAACCCAAATTGGGTAAGAATCGTCACGTTCAGGCCCTGTTGAGTCAAGGCGGCGTACTTGGCCATGAGGGCGGCCCACAACCGATCATCCTCAATGTCCGGGTGCCCGTCGGGATAACCTGCAATCGACACATGCCCCACCCCGTAGTCGGCCAATAGGCCTGAGCGGATCAAGGCGAGTGAGTCTTGGTAAGGCCCTTCCGGACTACGGGGGTCGCCCCCAACAGCAAACACCCGTTCGTTCGCACCGGCTTCCCGCAACCGCTCCAAGAACTCCCTCAACTGAGCTTCCGATTGCAGTCGCCGGGCAGCGATGTGGGGCACGGGAAGAAATCCGCTCTCACGCACCGTCTGCGCCGCGTTTACCCGCAGATCGAGGCTTTCGTTACTCAGGAAGGTGACATTAACCAGCGTCCCATCAGGGATCACATCCTGCGCTTCCCGCAGCGCAGGCTGATCCTTGCCGCTCATCTCCAACGAAAAATCATCGAGCAGTGAAAGAACCGGATTCGCAGGGCGTAACGGCGTGCCGCCTTTTGACGGAGCAAAGCCGCCCTGCAGCTGCATTTGATCGGACATAAAAATTCACTCACATTGTAGAAAAGTTCATTAGTAGTGAATCACATGACTGTCACGTATGCAAGCAGGAAAAAAGGTGTGCCGCTTGGGGCTTACCCTGAATGCGTCTAGATGTCGTCAGCCGTACAGCGACATAAGTTGTCGCCCAGTGATAGGGGCGCAATACCTAGATCGCCCCCTCGCGTACAATCGGCACGAATCTCCCATCTCGCTGCTTCGCGGCGGGGCCACTGCCGTAGAGGAAACACGATGACTGTTCAGTTTGAAGAAGAACGCGAAACGCCGCCCGAAAAGCACGGCGCTCCCGAGTACTCGCTCGACGAGGTTCTTCTCAGCGTCGGCGAGCGTGTACGCAATTACCGGCGAATCCGCGGTCTCACCCTGAGCGACCTTTCTGAGGCCACTGGCCTGAGCGCGTCAATGCTCTCAACAATCGAGCGCGGACAAACCGGCATCAGCGTCGCAAGCATTCATGCGATCGCCCAAGCTCTCGATGTGAGCATCACCTCTCTCTTCCAGTCCACTGGCCCCGGCGATCCGGTCGTACGATGCGAGTCGCAACGCCGGGACGTAACAACCGGGGGAGCCGGCCGCACCCTTGTCATCGCAGATCCAGAGACTCGCCTCGAATTCCTGATTTACGACTTCGCGCCCGGAACAGCCAGCGCTGCTTCTCCAACCGTCCACAACGGTATGGAATACGGCGTCAGTCTCGGCGGACGGATTGAGGTCGAGATCGACGGCCAGACGCACGTGCTCGAAGAGGGAGACGCGATCCGTTATTCGACCCGCTCGGGTCACCTGATGCGCAACACAGGATCGGTTCCAGCCCGAGGAGTCTGGGTGAATATCTCGCGACTTTGAGAGGCCGGCACTGGCACCCAGAGTGTCATGTGCCCTTCGTTTTCCTGGAAGCAATTAACCAGCCGGCCAAACTAGTGCCAGCATGCCGGTTATTCCAACCTCGGGCGCTGGGGCCCGCCACCTCCTTCGATGCAGCAGGCCCTTCGACCTCGCTCCCTGCTTCTTCCGACAAAGTGGGCATTCATCGATCCTCTGTCGCCTATCCCGAGACGCCCGCTCCAGCACCACAACAAGGCCGGCGTTTCTGCGCCTCCCATCGGAAGCCCCCTGGACCACATTCGCGCGTCTTCTCTGTACGCATTGCACACCCACTGTGCTCCTATCGTCTTGCCGGTGTGCAACCGCAATGCACAATCCGGACCTCGCTCTAACTGTTCCGTGTTCAAGCCGGCCCGAAGATGCTGCAACACAACAGCCTCCTCATTGGGATAGCGCTCTGATCTCGGTCGACCACAACACTGGCGCGCCTTTCCGTCCCGCTTGCCGATCGACGTGGGGCTATAGCTGGCTTCCTGATCGTCGCGGCCTTCCCCCTCCCTCCGAAGTCCGAAACGTCGAGCATCTGGTGATGGCCGCGATTACGGCCGGATCATCACCAGCGACCCGCCGGGTGTCTGAGCCATACCAGTCGAGAAACTATGGCGTCGAAGCCGGTAGTCAACCTTGCCTGGCAGATCTCCTCGCCCAACTGTTGATCATATGATCTTTTATTGTCGACAAACTAGCGTAAACACTCATGCAATCCATGAAAATTAATGCCTACTATTGGTCATCCGATCAACCAACGTGTTTAAAGGTTTGAGATGAGCGCAACGACAACCGAGCAGCAGTGGATCAAGAAAGCTGAAGAACTCGCGCCGCTGCTGCGCGAGATGGCACCGCGCACCGAAGAGCTGCGTACTCTCAGCCCCGAGGTCGCGGACGCGTGCCGCGCCTCCGGACTGCTACGGCTGCTGCAGCCGGCGAGGTATGGCGGTGCCGAAGCGGACTACGATCTGCTTCTTAAGGTTTTGGAGATCATGGCCACCGGTTGTCCGTCCACGGCGTGGGTCGGCTTCAATGCGGCGAGCCATAACTGGATGCTCGCGATGTGGCCGAAGTCCGCACAGGACGCAGTGTGGGGAGCCGACCCGGACGCTATCGTCAGCTCATCGCTGATTTATCCCGCCGGCAAGTCGACGCTCAGCGACGACGGCTCGGAATACATCGTCTCGGGCACCTGGCCGTTCTCTAGTGGTGTGAATTTGGCCAGTTGGGTAATGCTTGGCGCCACGGTTCAGAACGGTGAATCTCAAGGACGCCGCGTCATCGCACTGGTTCCGCGAAGCCAAGTTAAGGTTATCGACGTGTGGCACGTCGCCGGTCTGACCGGAACGGGAAGTAACAATCTCGAAGCAAAGGATTTGAGGGTGCGACGCGACTGGGTCGTGGACGCGGACTCCCTCAGCAATGCCACTGCCCCGGGATTGGAAGTCAACAAGGCCCCGATTTTTCGGGCTCCTATCTTTGGCCTGTTCCCGCACCTCGTCTCGGCAGTTGTTCTTGGCAATGCCCAGGGTGCCTACGACGAATTCGTCGCCGGCGCCGCACTGCGAAAGACTACTTACGCACGCCTCACACCGGCTCAACTTGTCCCGCTGCAGCTTCGCATCGCGGAAGTCGCCACCCTCATCACCAGCAGCCGGCTTCTTCTGCAGGCCGATGCAAAGGAAGCGATGGCTATTGCCCGCACGGGCGTGGCAGCACCGATGGCCGAACAGATCAAGTGGCGACGGAACGCCGCGTTCGCCGCAGCACAGGGCACGCGGGCGATGGACCTGCTGTTTGCGGCCTACGGTGGCGGCGGCATCTACAAGTCCAATCATGTGCAGCAGCGATTCCGCGATGCGCATGCGGCCATCAGCCATATTCAGGTGTCTTGGGACATCAATGCGACCGAATTTGGTCGGCTGGCGCTCGGCGCTTGAGCGCGGAATCAACTTCCTGGAGAGACTTATGCCCTTGCTCGACATCCATCACATCGCGCTTCGGTGCAAACCCGGCAATCTTGAGAAGACGACGAAGTTCTACATGGAACTTCTCGGCATGAAGGAAGCCGCACGCCCGAACCTTGGTTTTCCCGGCTCTTGGCTGGACATCAATAAGACGATGTTCCACATCGTCGACCACCGCCCGGCAAAGCACTTGGATCCCTGGCACCAGCGCGAGGAAGCCGACGCGATGTTCGATCACATCGCCGTCAAAGCCCACGGCTTCGACGAAATCCGGGATCGCCTGATTAGCGCTGGCGCCGATTGGCGTCAGCTGGACCTTCGCAGCGCAGGCCTGTGGCAGCTGTTTGTGCTTGACCCGAATGGCATCATCGTGGAACTCAACTTCACTATCGCCGACGAGCCACCTGGTAGCACGGGTCCGGATGGCACGCGCGGATACATGCTGTCCGATACGTACGACAAAGGTGTCGTACAGGGCGAGAACATTCGTCGCGACTGATTTCACCAACCCGAAGTAACTTCAATTTCTCAACAGGAGCCTACACCATGTCTAAACCCGTGAACATCGAGTTGCTGCAAGACATCATCGCCGCATTCAACTCCCGTGATGTCAAGCGTATCGCTGCGCACTTTGCGGATGACGCTGTGTTCTATGCATCGCGTGGCAAGGAGGCGGACGGCGCCGCCATCCGCGGCAAAGAAGCCATCGCGGACTACGTCGCCAAGCGCTTCGACCAGATTCCCAACATGAGCTGGGAGCCGATGTACGACTACGTCGCCGACGATACCCGCGCCGTTTCCGTCTGGATCGTACGCGGCGATGAAGTCAACGGCCAGAAGATCGAAGCTCGCGGCGTGGATCTGTGGGAGTTCCGCGGCGACAAGATCCTCTACAAGGACACGTACTGGAAAATCAAGACGGCCTGATCATGGATGCTCGCGATTTCTGCCAACGGCAGTCTGTCAGCGCGTCGCCGATGCTGTCGGCCCTCACCGGGCAAGACCTGCGCGCAGCGTTCGGCCGCTATCCCACCGGCGTGACGATCGTCACGTGCAGGTGCCCAGATACGGATCACTTCATCGGTGTGACCGCGAACTCGTTCACGTCGGTGTCTCTCGACCCTCCGATTGTGTCATGGAATCTGGGTAGCAATGCGCACAGCCTCAATGCGTTCAGCAACGCGAGTGAGTTTGCTGTCCACGTGCTCAATGCCCAACAGCAGGAACTCGCGCGCCGCTTTGCCACCCGTGGAGCATCAAAATTTGACGAGGTGCTGCTCGATTCCGAGACTCCTCCTCTGCTCAACCAGTTCCTCGTGCGTTATGTCTGCCGAAAGCATCAGCAAATCACGGTGGGCGATCACGAAGTGTTTTTCGGGGAAGTGGTACGTTTGGACACCACGGCTCAGGCACCGCTCATGTTCGTCAATAGCCAGTTTGTCGATGGTGGTTTGCTGACGTAATGAGCAACTGAAACTCAACACCCGCCTCAACGGCAGTCTCGGCGGCGGCGCTCGATTGAGCGCCGCCAAGGGAATACAAAATGAAATTTGCGAATCTGAAAACACCCGGCGGCTCAGTGCTCGCGATTGTCGATACCGAGCGCAAGTCGTACTATCCCGTCAGCGATCTGCTGCCCGGCTTCCAGGGAGACTTGGTCGATTTCATCTCGAGCGGCGCACGGGTATCGCCGCCGGCGGCGCCTGCATTCCGACCGTTCAACGAAGGCGATCTGCTCGCGCCCATCGAGCACCCGAGGCGCAATATCTTCTGCGTCGGCAAGAACTACTCCGAGCACGCAAAGGAATTCAACAGATCGGGCTTCGACGCAAGTTCGAACTCCGATATGCCGGAACATCCGGTCTTGTTCACCAAGCCGGCCTCGACCATCGTTGGCCCGGGTGCTTCGATTCCGAACCACTCGAAAGTGACGAGCCAGCTCGATTACGAGGTCGAACTCGCGGTGATCATCGGCAAGGGTGGTGTCGGCATCACCGAGGAAGCCGCCATGTCTCACGTGTGGGGCTATACGATCGTCAACGACGTGACGGCGCGCGACCTGCAAAAAATGCACAGGCAGTGGTTCCTGGGCAAGTCGCTCGACGGGTTCTGCCCAATGGGGCCGTATGCGGTCACTGCGGATGAAATCGACGGGCGCGATCTGGACATCAAGTGCTGGGTCAATGATGAGCTCCGGCAGAACTCCAACACGGCCCAGCTCATCTTCGACATCCCTCGCCTGATCGCCACGATCTCTGCGGGCATCGCACTGCAACCAGGCGACATCATCGCCACTGGCACGCCCGCGGGTGTTGGCATCGGCTTCACCCCGCCGCGCTTCCTCACCTCCGGCGACCGCCTGCGTCTGTTTGTGTCGGGCATCGGGGAACTGCACAACACGATCGCCTGATTGACAGGCGAAAAGCCACGAGCACCGGCCGGTGCAATTGGCTATGTGACGTCTGGCTTCTGGGCGGCCCGTGCCGCCCGGATTCAGGCTTGAACACACTGTTGATCAAAAGTGACGGGGCGCTCAACCGGCGCACGCGCCTTGACCTGTATCTACCCGGCCGTGTCCTCGCGGGCTACCCGGTCCCGAATCAGTGGCCGCGACGCAGGCGCCCCCGGCCGGTCGATCCGATCTGGATAAAATCGACATGAACGTTGACACCGAAATCTCCACGCGCAAGCAGAACCGTTGGACCTGTGGCTGCAGAGGGCGCGTAGACGTCCATCACCATGTTTCGCCTCCTGGGTGGCTTAAGGAGCTGAAGGCCCGAGGGCTGCTGGAACCGCCGTGCGAGCACTGGTCTATCGAAAAATCCCTGGCAGACATGGAAGCAGGCGGCGTCGAGACAGCCATGCTCTCGATCACGACGCCTGCATTGAACCTTTCGGAAATGTCGACGGAAGCCGTTGCCACTCTTGCTCGAGAGTGCAATGAGTATGCTGCCAGGATCGTGTCAGACTATCCTGGCCGGTTTGGTTTTTTTGCGGCCATTCCCATCACGGACCCGGACAGCGCGCTGAAGGAAACCGAGTACGCCCTTGACGTGCTGAAGGCCGATGGAGTCGGGCTGCTGACTAGTTACGGTGATAGATGGCTTGGTGATCCCAGCTTCTTTCCAGTGCTAAGCGAACTGGATCGACGCGGCGTTGTTGCATCAATACATCCGACCACGCCGAATTGTTGCGTCAACATCCAACCCGAGCTTCATCCGAGCATCATCGAATTCGGAACGGACACGACACGCGCCATTGCATCCCTGCTAGTCAACGGGGGCGCGCAGAGATTTCGCAATATCAAGTGGATCTTCTCGCACGCCGGCGGAACCATGCCGTTCCTTATCGAGCGCTTCCTTCGACTACCAGTCTTCGATGCCAGGCTGAAAGACCAATTCCCCGACGGAGTCCGCGAAGAACTGCGACGGTTCTACTACGATACCGCGCAGGTTTCCCATACGGCTGCCATGGCGGCCCTAACCTGCCTGGTGGAAACTTCTCAGATACTCTTCGGGACCGACTTTCCGTATCGCACGGCTATCGATCATATGAACGGGCTAAAGGCTTGCGGTGTTTTCACCGAAGAGGACCTCGTGCGGATCGACTACAGCAACGCGCACGGTCTGTTGCCCCGTATCGCAGGTACCCGATAAGCAAGATGACTGCTGCCGTCACCCAGGAGCTCGGGCCATGAACATCGATCTTTCCGGCAAGACTGCGCTGATCACCGCATCCACGGCCGGCATAGGCTTCGCAATCGCAAAGGCACTGGCCGACAGTGGCGCGCTAGTGATTATCAACGGCCGTAGCGTTGCCAGTGTTGCGGGGGCAAAGGAAAGACTATCGGACGCGCTGCCGAATGTTGAAATTCATGGCGTTGCCGCCGACCTGGGTGATGCTGCCGGCGTACAACGACTGATCGACACGGTCTCCAGTCAAAACATCGACATTCTGATCAACAATGCCGGAATCTTCGGACAGAAGGATTTCTTCGAAACTGGCGACGACACGTGGGAGCAATACTGGCAGACGAACGTGATGAGCGGCGTGCGTCTGAGCCGGTCCCTAACAGGCTGTTGAAAAATGCTTTTGAGGTGCATCCACACCCCTCATTCGGCGGTGCTTTACCCCTTACCCAAGTCGCGCGAGCGCCGTGTAGGGAGTTTTACGAGGTCAGTAATTTCCCGTGCGACCCTCTTGGAACGTTTTTCAACAGCCTGCTAATGCCACGCATGGCAGAACGAGGCTGGGGCGCGTGGTGTTCATCTCATCCGAATCGTCGCGCAACATCCCGGCAGATATGATTCACTACGGCATGAGTAAGACGGCGCAACTAGCACTCTCACGCAGCTTGTCATAGCGGGGCGCTGGCAGCGGAGTCACCGTCAACTCGGTATTGCCCGGCCCGACGATTTCCGACGGCATCGCTGACATGATGAGGGACGAAGTCGCTCGGACGGGCAAATCACTGGAGAAGCTGGCACGGGAGTTCGTGCTCGCCCATCGGCCAAGTTCCGTGATCCAGCGCGCGGCCACGGTAGAAGAAGTAGCCAATCTGGTCGTCTACGTCTGCTCGCAGCAGGCATCCGCCACGTCTGGCGCAGCCCATCGCGTAGATGGTGGCGTTATCGACGACATTGTGTAGACGCACACCCGGTCGCAACACGCCTCGCTCAACCCGGAGGCGTTTCCTTCCACCGTCCATGCTTCACCTGGCGAGGTATCAATTGTGCTTTGCCAGGTATCACGATTGTTCCGCCCTACACGCCCACCGAAGGATCTCTTTTCGGCGGTAATCTCGCATCTCCGTACTTGGCGAACTGGTCAGACAGAGACACATGTTGCTCACATCTCGGCCCCCCTCTCTCCCTCTCTGCCCAACTACATTCAGTCCGCTCCTGATCTGCTTCGCGCAGCGTGAAGCCTGGGCCTTGCGATACATTGCCGTGCATCTCGCGCGCGTCATGTCTGACAATTCGCGTCCAGAATTCAAACAGATTTCCCGTCCAGATGCGACGACGACAATCGCCCCCCTTTTCGCAGGGGGTGGCAATCATCCTTCGCGCGTGCGCGTTTACCACTACCTGATCAGGTCGCGCAACGAACCGCCAAACGACACCCTGTAATCGTGTCTGATTGTGAGTTTCGATTGTCCGAAATTCGATAGTTTCTCATTTATGACCAACCTAATATTTAATCAACCCTTGAGCAATTCCCGTTGATTCAAGGGGGGGAGTGAGGATATTCACAGTCAAATTCGTGGTTTAAAATTCGGATAGCGAAATGAAATTTGGCCATATCATCATAGGGATTGCTGCAGTATCGGCATCGTCGGTGGCGCATGCTCAAAACAGCGTGACACTTTATGGATTGCTCGACGAGGGGATCAACTTCACTAGCAATGCGGGTGGGCATTCAGGTTGGCAGATGCGCAGCGGAGACCTTGCCGGAAGCCGCTGGGGACTCACGGGCAATGAGGATCTCGGCGGAGGGTATCAAGCCATATTCAAACTCGAGAGTGGCTTCAACGTAAACAATGGAGCCTTCAACGGCGGCTTGTTCACACGCCAGGCATACGTCGGCATCAAATCGGCCAATTGGGGGGAGGTTCGTCTCGGACGGCAATACGATCCAACGATTGACCTGTTCTCACCACTGACCGCGGCGGGCTTCATTATGGGTGACGTCGCGGCGCACCCGTTTGACAACGACAATACGGACTACGACTACGGCTTCAATAACGCTGTCAAGTACATCAGCCCGAATATATCGGGCATCACCGCTGAAACGATGTATGCATTCAGCAATCAAGCAGGAGGATTCGCAAATAATCGCATGTATTCGGCGGCAGCTTCGTATCAACGAGGAGGGTTGTCGGCCGCTGTGGCCTATATGCGGGTCACGAACCCTGGTCTGGCTTCCGGCGCCCTAACTTTGGGCAGCGTGTTCTCTGGCGCCAGCCAGCAGAACATCGACGCCGGAGTGAATTACAAATTCGATAAGGCGATTGTCGGCTTCGCATATTCACACACCGCGGTTTCCTCCCCGACCGGAAACGCATACTTGGCCGCAAGCGCTACACAGCCTCCCGGCGGGACATGGACCAGCTGGAAGTTCGACAACTTTGAACTGAATTTCAGGTATTTCTTTACGCCTGCGTTCTGGGCAGGCGCCGCTTACACCTATACCCGGTCATCTCTCGACTCGACAGTGGGCACATTCCATCCCAATTGGAACGTCGCATCTCTGATGGCGAGCTACGCGATCTCGAAGCGCACCTCACTGTACCTCCAGGGTTCGTATCAGCACGTTGGGGGGGACAAGACGAATACGGCCTTTGACCGCGCTACCAACTTTGCCGCGGCCGGAACGTCGAGTGGTCCCAATCAGGCGATCGTCCGGGCCGCGATCTTCCACGTTTTCTGACGCGCATCTGATCGGAGCAGGACGCACGAAGTGCAACCAGGAGCGAGCACCTGTCGCTCATCGCAACATTCATTCGTACCTGAACTTTCTTCTCAAAGAAGCGTTCGGGCCGCAGCTTCTCTAGCACTGGTTTGGAGACCAATATGCCACGGGAAAAAATCCTTGCAATTCTTGCTCTTGTCGGAGCAGTAGCATGCTGGACCGGGAACTATCTTTTCGGCGGTGTTGTCGCGCATGCGATGGATATGACCAGCATCATGTATATCAAATGGGGAACCTCCGTCATTCCTCTCCTTATCCTCGCCCATTACCTTGAACGGCCGGATTGGAAGGCCTTGCTTCGCCGATGGCCGCTGCTACTCATTCTCAGCATGCTGGGTATCATGTGCTATAGCTTCGGTCTGTTTCAGGCGCTTCGGACAAGTTCCCCGATGAATGCCTCCCTGATCAATGCATTCAATCCCGTGCTCATTCTGATCGGATCCACGATTGCGCTAAAACAAAAGCTGTCAATCCGAAAGGTCGCGGGAATCTTCGTTGCACTGATCGGTGTCCTGTGGGTCACCACGAGTGGTCACCTTCTGCTCGTATTCGACCAGCATTTCAAGATTGGTGACCTCTGGATGCTCGGCGTGATCACGTGCTGGGCGGCGTACACAATCATCATTAGCCTGACTTCGGAAATGCCCCCGCTCTCCTCGGCCGGATTGCAGATTCTCATTTTCACTATTCTTGCAACGCCGTTTGCCATCTACAACGGTATCCACCTCCCACCTGCGGGCCCGGCGGCCTGGTCAATCGCGTACATCGCGATCTTTCCGTCGGTTGTTGCATACGCCCTCTGGAATCTCGGGGCGCGAGTTATTGAACCGGCTGAAGCGGGTCAATATCTGAATCTCGTGGTGCCGTTTGCCGCTATCGGAACGCTCATCATGGGCGACGGCATCACCGCCTACGAGATCGTGGGTGGCGCACTAATTCTCGCGGGTGTGTTCCTGTCGACCGATCGCAAGATGGAAACGTCGGTTGTGAAAGCGGCTGCCAGCACCTAGCAGGCTGTTGAAAAACTACTTTGAAGGGTGCTCGCAAACGGTTTTCAGGGGTCGTCTACCCCTTACTGAAGTCGCGCGAGCGCCTTGTAGAGCGTTTTATGAGGCCGATAATTTTCTGCCGTAGTCCTCGCAGGAGAATTTCAACAGCCTGCTAGGTTTCGAGCACACGTCGCGTGTCGATCATGCCAACCGGGAGAAAACGAATGGTCCACTACTACGTCTACGGCGAAAAAAGGGAATTTCCGGAAACACCAGTGTTTTCTGCATATCTCCGGCGCGAAGGAACGGCCATCGTTTCAATCGATATGCATGAGGGACATCTGAGCGAAGCAAGCGATTGCCCCTGCCCCGCCCCGCGGGGCAGGGGCATCGTGGACGACGTCGATCGTTTCCATGATGAAGCCCGTGCACTCGGCGTTCCGGTCATTCACGTGAGCTCCAGCCTGCGTTCATCCGGCATCGATGACGTCAGGGGCCTTCCGGCAGCGTGGCGTATCACCATGCCCGAGTATTTCGGCCCAATCCCTGGAGCCCCCAATCACTGCCTCGAAGGCTCGCGGTGGACCAAGTTGCGTACGCGAGTGGATCCACGCGACGAAATGGTCGCCAACAAAAAACGCCTTTCGGCCTTCTACCCGACTGACCTCGACTTCCTGCTCCGGCAGATGGGGATACGTAGCATCGTTTTTACCGGGATCAACACCGACTGTTGCGTCCTCAATAGCTGCTTCGAGGCCGCTAATCTCGGCTATCGCGTGATCGTTCCGCGCGACACCACGCGGGGAACAAACGAGGAGTTGGAGGCGGCATCGCTCGCCATCATCTCTCTCTTCCTCGGCGTCGTAACAGATACCGGGGAGCTTTTATCCCGCTGGAAGCGCCCCTAGCAGGCTGTTGAAAAACTACTTTGAAGGGTGCTCGCAAACGGTTTTCAGGGGTCGTCTACCCCTTACTGAAGTCGCGCGAGCGCCTTGTAGAGCGTTTTATGAGGCCGATAATTTTCTGCCGTAGTCCTCGCAGGAGAATTTCAACAGCCTGCTAGAAGCGACGTCAGAAAGGCGGGGCATTGAGCCCCGCCTAACCACTACCCTCCGTGTCTTCGAAGGCATCCGAACGTATCCTATCTGGTGGACCGACGAATGCGCCGCCGTCGCGCCCACCTTGGCATCGACTCAGCCTCTCCAACGGGATCACCAGGCAAGGGGCAGAGTGGATCTGAATTAGCGGTGCGTTCACTTCCCGCAGATCATGGGCGCCAAAGTTCTCACCGCGCCTGAAGATCAAATCAAGGCTTACCAGCCTGCGTACTGACCCGCTGTTATCCGACCGTACGCGAGACTTGCAATGCGCCTGTTTCCGGGCGGTGATCAGCGGTGGGTAGCGGTTGCGAAGCTTCCCTCGACCACCTTCAACAACCGTTGATCAGAGTCAGATTGCACCGGCAATGTAATGTTCCGATGTTCATCGCATGATAGGAAAACTATACTTATTTCGGTATTGGTACCCAGAGGGATAGACGCCCGTCCGATGGACCGTGGCCGTCTTCTTTTTTGACCTGCCATCATCAGACTTGCGAGGACGACATGGCAAACGCTGCCGACGTGTCGCCCGGAGTTGCCCCGGAACCCACTTGCCGACGCCAGCCCCTGCCCCACGGGGAATCCTGTGAATACTAGTAAGCACATACTTTACCCTCCGCATATTGGGGAACTTCCAAGCGACGTGTACGTGCGCCATGGGAGTTTCGAGGCAGATTCTCAGAGCCCCCCTCATCGTCACCCTTGGGGGCAGCTCAGCTACGTTTCGTATGGAGTCGACCATCTCATAATCAATGGTCAGCATTTCCTGTCGCCGCCCGAGTACGGTGTCTGGATTCCGCCGAACGCCCAGCACAGCAGCTTCAATACTGCGCCACTTGTGTACAGGTCCCTCTATCTTTCGTGCCGTGTTTCCGAGAAGTTGCCGAGTGAGCCGTGTTCACTATGGATCGGGCCAATTGTTCGGGCAATTCTCGCGGACTTTGCCGAACGCAACGTATCGAGCGCAAAAACCCCCGAGGATCGCCGACTCATGCATGTTTTGCTCGATCAGATACGGCGAGCGCCTGTTTGCAAGACTTACCTTCCATCCGCGACAACGCCGCTGATGGAAACGATATTGGGGCGCCTGCAGAATGACCCAGGCGACAATCGGACGGTGTCAGATTGGGCAAAAGACTTCAACGTAACCGAGCGGACATTGACTCGGATGTGCCAACGGGAGCTTGGAATGCCGTTGGGAGAATGGAGGCAACGGCTCAGATTTCTACGCGCACTCAGTGCCTTGGAAACAAAGAGGGACATAAAGGAGATCGCATTCGACCTTGGCTACAGTAGCCCGTCCGCCTTTGTCGTGATGTTTCGAAGGCTTTCCGGGAAAACCCCTCAGCAGTACCGATCGAACCTATCCAACGTTCGATAAATCGTCCGTGGTGCCCGCAGGCTCCACGTCTGGCGGGATAATCACCATCTGCAAGCGAAAGTCAGATCTGTTGGGTTCCCGAACCGAAGAATCGCAGGACCGCTCAGGTACTCAGGATCAGCACGTCCGCTCAGCGACCGACAGCGCCGCACTGCCGAAGTCTGCTGCAATTGTCTAAAAACTGCCGCGCTCTGAGTTTCGTAAGCGCCCGGCGAAGACACCCCTCGGCGTAAATTGCCGTCACTCAAGCGGCGACGGGTGCCCAACGATGCGGCAGAAGCGTGGCGATGTCGTCGGCGCGATGAGTGGGTAATCGCTCGAGCACGTCTTTCAGATAGACATAGGGATCGTGACCGTTGAGCTGTGCAGATCGAATCAGGCTCATGATCGCGGCGGCCCGTTTCCCGGCGCGCAGAGAACCAGCGAACAACCAATTCGCGCGGTAAGCGTGGGGCCGATACCGTCTTGACGGCGTGAGTTACCGGTTTCCCCAACGATTGGATGCCATGCGCAGCAGCGTGGCATTGGCAGCACGCAGATCGAACCGATCGGCATCGAAGCCGGGGCCAACCCAGTTTCGGTAATGTTCTGCCTCTTCGCCATTCGGATCGTTAGATAGCGTGTTCAGGAACGCGTCGTAGCCAGGCGGGCCGCCCACATCTTCTGGCGGGCACGCGCGAGCACCATCGATGACCTGGGCCGCGCCCCACGGTTCGCTTTCAACGATTTCCACTTTCTCAACGACGATGGCGTGATCCCACCCGTCCCCGAAGTCGTACCGGTAGAGGAAGCGTGAGCCAGGTTTCAGGACCTTCTGCAGTCGAACCTTGCGGTCATCGGCGGTCGTGCCCGGATCGGCGAAGTCCAGCACGTCATCGACCTCGAACATGGCGTAGGTCATGCCGTCGACCAGGAAGTCGTGCAGGTGGGAGTCTTCCCAGCCGAAGGCCGCCTGCAGGATATGGTGCAGCTTGCGCAGTGACTCGGTTCCTTCGACCTCGATCCGGCGCCAGATGGGCGGCTCGATGTGTTGAAGCTGCACGTGCAGGGTAAAGCGCTGGAACGATTTCGCCATCTGATCTCCGGGGAACGGGAAGCCAGCGGCATTATCGCCTTACGATGCCGGGGTGGTCATTTTCCAGGGCAGCAGGCCTTCGACCTGGTTGATCGGATGGTCTGCAATGCGCGCAAGCACGGCGCGCAGATACGCCTCGGGATCGATGCCGTTGAGCTTGGCCGTCCCGATCAGGCTGTAGATCGAGGCAGCACGCTCCCCACCTGAGTCCGCGCCGGCGAACAGGTAGTTTCGGCGCCCGATAGCCACTCCGTGTCAGCGTCGGA
>NZ_CAJPGQ010000068.1:0-24399 GCF_905339595.1 Burkholderia sp. BCC1977
CCTCGTGCTGTCGTCGAACCCGGGCCGCGTGATCGCGGAGATCAAGGTGCCGTTCAAGCATCCGCGCAACCGTCTCGACCCGGCGTTCCGCAAGCTGGTCGACGACATCTACGCGAAGATGACGGCCCGCCAGACCGGCGAGGCGACGAAGAAGGGGCTCGAGCTCGGCAGCTGGCTGCCGCAGGTGTCGACCAACCTGATGGCCGGCCTGATCGAGACGCTCGCGATGGCGCCGTACCACGGCCGCGCGGACATGCCGGAAATCGCCCGCACGCTGCATCTGGAGGTCGACGACCTGTTCCCGATCGCCGAAGTGCTGCAGTACCTCGGCTTCGCGGACGTGCGGGAAGGGGACGTGTTCCTGACGCCGCCGGGGCGCGTGTTCGCGGAATTCGGCACGCAGGAACGCAAGCTGATGTTCGCGGATCACCTGCTGAAGCATGTGCCGCTGGCCGCGCGGATCAAGAAGGTGCTGAACGAGCGTCCCGGCCATCGTGCGCCGCGCGTGCGCTTCGAGCAGGAGCTGGAGGATTCCCTGTCGGACGGCGCGGCCGAGGAAACGCTCGACGCGGTGATCGACTGGGGCCGTTACGGCGAGATCTTCTCGTACAACGACCAGACCGAAATCTTCAGTCTCGAGGACGTCGAGTCCTGAGCGGCCGAGCCGAGCCGTCCGGCCCGGCATCCGCATGCGCCGCGCCTGGCGGGCGCCGCGCATCGCGTCGTTACTGCAGGTTGCCCCAGCGGTCGACGGCCGGTTCGGCCGACGCCCACTTCCAGTGCGTGCCTTGCTGGCACGCATTCGCGAAATACCAGTCGGCCTTGTTGCCGTCCTTCACCGAGAACGCGAATTCCTTGCACAGCGCAAGCGCCGTCGAGTACGCGCGCGTGACGCGCACCTCGCCTTCGCCGTTTTCCAGCGGCAGCGTGTTCGCCACCTTCCACGGCTTCACTTCGCCGACGGCCAGGCTGCCGGCCGCCTTCGCGATCGCGTCCTGCTGATTCTGATGGAGCTGCTTCATCGTGCGGTTGACGGCTTCGTCGGTCGCCGCCTGCACGGCGATCCCGACACCGACGCCGACGGCCGGGTTCGCGGTGACGAGGCCCGTCGCCGCGCCGGCGAGCGCACCGCTCGCCGCGCCGACCGAGCCGCAGCCCGACAGCGTGGCGCTGGCCGCGCACAGCGCGCCGATCGCCGCGATACGGATCGCGACGCTCATTGCAGCGCGCCCCAGCGTTCGGTCGCCGGTTCCGCAGACGCCCATTTCCACACGGGACCGTCGCGGCAGATCGTGGCGATGTAGAACGCCGACTGCGCGGCCTTGTCGGCCTTCGCGGGCGTGTCGACCGCGAACACGATTTCCTTGCAGTCGAGCGGGCCGATGCTGATCATCCGGCTGACCGTCACGCGGCCCTGTTCGTCGTCCTCGATCGGGAACGAATGGTGCGTCGTCCACGGCGCGACGCCGCCGACGTCGAGCGGGCCGGCCGCCTTCGCGATCTGGTCCTGCGTGTAGCGGTGCGCGACGCGCTGCGTGTACTGGACGCCCGCACGTGCGCCGGCGACGGCGCCGAGGCCGATGCCCGTCGCGACGGCGGCGTTGTTGGTGACCTTGGAAGCGATCGCGGCGCCCGCGATACCGGCGCCGGCAGTCGCGCCTTCGCTGTACAGCGAGTTGCAGCCGGACAGCAGTGCGGCCGTGGCGATCGCGGCCAGCACGATGCGCGCCGGCATGGCCCGGCGCGGCGGTTCGAAACGAATGTTCATCCCTGAGTGCAAGTCCTGTCTGGGTGAGCGGCGACGCATGCGCGCCCCCTTGCCGCGTCATTGTTTCGCAATTGTCATAGGAAAACTGCAAAGCTTTGACAAATCGCCGGACGGAGGGTCGCGCGTACGCGCGGCGCTATTGTCGGACAGATGGCTGGGCAGGGGTCGAAACGTTACAAATTGAAGGTAATTGTTACCGTGGCATGCGAGGAAGCGACCTAGACTGTTTTGTTATGGAATGTTTCTCCGTCGGCTCCGAGCCACGCTGCATATGAGACACCCAGCCATGCGCCGTTCGAAACGGTTTTCTCCCCGGCCGCCTGATGCAGGCGCCGAGCGCCCGCCTCCGCCGACCGACGCGCCGGCCGGCACGCCTGGCGAGACGCCGTCCGACGGCGATCACAACCAGGGCGGCGCACGCCCGGAAGGCCTCGACTATCAACGCGACCTCGGCCAGGAGCAGGACGCTTGAGCCCGTCGCCGTTGCATTCCGCTGCCGCATTGCATTGCGCGCTTTGTTGCATCGCTCACATCTGAATCGCCGCGCGACTGCCTTCGGGCCGTCGCGTCCGCCTTGGCGCGCGCCGCGCGTCATCCAATCGAATCGAGGAGGGGAAGCCGCATGAGCAGATTGATCGTCGTATCGAACCGTGTCGCCGCCGGCGAGGACACGCGCCCGAGCGCAGGCGGTCTCGCGGTCGGCGTGATGGACGCGCTGAAGGAAACCGGCGGCGTCTGGTTCGGCTGGAACGGCGAGATCGTCGGTACGCCCGACGCCGCACCCGCGATCCAGCGGGACGGCAACGTCACGTACGCGACGCTCGGGCTGACCCGGCGCGACTACGATCAGTACTACCGCGGGTTCTCGAACGCGACGCTGTGGCCGGTGTTCCACTACCGCGGCGATCTCGCGCGCTTCGACCGGCAGGAGTACGCGGGCTATCTGCGCGTGAACGCCATGCTCGCGAAGCAACTCGCCGCGCTGCTGCGTCCCGACGACCTGATCTGGGTGCACGACTATCACCTGCTGCCGTTCGCGCATTGCCTGCGCGAGCTCGGCGTGAAGAACCCGATCGGCTTCTTCCTGCACATTCCGTTTCCGTCGCCCGACATGCTGCGCGTCGTGCCGCCGCACGAGGAACTCGTGAAGTTCATGTGCGCGTACGACATCGCGGGTTTCCAGACCGATGCCGACAAGCAGGCGTTCACCGACTACATCGAGCGGCGCGGCATCGGCGCGGCGAGCGACGACGGGATGCTGCATGCGCACGGCCGCGTCGTGAAGGTCGCCGCCTATCCGATCGGCGTGCATCCCGATGCGATCGCCGAGGCGGCCGTCCAGTACGGCTCGCGCAAGCCGGTGAAGATGCTGCGCGACGCGCTCGGGGGCCGCAAGCTGGTGATGAGCGTCGACCGGCTCGACTATTCGAAGGGGCTCGTCGAGCGCTTCCAGTCGTTCGAGCGGATGCTCGCCAACGCGCCGGGCTGGCAGGGGCGCGTGTCGCTCGTGCAGATCGCGCCGCCGACACGCTCTGACGTGCAGACCTACCAGCGCATTCGCGAGACGCTCGAAGGCGAGGCCGGCCGCATCAACGGCCGCTTCTCGCAGCTCGACTGGACGCCGATCCAGTATCTGAACCGGAAATACGAGCGCAATCTGCTGATGGCGTTCTTCCGGATGTCGCAGGTCGGCTACGTGACGCCGTTGCGCGACGGGATGAATCTCGTCGCGAAGGAATACGTCGCGTCGCAGGACCCGGCCGATCCGGGCGTGCTCGTGCTGTCGGAGTTCGCGGGGGCGGCGGCCGAGCTGACCGGCGCGCTGCTCGTCAATCCGTACGACCTGTCGCAGATGGCCGATGCGCTCGAGCGCGCGCTGTCGATGCCGCTCGCGGAGCGGCAGGCGCGGCACGAGGAGAACCTCGCGCGGCTGCGCGAGAACAACCTGTCGGTCTGGCGCGACACGTTCGTCGCCGACCTGCGCAGCGTCGCGGCGGCCGCGTCGGTCACGCGGCGCGCGGGCCGGCGGGCCGCGCATGTCTGAGCCGGTGTCTGAGCCCATGTCCGAGCGCGTGGAGGAGGGCGTTGCGGCGGACGATGCGGCCGCCCGCTTCTTCGTCGTCACGGGCGGCCCGGGCTCGGGCAAGAGCACGTTGCTCGACGCGCTCGAGCGCACCGGCTTCGCGCGCTCGCACGAGGCCGGGCGTGGCGTGATCCGCGACCAGATGGCCGTCGACGGGCCAGCGCTGCCGTGGCGCGACCGGGCCGCGTTCGCCGAGCTGATGCTGAACTGGGAGATGCGTTCGTACCATCTCGCGCGATGCGTGCGCGGGCCCGTGTTCTTCGATCGCGGCGTGCCGGATGTGATCGGCTACCTGCGGCTGACGGGCCTCGCGGTGCCTGCGCATGCGGAGGCCGCGGCGCGGCGCTTTCGCTATCACCGGCGTGTGTTCATCGCGCCGCCGTGGCCCGAGATCTACACGCGGGATACCGAGCGCCGGCAGGATTTCGCGGAGGCCGTGCGCACCTACGATGCGATGGTCGACTGCTATACGGCGTACGGGTATCGGCTGATCGAGCTGCCGCGCGTGAGCGTGAAGGCGCGCGTGCGCTTCGTGATGGACGCGCTCGACGCCGCCTGATCGGCGGCTGCGGCGCGCGGCTGCGTCAGGCCGCCGCGTCGGGGCGCGGCGACGCGATGCGCAGCATGCTGACCACGGCGGCGACCGCCGCGAACACGGTGGCGACATAGAGCGCGATCGTCGGCCCGTGATCGGGCGCCAGCCCGAAAATCAGTGCGACGAGCGCGGCGCCGAGCGTCTGGCCGGTCAGGCGCGCCGTGCTCAGCATCCCGCCCGCGCCGCCGCTGCGCTCGCGCGGCGCCGACGACAGCATCGCGCGATTGTTCGGCGACTGGAACAGCCCGAAGCCCGCACCGCACAGCGCCATCCGCCACACGATGTCGACGGTGCCCGGGTGCGCGCCGATCGTCGCGAGCGACAGCAGTCCGGCCGCGAACAGCGCGAGCCCGATGCCGCCGAGGATGCCCGCCGAGTAGCGATCCGACAGCACGCCGGCGAGCGGTGCGGCGAATACGATCACGAGCGGCCACGGCGTCATGTAGAGGCCGGTTTCGACCTGCGAGAAGCCGAGCGAATGCTGCAGCCAGAACGGCAGCGCGACGAACGCGAGCATCTGCGACGTGAACGACGCGACCGACGTGCAGATCGACAGCGCGAACATCGGGATGCGCATCAGGTCGACCGGCAGCAGCGGCGCCGGCTGCGACAGCTGCCGCTTCACGAAGAAGTAGCCGACGCCGAACGCGACGGCCAGCTCGGCCGCGACATACGCGTGGCTTTCGCCGTGACCGAGCCCGTCGACGGCCATGATCAGCAGGCCGAACACGCAGGCGTTCATCAGCGCGCTCGGGAAGTCGTACGGTGCGTCGTGCAGCGGGTTGGCCGGCAGCGCACGGAGGCTGCCGAACACCGCGGCGATGCCGATCGGCACGTTGACCGCGAACAGCCAGGGCCATGACGCGAACGACAGGATCGCCGATGCGACCGTCGGGCCGATCGCCGACGACAGCGCGACCACCATCGCGTTGATCGACAGCCCGCGCCCGAGCATCGACGACGGGTAGATCATCCGCACCAGCGCCGCGTTGACGCTCATGATGCCGGCCGCGCCGAACCCCTGGATCACGCGCATCACGGCGAGCGTCGGCAGCGAGCCGGCGAGCGCGCAGCCGAGCGACGCCGCGGTGAAGAGCGCCAGACCCGCGATGTAGATGCGGCGATAGCCGACGCGTTCGCCGAGCGACGCGAGCGGCAGCAGCGTGATCGTGACCGCGAGCTGGTATGCGTTGACGATCCAGATCGATGCGGCATCGGACGCGTGCAGGTCGCGCGCGATCGTCGGCAGCGCGACGTTCGCGATGGCACCGTCGAGCACGGCGAGCGTGATGCCCAGTGCGACGCAGACGATCGCCCAGTAGCGTTGCGGAAGCGGCAGGCCGGTATCGGCGTTCATGGCGGGAGCGAAAGCGTGGTTGTCCGCGCGCCCGGGTGCCGGTTGCGTGCGCAACCATGCTTGCGGGCGGAGGCGGCGGTGAACGGTCCGGCCGGCCTGGCGGCGCCGGCGCGGAACCGGTCGAGTGTATCACCGGGCCGCATCGCGCGACGCCGGCGCCGGCGCCGCCGGCCGGCGCGTGCATTCAGCCTTCGAAGTCGAGGCCGCCGAGCCGCACGAGTGGGGCGGCCTGCGTGCGCGACGCGAGGTCGATGTCGCGCGCGCCCTGCCATGCGCCCAGCTTCCGCGGCAGTGCGCTCAGGTAGTGCTCGAACCGCGCGGGCCCGTCGGGCTCCATCAGCCGTTCGATCTCGTCGGTGTCCCAGGTCAGCTCGAGGTTCAGCGGATGCACGAAGCCGCTCACGTGCTCGTGCGGCGCGCTGCGGATCTGCACGCGCGTCGGTTGCCCGTGCCCGCCGTACGGGACGACGTCGGTCAGCACGTGATCGGCGAAGACGGCGGCGATCGCCTGCGCAATGCGCGGCGCGAATTCGGTATCGAAACGGCGGGCGGTTTCGGGCTGCATGAAGGCGTCTCCTGTGTGCCGAAAATCGTAGCACGACGGTGCCGCGTTTCGGCGCGCGTGATACCCGTAATGGCGCGTTACCACTTGCTGCATCTATTACGGCCGCGCGCCGCCACAATGCATCGCATCCAGTACCACTTCGCGTGGGAGTCCATCATGAAAAAGATTGCCGCTGTATGTGTCCTCGCCGGTTCGCTCGCCGTGGCGGGCCCGGCGTCCGCGCATGGCCGCGACGGGGGCGCCGTCATCGGCGCGCTGATCGGCGGCGCGGTGCTCGGCGCGATCGTGACGTCGGCGATGAATCCGCCCGTCGCGTACCAGGCGCCCGTGTATCAGGCACCGGCCTATCAGCCGCCGACGTACTACCAGGCACCGGCGTACCAGCAGCCGGCTTATCCGACCTACCAGCAGGCGCAATACCAGGACGACGGCCCGAACTATTGCTACGACCGTTATCAGCGCGCGTACGTGTGCGGCGCGCCCGTGTCGCGCGGCTATGCGCAGCCGGCCGGCTGGTAAGCGGGCGGATGGCTGGCTTCGGCGCCCGGTGGCCGGCGTCGACTGAATGGCTTGTACGCAGGACGACAAAAGGAAAGGCCCTCGCGTGATGCGAGGGCCTTTGTCATATCGCGAGCATCGGTTGTTACGCGCCACGTGGCGGCCGTGCGAGGCCGCGGGCGGATACAAACGGTTGCAATTGGATCAGTGGCGATGGCCGCCGCCGTTGCCCTGATCGCCCCCGCCGCCGTCGTTCCAGTCGCCGCGGCGTCCGCCGCCGCGTCCCCAGCCGCCATGGTTGCCGCGATCGCCGCGATCGCGATCCCAGCGGCGGTAGTCGCGGTGTCCGCGATCCCAGTCGCGCCCGCCGCCGCCGCCCCAGATGTTGACCGTGCCGTAGACGGGGGAGGCCCCGTAGGCCGGCCCGTACGCGTAGCCGGGATCGGAATAGTAGGGCTGTCCGTAGCCGTATCCGGCGTCCGGACCGACGACGCACCCGGCCAGCAGCGTGGCGACGCCGGCGGCAGCAATGAGCTTCAGCATGATGTTCTCCGTTGGTTGCGCTATAAATACCGCGCGCGGGAATCGCCGACTGTATGCAATTGTGTCGTCAAATTACAGCGTCGTAAGGTCTTGCGGCGAAAGTGTTAGCATCCGGGGCCTATTTTGTTTTTCAGGAGCACATCGATGAAATTCGCGATCCGGGCCGTCCTGGCCGCCCTTTGCGTGACGACCGCCGCCGCCTGCGCGGCCGGGCCCGCATCGGCGCCCGCCGTGCCGGCCGAATCGATCAAGATGTTCCCGCAGCCGGCGGCCGGCCAGCAACGCGCGGTGATCGCGCTGCCCGCGCTCGAGAACGAAGGCGACGCGCGCGTCGAGCTGATGATCGGCAAGACGCTGCAGACCGACTGCAACCAGCAATGGTTCGGCGGCGAGCTGACCGCCGAGGACGTGAAGGGCTGGGGCTATACGTACTATCGGCTGACCGACGTGAAGGGGCCGGCGTCGACGCTGATGGCCTGCCCGGGCCAGGCGCCGCAGCAGCGTTTCGTGCAGGTGCGCGGCGACGGCCAGCTGCTGCGCTACAACAGCCGCCTGCCGCTCGTCGTGTACGTGCCGGACGGTTTCGACGTGCGCTACCGCGTGTGGCATGCGTCGAAGGACGTGCAGCACGCCGTGACGCAGTAACGCATCGGCGCGGTCGTGCGGGGGCGCTTGCCGCCGCACGGCCGCGTGCGGTTTCGCGGGTTTTTTTCCGGAGCCCGCCGTTATCCGCCGCTCGCGCCCGCGAGCGCCGGCCAAGCGGCCAGCGCGGCTTGCGCGACCGCCTCCAGATCCCGACGGCTCGCCCCGTCGCGCGCCTGTATCGACATCCCTTGCTGCACCGTCACGTAGTAGCGCGCGATCGCGTCGAGGTTCGCATGCGCGGAGAGCTCGCCGGTTGCAACGCCGTCGGCGAGCCGCGCGCGTAACGCGGCGACCGTCTGCTCGCGCATTGCGATCAGCGTTTGCCGGACCGTATCCGATCGCTCGGCCGGATGCAGCGCCGACAGCACGATCAGGCAGCCGGCCGGCTTCCCGCGGCGCGTGAACACGCGCGCCGTCTGCATCAGGTAGTGCTCGATCGCGTCGTGCGCGCTGCCGGCTTGTTCGACGCTGTCCCAGATCTCGCGCCCCTCCGTTTCCCGGTAGCGCTCGACCGCCTGCCGGAACAACGCTTCCTTGCTGCCGAACGCCGCGTACAGGCTCGGCGGCGCAATCCCCATCGCGGCCGTCAGGTCCGTCATCGACGCACCTTCGTAGCCGAGGCGCCAGAACACCTCCATCGCGCGATCCAGCGCCGCTTCCTTGTCGAAGCTTCTCGGTCGGCCCCGTTCAGCCATGACGTCCGTTCCTTCGTCGATATCTGTATCGATCGATAAAATAATTCAATTGACAGCGCCGCGCAACCTGCCTCATTCTGTATTGGTTGTTACATAAATGACCACAGGAGCTTTCATGACTCGACTTCAAGGCAAGCGTGCACTCGTCACGGGCGGCAGCCGCGGCATCGGCGCGGCCATTGCGAAACGGCTCGCGGCAGACGGTGCGGACGTCGCGATCACTTACGAGAAATCGGCGGAGCGGGCGCAGGCCGTCGTCGCCGACATCGAGGCGCTCGGCCGGCGGGCCGTCGCGATCCAGGCAGACAGCGCCGATCCGGCCGCGGTGCGCGGCGCGGTCGATCGCGCGGCCCAGACGCTCGGCGGCCTCGACATCCTCGTCAACAACGCGGGCATCTTCCGTGCTGGCGCGCTGGACGACCTCACGCTCGACGACATCGACGCCACGCTGAACGTGAACGTGCGCGCGGTGATCGTCGCGTCGCAGGCGGCCGCGCGGCATCTCGGGGAGGGCGGGCGCATCGTGTCGACCGGCAGTTGCCTCGCGACCCGCGTGCCCGATGCGGGGATGAGCCTCTATGCGGCGAGCAAGGCCGCGCTGATCGGCTGGACGCAGGGGCTCGCGCGCGACCTCGGCGCGCGCGGCATCACGGTCAATCTCGTGCATCCGGGGTCGACCGATACCGACATGAATCCGGCCGACGGCGAGCATGCCGGTGCGCAACGTTCGCGAATGGCGATTCCGCAGTACGGCAAGGCAGAGGACGTGGCGGCGCTCGTCGCGTTCGTCGTCGGGCCGGAAGGGCGGTCGATCAACGGGACGGGGTTGACGATCGACGGTGGCGCGAATGCGTAAGGGGTGATGGCCGGTGTGACCTGATCGGGCGGCGCGGTGTGTATGGCGTGCGCGCCGTGCGTTATCGGCAGCCGAGCCGTCGATGCTCGGTTTCCAGATCGGCCCGTTTGTCGTAAGCGCGCAGCTCGTTGCGCGGCTTGCCGTTCGGGCCGATGCCGTGCACGATCTTGTGGCCGCGGTCCGGCGCATGCGTGACGGCGTCGATGCCGGCGGCCAGTTCGCCGCAACGCCCGTCGGGCGACGTGCGTGCCGGCCGCAGCGTTGCCGCGCCCGCGACGTTGGCGACGCCCGGGCTTACGTACCGTTGTTTCGGCGGTACCGTGCCGGTCGCGCTGCCGGCGTCGGCGGCATGCGCTGAGCAGATCAGCGCCAAAAATGCGGTCGGGGCCGCGAGCGTTCGAATCATCTTCGAGGTCCGTTTGCAGACGAAGGTTCGGGATTCTACGCAACCTGCCGTACATGTCCGTCGCGATCCGGCCGGGTGCGATCGCGTGTCGCATGTCGTCGTGATGACGCGGTGATGAATGGAAGAGGACACCGAAAAGTTTTATAGGTGCGTTGCGGAATTCATTTACAAAGTGATCAAGCGTACTTACGATGGCGCCAATTTGGGTTAGCGGAACATCGTATGCGTACAGTCGATCGGGCGACGTTGGCCGCGCTCTGCCTTTGTCTTGCCGCATGTGGCGGTGGCGACGACAGCGCGGAACCGGCACCGCAAACCGTTGCGGGCACATCGACATCGTCCGTTGCGACTGCCGGCGCTGCATCCGGCGCATCGGCTGCATCGGCGAATTCCGGCAGCCCGGCACCGAGCGCTGCGTCGACCGCTGGGCCAACCGCTGCGTCGACCGGTACAGCGCCCGGCGCGACGCTTCTGCCTGCCAGTGGCACCAAACCGATTCTGGTCGCCGATGTGACGGTTTCTCCGGCCGCCGACGGCAGCGATCAGGCCGACGCGTTGCAGAAAGCATTCGACAGCCTGCGGGCCGGTCAGCGCCTGGTCATTGCGCCGGGGCGCTATGTCGTCGGGCATTCGCTTGCCGTGACGGTGCCGCAGGCGGTGATCTCAGGGTACGGCGCGACGCTGTCCGCCACGAATCCGGCCGACCAGACGATCGTGATGAGCGGCGCTGGTTCGACGCTCGTCGGCGTGACGCTGGCCGGCGCCGGCACCACGCGGCTCACGACGCCCGAGTCGACCAAGGTCGAGGTGACGGGCAGCGACGTTCAGGTGCTCGGGGTGACGATCCAGGGCGGCGCGAGCGCCGGGATCTTCGTGTTCGGCGGCAACGGTGTCGCGATCGTGGGCAATACCGTGCGTGCGACGCTGGCCGACGGCATCCATACGACCTACGGTTCGACCAACGTGCTGGTGCAGAACAATACGGTGACCGGCACCGGCGACGATCTGATCGCCGTGGTCAGCTATCTCGGCGACGGCCGCCTGAGCAACAACGTGCTGATCGACCATAACGCGGTGTCGGGCAACGCGTGGGGGCGCGGCATCACCGTCGTCGGCGGGCAGGCGGTAACGATCTCGAACAATACGGTCGACGGCGTCGAGAAGGCGGCGGGGATTCTGGTCGCGCAGGAGGACAGCTGGAAAACCTACGGATCTTCGAACGTCGTCATCATGGGCAATACCGTGACCAACATCCAGAACGCGAACGTGAACAACGGGCTGCAGCCGACGCAGCAGGGCGCGATCGAGCTGGATACGTGGTCGGGAACGGTGTCGGATGTCACGGTGGCGGACAACCGCGTGTCCGGTTCCGGCTATGCGGGGTTCCGGGCGTATGGAAACGTGTGTTCGTTCAGCGTGACGGGCAATACGTTCTCGTCGATCGCCGGGTTGCCGGTGTGGCTGTTGACGAACGGTTGCGCGGCGAACCAGATCGTCGTCGATGCGAATCGGCTCGGGGACGGCAGTTTGCTGGCGCTGCCGGCGGGGGCGTCGCTGACGGGGACGTTTGCCGTGACGGGCGCGAATGCGAGTTTGATGCCGCAGGTCAGGACGGGGTTGATGCAGTGATGGGACGATGGGGCCGCGGGGCTGGTGGCCATTGTCTGGCAAAGCCCGGTAGATGCGGTTGCGGCGGAGCACGCGGTCGGGTGGGAGCGTGGGTATGCCGACGTTCGGACACTTTGCGTGCCGACGACGCGATTTTCAGACCGAGGCGGAATTTCGGGGAAATGTTGGTCCCCCGACAGAATTCATGTTTACTTTGTGGGGAAGGATTTTCGCGATGTTTGTGACATTTGTGCCCCCAAAAGTGCCCCGTAGAAATCGCTGCTACTGAAACAGAGACGAATTGTGCCGCAGACTCGGTACCCTCGCAGGTAGCTCGTTCGGGTCTGTACGAGCAACCCATCATCCTTGCGCCCGAGCGCAGCGCGACGAAGCAGCGGTGGAGAAATTACCGCCATAAAAAGGGGGCCGAATCTGCCTAGATCTAATGTGTAACAGCGCTTGGGTGCAATCTCAGGTTGAGATATCGTCACTTCATGCGAGTCATCTCCAACAAAGCCTTGACCGATTTCGCCGCCAAGCATCCGGACGCTGGCGTGCCACTCCAGATATGGAGGAAGACGATCGAGGGTGGAACATTCGGCAGCTTTGCGGACCTGAAGAAAGCTTTCAATGCGACAGACAAGGTTGGGGCGTTCTACGTGTTTGATATCGGCGGCAATAAGTTCCGGATCATTGCCGCAGTGCACTTTAATGTGCAGACGTTATATGTGCGTCATGTATTCACGCACAAGGAGTACAGCAAATGGAAGCTTTGAATCTTACGCGGAATGACATCGAGGAGCTGGCCGCGCACTTCGAGGCTATCTCCCAAAAGGTGCCGCTTCATCCGATCAACTCGGATATTGAGTACGACTTCGCTGTGCGAGCGTTGAATGCGCTGCTTGACGCAGGAGCGGCTGACGAAGGGCATAGGCTCGCGCCGCTCGCCGCCACGCTGGGCGACTTTATCAGTGAGTATGATGAAGGACATCACCAACTGCCAGATGCATCGCCCGCTGATGTCCTCAAATATCTGATGCTGGAGAATGATGTCCGACAGGCTGATCTTCCCGAGATTGGGAGTCAGGGGGTTGTTTCGGAAATCCTCAGTGGGAAGCGGGAGTTGAATGTACGACAGATCGCGGCATTGGGCCGTCGATTCAATGTGAACCCGGTCGTATTCCTGCCGATCTGATTGATTCGACCGTCCACGGCGCGAGCCATCTTAACTCTGCCGCAGCCATGCTGCGACAGCCACCTGAGCCCGGGCGTATCACATCAAGCCCCGCCCCGAGCGGGGCTTATCACATCTGTCACCGTTTGATCGGCCTACTATGCTCAACTCCTTTGCTCTCCAACTCGGATCGTTCGTCATCTATCTTGGTGTCCTCGCCGGTGCGATATGGGTTGGTGTAAGCGTTAGCCGGTTGAGCGGCCGACCATGGATCGGGGTTGCGACTTTTGTCGCGCTCTTCCTCGGGGGAAGCATTATGCTTGCTCTTGGCGGCTTGCCGGCACCTGGCGTCTATTCGAGGGATGATTAAATTTTTCCAAGCCTGCTGCATTCATGGCGGAAGCTGCTCTTCGATCGAGGCGATCTACGCACAGATTTCAAAAGGAGACCAATATGTCCGACGGCAATATCTCAATTTCCTTCCAATGCCGCACTTGTGGCACGCAATTGTCTTGGCCCGATGATATCAAGGACGAGGAGGAGGTTCGTTGCGCTGGTTGCGGGGCTACAGCTGGCACCTACGCTGAGCTTAAGGAAACTGCGACCAAAGCCGCGAAAGAGAAGTTGGATGAGATCATCGGCGATATTTTCAAAAAGAAATGATTCGCCGCGGTCGAATAAAAAACCACTGCTCCTACGAAAGTTGCCGCAATGCTTTTATCTGTCATACGAATGATCTAGCATCCCGCAATGCACTCCAGATCGAGTACTGGGCGTTGCGCCCGGAAATCGTCGCCGAAGAAGGATCGCCCTACTGATACGGTAGCGGCTAAGGCGTCTCTCGCTGACTGGGAGAGTCGTTGAACAGGGCCTTCGCATTCTTCCAGCGTGTCATCGGCCTGATTCGCAAGCAGATCGAGCGGATCGCTGGATCGTCCCAGGGCGATCACTCCGTGGAAGACCTGACGAACGAGACCTGGTTGATTGTCGACGAGCTTCACGTGGAGCCTGATGCGAACCCCGATCCAGAAGACGAAGGCGTCCGCGAACTGATTGTCGCGCGCCTACAGCGCGAATTTGGCAGGTTCGTCAATCGCCAAGAGCGCTTCGCCGCACGTATCGACCGAGATGATGTCGATGACGATGGCGACTTAATGCCAAACGCCATTGCCGCCCGGCTCTCGGCTCCCGAGAAATACGAACCGTTGGCATCGATCGAGATGCGCGAGGAAGCGGCCGCGGCGGCGCGCAGGATCGGGGAGCGTTTTTCCGAAGCGG
Organism: Burkholderia sp. BCC1977; assembly: GCF_905339595.1. NCBI lineage: Bacteria > Pseudomonadati > Pseudomonadota > Betaproteobacteria > Burkholderiales > Burkholderiaceae > Burkholderia > Burkholderia sp. BCC1977. The sequence continues at coordinate 14,072 of NZ_CAJPGQ010000068.1, forward strand.
TCGCATACCTGCGGACATTCGAGCGATTTGATGGCGACAGGGTTGGTGTGGCGCAGTATCTAGCAATTGGCCCGCAGGCGCTTGACCGTCGCGTCGCTCGAGCATCACACGTCGAATTGACCCAGCCATCAATGTTCGATGGGGTCGAGCAGATCCCGGTGGGCTTCATGCCACAGCCTGGGCGATGGAAAGTACGGCCTGGCATACAACGATATCGAGGTGCTTGCGCCATCGTGTGGCCGGTCCAACTGCAGCTGTTTATGCGTTCGTGCAAGCTCTTTTTCTGCCGGAAACCGCGCAGTCGATGATAACCGCGGCCGATTGCGCGGCGCATCAACGGAACAAGCCGCTATGATCTTGTGGCGAGCAGCCTGTCCACCTCTTCGATCGAAACGAGTCCGCAGCGGTTCAGTCTCAGCGTTCCGAAACTGATCATGTTGTGCACGGTGCGCGCGCTTACACCGAGCATTTCGGCCGCTTGCTTCTGGTTGACCTGCGGAGGGCGAGGATGGCGGTTCGCATAGAGTTCGACCGCTCGAAGAGCGATGCGTAGTTCGCGGTCCTCGTCGATGTCGTGGGAGGCTGATTGATCACCACCTCTGCTGACGATGGTGCTGATCCTTGATCGCAGCCACTCGTCGAAGTTGATCGACAGATCTTCGCGTAGGTTCCTTTGCATCGTAACCTCCTTGTGCCGTTTCATCCTCTATACCGTCCGACCATTCGTCGAACTCGAATCTCTGTAGCGTCGATGAACTCGGCTTCGCGGTGCGCGAAATACTTCAGACCTACCTTCTGTGGCCGAGGGGAGATATGCCCTTGTTTAACCCATCGCCGAAGGGTGGCAAGGGAGGGTGCGTATTCGCCGAACGTTATCTCAGCCCAGACCTCAAGAGGAATCATTCGAGGAAGTTCCTTCGGTTCAACCGGAGCAGGGGCGGGGACTGCTGGTGCCGGGGCGGTGACTTCCGGTTCTGCAGGTGGTTGCAGACTCTTAATCAAGTCGGCATACCGCTCTTGGTCGAGTTCCGCGAGATTCAGTCGCTCGATCAGAGGAAGGCCGCGACGACGCTTTTCCTCACCGCACCAGTTGAGATAGGCAGGAATGTTGATCTCAAAGTCACCGTCTCGAGGTTTGCGGAAGTGCACATAACGTTGGATGCTGCCATTCCACATCTGCTGGCGGATCTTATGGGCGCTCTTCTTCATTACCTTTGCCGCGACCTCCAGCGGTACCCAATGCTCTTCGCTAGGCTTTGACATCGACAGTTCCTCATCTGTTGACCATACGTCCGCAAAGCGGCGAACAGTTTACAAAATTCTGCTTGACGACGAGACGGCTCGGACCTAGTCTCGAACTGCGCTTGAGACAACAAGCGTCGGGTTTGGCGACCTGACACTCAAGGCGGATGACGACCGCCATAATGGCGGTATTTTTTCGTCCGTACACTACGCATACGTCCAGTCAACGGGCGGGCGATGGTGGGGATACCCGCGAGGGTATGCCGGATGCCTTGAGTGCCGGTTCGCCAACCCTGTCATTCGCCCGCCCACCCCGTTTGGCGACGGAAGGCGGGTCCAACACTCAAGGATCCAACATGTCTACCGCCCAGCCACAGTCGGAATCTTCCGCATTTCCCAGCGAGCTCGATGAGATCTCTTGTTGCGAACTGACCATCATCATGGACCGTGGGTGGTCGCGTACCGAGTTCATTGGCACGCGTACGCAACTTGAGGACGAAGGCGTCATACCGATAGAAATCGAATGGCCTGACGGGTTTCGCAGTGTTAGTTGGGACGCCAACGGCCTTTGCTATTGGATGCAGCGCCAACGCCCAGAAGGTGCGAAAGGTCCGCGTCGAGACTTCCTCAAATGCGACAACTGGTACTTGCGCGTCGATTCCACAAGCTGGGACTACGATCGCAGTGTGATCGAGACGAAGGCAAATGAACTGCGTCAGTTGCTCGTTGCTCAATCACCCGAAGGAAAGGCCGAGAGGTCGCTTCAACGAACGCGGTACAGCGCGGCAGTCGAGGACAAGAAATTCCAGGCGTTCAAAGTGAAGGTGCCGGCGATTGCTGAACAGGAAGCCCGAGCGGCGCGACATAGAAAGCATCGGCGAATTGATGGCCAGATGTGAGCTAGCTATCAAAAAATTGGGCGTTGCATAGCCTCTTTCAGAGGTGGGACGTCGAATTTGCATCCGGGGTGGGGATATGGTCTCCATCTGCTACGTGTCAGTGCGTCGGATTGTGAAGGCTTATGCGTTGCTGCCGCCTTATCTTGATGGGTGGGGCAACGCGCGGATCGCAACCGACACGCCTCCACGCGCGCGTGCGCATGAGTCGGTCGTGACGAGGCGCACTTGGATCAGGAGGTCGCGAGGAAGACCCGACACGATAAAGGCGACATCGGGGCGACTGAAAAAACGGGAAACCGAAATACCGTAGATGGCAACCAATCCCCGTGGACGCAAAACCATGCGCACCGTTGCTACCGAAAACAAGGTTCCCCAAACTCTGCCGGCAATCGGATTCTCTCGCTGGGAACAGCTCAAGCACTTCATTCCGGTCAGCCGCGAAACGTGGCGGAAGCTAGTGAAGGACGGCCGCGCGCCGCAGCCCCAACGCTGGACCGAGCGCTGCACGGTCTACTCGAATGAGGAGGTGCATCGCTGGATGAAGGATCCGGCCGGGTATCAGGCGCCGAAGTCGATCGCCCTGTAAGGAGGGCGCCATGGTCGAAAAACAAAAAGCCGCAGCTCAAGCGAGCGCGGCCAAAGAGAATTGCAAGCGGCAGTATAGCAACTCCGAGTGTCGGGCAGAAGGCAGCGCTTCCCGCTGCAGCACGGCAGCCGGACGGCGCGCGGCAGCTGCATGCCCGCTCTATGTTCATATTGAACTGGCCGACGATCCAGCTTTCGTTCTTCTTCGTATAAGCGGCAGTTCGAATCCTGACCGAAAGCCGCCGATGCGGATCCCACGTGCTCAACTCGCGAGTGTGTTGCTGATGCTGCTAGATGCTGCCAACGTGGCGCACAGCGACGGGGCGATTGCATGATGAACGGGCAGGATGCCGGCCGCGCTCGCGACGCGCTGTTTGCCCTCGATGCGGGGTGCTCGCACGACGATTGGGTGCGCATCGGTATGGCCTACCATGCTGCCGGCGGCGACGAGAATGCGTGGGTCGAGTGGTCGGCCACCGGGGCGAACTTCGGCAGCGAGCGCGAGGCTCGTTCGAAGTGGCGCACCTTCAGTGCCGACGGCGGCATCAACGCTGCGACGCTGTTCCATATCGCACGTGAATCCGGCTGGGGCGATTCACAGACGCGCAAGAGCGACTCACGGGCGGCGCGCGTGTCACGCCCCAAGCGCCGACAGCAGCCGAAGCCGCCGGCCGCCCAGAAGCCGCGCACCGACGTCGCCGCGACATTTGACAGCTATCCAACTGCTGGCACCGACCACCCGTACATCGTCGCAAAGCGCGGCAGCGCAGCCGATCTGCGTGCCGTGCCCGCCGACAGCGCGTTGACTATTCAAGAGCGCTCCGTCGTTGGCTGGCTGGCCGTGCCCGCCTGGTCACTCGATGGCGAGCTGTGCACGATTCAGTTCATCCCACCGCCGGGCGCTGGCAAGAAGCTGAACATGCCCGGAGCATCGTTTGGTGATGGCATGTTCGTCGTAGGCGAGCTCTCAACGGATGGCACGTTGTACGTGTGCGAGGGCATCGGTCAGGCATGGGCGTGCGCGCGCGCCGATTACAACGGGGCCGCGGTGGTGACATTCGGCGCTGGCCGCTGCCGGACGGTCGCGACGCTGTTGCGCGAGCGCTATCCGGCTGCACGCATCGTGATCGTGCCTGACCGCGGCAAGGAGGCCGATGCCGAGGCGATCGCGCGCGACGTCGGCGGCGCGTGGATCGAATTGCCTGACGGGAAGCCTGTGAACTACGACGCGAACGACTACGAGGCCGAGCACGGTGTCGATGCGCTGGCGGATCTGTTCCGCGCCGCTCGCGAGCCGGAGGCGAGACTCAGCCTCGACGTCGCGTTCGCTGACGAGCTTCCAGAGGCGGTGGTGGCACCGGACGAGCTGGTGCAAGGTCTCCTGACGGCTGGCGGCGGCAGCGTGCTATACGGCGATTCGAACAGCGGTAAGACGTTCTTCGTGATCGACATGGCAGCCTCCATCGCGCGCGGCGAGCCGTGGATGGGGCGGCAGACTGAGCAGGGCCTCGTCGTGTATCTCGCTGCAGAATCACCGACCTCGGTGCTGGTGCGGCTGCAGGCGTACCAGCGATATCACGGTGCTCGGGTGCCGAACTTCGCGGTCACGCGCAACCCGATCAACCTGTTCGACGGCGACGCCGATACGGACGCCATTATTGACACCGTGCGCCAGCTCGAGGCGCAGCGCAAACAGCCCGTCCGGCTGATCGTAGGCGACACGCTTGCGCGTCTGAGTGCAGGTGCGAACGAGAACGCTGGTCAGGACATGGGTCGCGTCATCGAACGCTTCGATCGGATTCGCACCGAGTGCGACGCACACTTCCTGCTGATCCATCACTCGGGGAAGGATGTTGCAGCCGGCGCGCGCGGATGGAGCGGCGTCCGCGCCGCGATCGATACCGAAATCGAGGTGACCGAGACGGCTGCGGGACGCTGCGCCGAGATCAAAAAGCAGCGCGACCTTGCAAGCAAGGGGGAGCGCATCGGATTTCGGCTCGACGTCGTTCAACTCGGTTTGTCGAAGTGGGGCAACGCGGTTACTTCATGCGTGGTGCTGCCGGAAGATGCGTCCGAGCGGTCGCGCGTCAACACACGACTCGGTGAGGCCGACGGTGCCGTGCTCGAATACCTCCGTTCGCATAAGGTCGGGATCCGCAAAATGGATGTCGTGAAGCATTTTGACGGCAGATACGCGAAAGGGCCGGTGTACCGCGCACTGAAGAAACTGGTAGACGCTTCGATGGCTTATGAAGCCGCCGGAATGGTGGCTATTGCCGGGGGGCTCAAATGACCTATTTCGAGGCTTCAACCACAGATCTGTCCCCTGTACCTCGTCTTGTTTCACAGCTCCGCGGGGCGATCGAAAAAGCGGGTGAAGGTACATCAGGGCAAACGTGCCGAGGCCTTAGCTGGCGGACGAGGTACAGCAGGTACAAAAAGGTACAAGGAGGTACATGTACCGGGGAGGTTACGAGGTACAAGGTACACACACCTTTAAGGTGTGTACCTTCTGTACCTCGCGTACTCACTCAGTCGATTTCGGAAGTGGATCTACGAGGTCGCGATGCCGGCTCACGATGAAAGATTGCGCTACTGGCGCGACTTCATGACGGCAGTCCACGCCGGCAAGCGTGGGGACTTCGAGCCGGCTCGCGCAATCGTCGCTCGGGTGAGAGCGCGGTTTGGCGACAAGGCCGCAGAGGCGCAGAGGCGCGAGCTTTGGCGGGTGATTCAGGCGGGGGAACGGAAATGAGTTCGACTTTCTCTGTTGGCGCATTGGGTACGAGAGTTCGTACACGCGTACGCACGCGTGACGTGCGCGCGTATACGTGCGCGTGTGCGTGATGCGCGCGCAAAGGCTCGGTCGACGACTTGAATCGGCGAGGGTGAAGGAGCCCGAACAGGTGTCGTGCGTGGTTCAGAAACACGCATCGGTCGGATCGCGTCTTGGCGATTGATGATCGGAGGCAACAGGCAGACCAGAAAATCTCTGATGGGGCCAATTTCAGCCCCGTGGCGGCCCTGGAGCTACTCGATTGGCGGGTGTGTATGTCGGGCGTCGCAGACACGGTTCTGGAGGCTTTTATTCGATCGCGAAGCAGTGCGGCTAATGAGGTGGTAGATGATTCGCATTCCTTGTGATGTCTGGCCGAGCGGGCAGACAGACGGTGAATAGGCAACGGTTGGCATGCTCAGGCATATGTACGCAAACGAACGTATCCGGACGCAATCACGCGACGAGGTTCCGGGGAGTATGAAAAATAGCTTTTCGTATTTTCGAACGCGTACTAAACTATGTGCACATTATCGTACTCATCCGCCCGGAGTCGGCCATGTCCCGCACCTTCGTTTACGCCCGCGTCTCGACGGTCGAGCAGCACACCGCCAACCAACTGCAGGAGATCCAGTCCGCCGGCTTTAACATCGACAAACGGCGTGTGATCGAGGAAGCAATCAGCGGCAGCACACCCGCGGCGGAGCGTCCGGGGTTCCAGAAGCTGCTCGAGCGCATGGAGGAGGGCGACGTGCTGGTCGTGACGAAGCTTGACCGCCTGGGCCGTAACGCGATGGACGTACAGAGCACCGTGCAGAAGCTGGTCGACGCTGGCATCCGCGTGCACTGTCTTGCGTTGGGCGGTGTCGATCTCACGTCTGCCGCCGGCCGGATGACGATGGGCGTCCTGACCGCTGTTGCGCAGTTCGAGCGGGATCTGCTGATCGAGCGGACACAGGCAGGGCTGGCGCGCACGAAGGCGGCCGGCACGCGCCTCGGTCGTCCGTCGGTGCTGTCCGATGCGCAACAGGAAGAGGTGAGGCAACGGCTGGCTGCCGGCGAGACCGTGTACGGAATTGCGCAAGCGTTCGGCACATCGCGGCAGGTCGTTATGCGTGTGCGTGACCGGCTCAACGCCTGAGTGAACGATAGCCGCGCCGCCTGTTCTGTTGGCGCGTGGTGGAGGGTTCCGACTGACCTGCGCGCCGCTGCCTCCGCCGCGCGCAAACCTAACTCTGGGACCACCCAGGCCCTCCGGACGGGGGGGACGAAATTTTGCAGACGTCCTCTCCAATCCGCGCAACAAAAAAACATCCAGGGGCGTTTCCCGTGAGTCGTCTCTCGCGAGGCAGGCACGTTGTGTTGTTGCAGTATCCGTAGAGCGGGAAACTCAACGACATTCCTACGTAGAGCACGCCAATCCGGCGCTTTCTATGTAGGTGCAGACATGTCAGCTAGCGCAATCTCCGATTCGTCCGCTAAGGCCGGATTCTCGATCCGTGAATGGTGCTCCCTCGTTGGTCTCGGGGTAAGCACGTTGTACACCCTCCCGTCCGACGAGCGTCCGCATACGGTCAAACTTCGGGGCCGGGTAATCGTGATCGAAACGCCGGCGGACTACCTTTCGCGCATCTCTGCGCAACAGAACGTCGCGTGAAGGGGGCAGCGTGAAGCAATCCGCCATCAACGCAGCCGTCACCGTGACGTTCTCGATGCTCGACCGGCCGAGGCGGAAGATCACGCGTGAGAAGGTCGAGGCGCTCGAGCGCGAGATTCAGCGCTTGCCCCAGGTGGACTGCCCCGTGCGACACTACTTCGCCCCCGGCATGGCCGCGCGCGAGATGACGATCCCCGCGGGCGTCGTGATTACCGGCGCGGTACATCGCCATGAGCACCTGTGCACGGTGTCGAAAGGCCGCATCATCGTGTCGACCGACGAGGGGATGAAAGAGCTCGTGGCGCCGTGCACGATCGTTTCCAAGCCGGGCGCTAAACGCGTCGGCTATGCGATCGAGGAAACGGTCTGGACGACCTACCATGCCACCGACACGACCGACATCGACAAGCTCATCAAGGAAATCACAGAATCGACCGCGTCCGAACTCATGGGCGGCGCGAACAACGTGCAGATGCTCGCGCAGGTTGCGCGCGACGATTATGCGGCTTTTCTCGCCGAGTACGGCCTCACGCAGGAGCTCGTGACGCGACTCGTCGAGAACCAGTCCGATCAAATTCCAATGCCAGCCGACGTCAATGCGCTCGAGCGCCGCGCGTCAGCGATTCACGGCGACGGCATGTTCGCGCGTCGCGATTTCGCGGAGGGTGAACTCGTCGCGCCCGCACGGATCGGCGAGAAGCGCACGCCGGCCGGCCGGTACCTGAACCACTCGGGCATTCCGAATTGCCGATTCGTCGCACTGCCCAACGGCGACTTGATGGCGCACGCATGCTTGCCGATTCGCAGTGGCGATGAAGTGACGGTCGATTACCGGCAAGCAATGCCCGTCAACGGAACTGGGCTGAAGCCCGTCAAGGGGTGAACCATGCCATTTGCAGACGCCATCGGTTCCATTGCTGGACCCATTCTCGGATCTGTTGCTGGCGGCCTCGTTTCGGGCGCTATGTCCCCAAGCACGTCCGGCGGTAGTGGGGGCGGTCCGTCGTCCTACTACGTTCCCACCGGACTGCAGCATGCGGATCAGGACTGGCAGAACCTCCTCGATCAGTCGGGCGCGGTGCAATCGCAGATCGCCGGGATGATCCCGTACTATCAGCAGTCGCTGGGCCAGGGATTGAACGTCGGCACGAACCTGTACGGCACCGGCTACCAGAATGCAGCAAACGCCGCGGGAACCGGGTACGCCAACGCTAGCAACGCGCTGACGGGGCTCGGTAATCTCGACCTCGCCACGCAGAAGCAACTGCTTGGCGCAGGTCAGAACGTATACAACATGGGTCTGGACCCGCAGAGTGCGCTCTACGACCGCACGCTGAACCAGCTCACGCAGCAGACCGGCGCGACTAATTCGATGTACGGTCTCGGCTCGTCCGCCGCAGGTGCAGGCGTGCAGAACCAAGCACTGTCGAACTTCAACATCGACTGGCAGAACAACCAGCTGTCCCGCGCGCTGCAGGGCCTGCAGGGCTACACCGGCGCGGCCAGCACGGCTGGGCAGTACGGTCAGGCCGGCGCAAACGCGCTGACGCAAGCGCCGGAATACATGCTCCAGTCCGGGCAGGTTCCGTATCAGGTGGCGGGCAGCCTCGCCGCACTGCCCGGCAACCTCGCCGGTACTTTCGCGTCTCAGTTGCAGAGCGGCCCGCTGTCGTCGGCGCAATCGATCCAAGGACAGACCATTCCGTACATGAACTACGGGCAGGGCGCACAGGCCGTGCCGTACCAGAGCCAGGCGCAGGGCGCAGGTGCGCTCGGCAGTCTGGTGTCGCAGGGGATCTCCGGGCTCGGCAATAACACTCAGGTGCAGAACGCGTTCTCGAACTTCTTCAACCCCGCATCTGGTTCGTTCAGCGGTGGGGATTACAGCGGTGCGTTCAATTCGAGCCCGTACTACTCGGGCGGTGGCAATTCGTACGGTTTCACGATGGGGTAAGCCATGCAGAACAATGTGAAACAGGCCGACGCTCCGCTCCGTTACGTCGACATCACGCTCAGCCTGAGCGGCGACGAAAACAGACTCATCTGCGCAGCCATCTATCGCGCGAACGAGGCCGGCATGCTGCTCGATTTTGCCGAGCATGCCGGCCTAGGAATCTTCGCCAACATCTTCAACAAGATCGCGGCGGCCTCCGCCGAGCAAGGTGACCCATTCGCGCGAGCCTGCTGTTTGCGCGCGGGCATTCCGTTCGGCGGCGGGACCGATACCCTGCAGTAGTTGCCCCGCAACTTCCGCAAACGATGTCACGCCTTGCGGCTCAGTTGCAGCCGTACGCAGTGCAGTAGTGACTGAACGAGTTCCCGTTGGAATCGACGCCGGATATAGACCGGTTCCCATTGCCGAAATTCTGGATGGTTTCGTTCCAGTTCTGGCCGTTCGCCGCGGTACCGTTGATCCTCGTCGTGTTGCCGAGGGTATTGGCGGTTTCGTGCCACGAGCTACCGGTCTGGGAGTTGTAACCGCTCACCGTAGTCATGTTGCCCAAGCGGTTCACGCTGTATGTGTTCCCGCTTTGATCCGTGCACGTCTGGAAACCTGGGCTGCCGATACAGTTGGCGTACGCCGCGCCTGAAGTCAGCACGGCGCCAAGGATCGCAATGCTAAGGGTCATTTTCATGGTGGTCTCCCCATAGATGGGTATCGGAAACATAGCAGCAGTCGGCAGGAAAACCCAGTAGGCGTATCCGCGAACCCATTTGTGCGGCGGTCAGTATCGTCGCGAAAATGCAACGTGTGTCCACGTTGCCGATCGTGGCGTCACTTTGCGAATCGACGGGTAAAGAGGTGCGCGTCCGGAAAGTCGCGTGCGTCACTCTGTAGACGCGACCGCCATTCTTCGTCGCCGGACGGAGACCGCGAAAAGCTGTTGCCAAGCCGCGCAGCCATCGCTAATCTTGCTGCATACCTAGCCCGGGTTAAAGGGCATCGACTGCAAGACCTAGCTGTTGAACAGCCATCTGTAGGCTCGCTTTGCGGGCACGGTGACTCAATCACCGAATGAACTGAGTAGGGCCCACGCCCAAAATCCGTCCATTGTTTCCTGATGGGCTCGTGACTGCTTCGCCGATAGGTGAAGCCCTCCATAGCCTTTTGCTTCCTGCGAAAGGCGCGATGTGCAATCCCCGTATACCGCTCCCGCGGCAATCAATC
>NZ_CAJPGQ010000069.1:0-24352 GCF_905339595.1 Burkholderia sp. BCC1977
CTCCAGCCCCGCTTCCACGTTCTGCAGCACGGTCAGCCACGGGAACAGCGCGAAAGTCTGGAACACCATCGCGACGCCTTCGGCCGGGCCGCGCAGCGGCTTGCCGAGGTAGGTCACTTCACCGCCGGTCGGCTCGATCAGCCCGGCGATGATCCGCAGCAGCGTCGACTTGCCCGAGCCGGAACGGCCGAGCAGCCCGACGATCTCGCCTTCGCGCAGCGACAGGTTCGCATCGTCGAGCACGAGCAGTTCGCCCTGCGACTTGTTGAAACCGCGGTTCACGTGCTCGACGCGCAGGATTTCCTCGCCGAGACGCGGCGGCTGGAGCGGCTGGCTCGTCTGGACGGGGGCGTTGATTACGGTCTGGTTTTGCATCGCGCTTACTCTCAATCGAGACGGAGCCGGGATTCCGCATAGGCGTACATCGGACGCCACAGCAGGCGGTTGAACAGGGTGACGAACAGGGACATCACGGCGATGCCCAGGATGATCTTCGGGAAGTCGCCGGCGGCGGTGGTCTGCGCGATATACGAGCCGAGGCCGTGCGCGACGACCCTCGTGTCGCCCCACTGCACGAACTCGGACACGATGCTGGCGTTCCACGCGCCGCCCGATGCGGTGATCGCGCCGGTCACGTAGTACGGGAAAATGCCGGGCAGGATCGCCTGCCGCCACCACTGCCAGCCGCGAATGCGGAAATTCTTCGTCGCTTCCTTGTAGTCGTTCGGATAGGACATCGCACCGGCGATCACGTTGAACAGGATGTACCACTGCGTGCCGAGCACGATCAGCGGCGACAGCCAGATGTCCGCGTTCAGGTGGAAGTGGACGATCACGATCACGAACACCGGGAACAGCAGGTTGGCCGGGAACGCGGCGAGGAACTGCGCGAGCGGCTGGATCTTCTCGGCCAGCGCGGGGCGCAGCCCGATCAGCACGCCGAGCGGCACCCAGACCACCGACGCGATCGCGATCAGCACCAGCACGCGCAGCAGCGTGATCAGCCCGAGCACCAGCACGTGGCCGACCTCGCCCATCGTCACGCCGGTCGCGACGAAGCTGACGACGCGCCACCCGACGTACGCGGTCAGCAGGATCACGAACGCGCCCCACACGATGTCGCCGACGCGCGACGAACCGCGCGCCGACGTGCCGCGCAAGCGCCTGCCCGTCAGCGCCGGCACGCGCAGCGGAATCCGCGCGGCCTGCGACAGCAGCCAGCCGGCCGGCACGAGCAGTTGATGAATCAGGTGCGTGCGGCGCAGCATGTCGAGCAGCCAGGACTGCGGCGCATCGCCCGACGCGGTGTTCTCCATCCGGAACTTGTCGGCCCACGCGACGAGCGGACGGAACAGGAACTGGTCGTATGCAAGGATCACGACCGACATCGCGACGATCACCCAGCCCACCGCGCCGAGGTTCTTGTCGGAGATCGCCTGCGCGAGATACGCACCGATGCCCGGCAGCGTGATCGTCTGGTTGCCGACGGTGATGGCCTCCGACGCGACGACGAAGAACCAGCCGCCCGACATCGACATCATCATGTTCCAGATCAGCCCCGGCATCGAGAACGGCACCTCGAGCTTCCAGAAGCGCTGCCACGACGTCAGGTGAAAGCCGCGCGACACTTCGCTCAGGTCGCGCGGCACCGTGCGCAGCGACTGGTAGAAGCTGAACGTCATGTTCCACGCCTGGCTCGTGAAGATCGCGAAGATCGCGGCCAGCTCGGCGCCGAGCACGCGGCCCGGGAACAGCGCGAGGAAGAACGTGACCGTAAACGAGATATAGCCGAGCACCGGCACCGACTGCAGGATGTCGAGGATCGGGATCAGCACCATACCCGCACGGCGGCTTTTCGCGGCGAGCGTGCCGTACACCAGCGTGAACACGAGCGACGCGACCATCGCGGCGAGCATCCGCAGCGTGGTGCGCAATGCATATTCGGGCAGGTTCGACGGATCGAGCGAGATCTTCTGGGTCTGCAAGGTCGCGATCGGGGCCATCGTCTGATGGAAGCCGACGATCGCCATCGCGAGTATGCCGATGATCAGCGGAAACGCGACCGCGTCCCAGCGGTTGGGGAGCACACGCCACGCGGACGCGTTGGCGGTGCGATTCGGATCGAAGAAACTGATATCCATCGGTAGCGTCTTGGTCGAATTGAAAATCGATGGGACCGGCCGCGTGCCGCGCGGCCGGGTGCGGCCTCAGCCGGCGCGGCTCAGAACAGCCGGTGCAGCGCCCAGTACAGGAGCGCCGACAGCGCGATCGACGCGGGCAAGGTCAGCACCCACGCGAGCACGAGGTTGCGCACCGTGTCCCAGCGCAGGCCCGCGCCGCTCGCGGTCATCGTGCCGGCCACCCCGGACGCGAGCACGTGCGTCGTCGACACCGGCAATCCATACGCGTCGGCCATCCCGATCGTCAGCATCGCGACGGCCTCGGCCGACGCGCCCTGCCCGTACGTCAGGTGCGACTTGCCGATCTTCTCGCCGACGGTCACGACGATCCGCTTCCAGCCCACCATCGTGCCGAGACCGAGCGCGATCGCGACCGCGACCTTCACCCAGGTCGGGATGAACTTCGTCGCGCGGTCCATCTGCTTCTTGAAAGCCTCGAGCGCGCTCGCGTCCTCGATCGAGAACGCCGGCGCCTTCGCCTTCTCCATCAGGCGGATCGCCTCGGACGCGACGTACATGTTGTTGCGCACGTTGTCGACGAGGTTCTGCGGCACGCTCGAGATACCGCCGGCCTGCGCGACCTGGTCGGCGATCGTGTCGGTGAGCTGGCGCAGCGCCGGAAGCGTCGCGGGTGCCAGCGTGCGCGTGCGCACGTAGGCCTCGACGTCGGCACGCGCATCGGCGGACCGCGCGGCCGGGTCCGCATACTTCACGAGCGTCGTCGACGCATGGCGCGCGACCGCGACGAACGTGCTCGTCTGGTCGGGCGTCACGGCCTTGTTCAGCGCATAGGCGGTCGGCATCACGCCGATCAGGATCAGCATGATCAGGCCCATGCCCTTCTGCCCGTCGTTCGAGCCGTGCGCGAACGACACGCCCGTGCACGTGAGGATCAGCAGCAGGCGGATCCAGAACGGCGGCGGCTTGTTGCCCCTCGGCTCCTGGTACAGCGCCGGCACGCGCACGAGCGCCTTCAACAGCAGCAGCACGAGCGCGGACAACACGAAGCCGATCAACGGCGAGAACAGCAATGCCTTGCCGACGCCGAGCGCCTGGTTCCAGTCGACGCCGCTCGTGCCCGACGGGCCGCTGACGAACTGGTTCATCAGGCCGACGCCGATGATCGAGCCGACCAGCGTGTGCGAGCTCGACGACGGCAGCCCGAAATACCAGGTCGCGAGGTTCCACGTGACGGCCGCGATCAGCAGCGCGAACACCATCGCGAAACCCGAGCCGCTGCCGACCTGCAGGATCAGCTCGACCGGCAGCAGCTGCAGGATGCCGAACGCGACGGCGCCGCTCGACACGAGCACGCCGAACAGGTTCCACAGGCCCGACCAGACCACCGCCAGGTGCGGGTCGAGCGAATGCGTATAGATGACGGTCGCGACCGCGTTCGCGGTGTCGTGAAAGCCGTTCACGAATTCGAAGCCGAGCGCGATCAGCAGCGCGACGGCGAGCAGCACGAACGGCAGGAACGAGCGCTCCCTGACCGGACCGAGATCCGCGCTGAGGTGAATGCCGATGTAGACGATGCCGCAGGCAATGATCAGAAAGAACAGCGCGAGGCTGAGGGTGCGCGTGCGATGACCGGCCGCACCGCTGGTTTCCGTTGCCGCGAGATTCGGCATGAGGGGCTCCGGAGAGGTGATTCGGTGTCGCAGGCTATCGGGCGGGCATGACGCAAATGTGACGTGTCACTTACAGGACATTGACAGGTCATCCGTCAGCGATCCGTCATCGCCGCGCAAGCCGTGCGCAACCGCATCCGGCCGCGTAACACGCGGGAATAAAACCGCCGCCGCATCGGTATCGCAGGCGAAAGCGCCGGCTTATTCCAGGACGATCCGGCCGTCCGGTTCCGTCACACGAATGCGAGGCTCACATGTCTTCATCGACTCCCACCCGCCCGTCGCGCCGCAAGGCCCTGCAATGCATGGCGTTCGGCGGCCTCGGCACGCTGTTTACGCTGTCGGGCGGCATCCTGACGCCGTTCGATCTCGCGCTCGCGCAAAGCGGCGCCGCCCTCCCCGCGGACAAGGGCCGGCCGCTGTTCGTGCAGATCAGCGACACGCATATCGGCTTCAACAAGGACGCGAATCCCGACGTCTCGGCCACGCTGCGGCAGACCATCGATCTCGTCAACGGGATGTCCGCCACGCCCGCGCTCGCGATCCATACCGGCGACATCACGCACTTGTCCAAGGCGGCGGAGTTCGACCAGGCGTCGCAGCTGCTGTCCGCGCTGCGCGTACCGGAGTTGCACACGGTGCCCGGCGAACACGACGTGACCGACGGTTCGGGCGCCGAATACTTCAGCCGGTTCGGCAAGGCGTCGGACAACCGCGGCTACTACAGCTTCGATCACGCGGGCGTGCACTTCGTCGCGCTCGTCAACGTGATGCACTTCAAGCCGAACGGGCTCGGCAGCTTCGGCGACGAGCAGCTCGCGTGGCTCGCGCAGGATCTCAAGGGGCAGTCGTCGAGCACGCCGATCGTCGTGTTCTCGCACATGCCGATGTGGACCATCTACGAGCCGTGGGGCTGGGGCACCGGCGACGCGCCGCAGACGATGGCGCTGCTGCGCCGCTTCGGCTCGGTCACCGTGCTGAACGGGCACATCCACCAGATCGTGTCGAAGGTCGAAGGCAACATCACGTTCCACACCGCGCGCTCCACCGCATTCCCGCAGCCGACCGCCGGCAACGGCCCGGGCCCGGTGCCGCTCACGGTGCCGCGCAACCGGCTGCCCGCGATGCTCGGCGTGACGACCGTCGACTTCGCCGGCCATCCGGTGGCGGCTTCGCTGCACGACACGACGCTCGCGTGATCGCTCGCCTGATTCCTCGCCTGATCCCTGTCCGCAAGGAGACGACATGACCTTCTTCAAGCCCTCGACCCTGGCGGCCGCGCTGATCCTGGGCGCGGCCGCCGCCGGCACGCCGCTCGCCGCATGCGCGCAAACCCCGGCCAGCCCGCTGGTGACGATCCACAACTTCATGTTTTCGCCGATGTCGACCACCATCAAGGCCGGCACGACGGTCACGTGGAAGAACCTCGACGCGGAACCGCATACCGTCGTCAACGACGCGGGTATCTTCCACTCGAATGCGCTGGACCAGGACGAAACCTACTCGTTCCGCTTCGACAAGCCGGGGGTGTACAAGGTGTTCTGCGGAATTCATCCGTACATGAAGGAGACCATCACCGTGGAATGACGCGGCGCGCCAAACGACGCGCGACGCGCGACGATCCGACACCGCGGAGCGACGCCCGACGATCGCCTACACTGGTTCCATCCGGCCGGCCCCCGCCGGCCGTCACCGACCGCGAGGCAAGCGATGACGGCAAGTCAACCCGCACATCCGAAACTGCCGGGCCAGGTCGTGCTCGTGCTCCAGGGTGGCGGCGCACTGGGCGCGTACCAGCTCGGCGTATTCGAGGCGATGGACGCGGCGGGCATCGAGCCCGACTGGGTCATCGGCACGTCGATCGGCGCGATCAACGCGGCGCTGATCGCCGGCAACGCGCCCGCGCACCGCGCGCAACGGATGGCCGAATTCTGGCGCCACGTCACCGAACGGCCCGCCGTGAACGTGCCGGGCTTGCCGACGAGCTGGGACAAGATCGGCTCGGAACTCGCGGTCATCGGCGCCGGCATCCCGGGATTCTTCCGGCCGAATCCCGCCGCGTGGTTCGGGCCGCTCGCACGCGTCGGCGTCGAGCACGCGTCGTACTACGTGGTCGAGCCGCTGCGCGACACGCTTGCGTCGCTCGTCGACCTCGACCTGCTGAACGCGCGCCGGCCGCGCCTGACCGTCGGCGCGGTCAACGCGTGCACCGGCACGATGCGCTATTTCGATTCGCGCGACCGGCCGCTCGGCCTCGACCACGTGATGAGCTCGGGCGCGCTGCCGCCCGCGTTCCCGGCCGTGCGGATCGACGGCGCGCCCTACTGGGACGGCGGCATCTATTCGAATACGCCGGTCGAGGTCGTGCTGGACGACGCGCCGCGCCGCAGCTCGATCATCTTCTCGGTGCAGATGTGGAATCCGGTCGGGCCGGAGCCGCAAAGCATCTGGCAGGTGTCGGAGCGGCAGAAGGACATCCAGTACGCGAGCCGCACGGACAGCAACATCGCGCGGCAACAGCAGATTCACCGGCTGCGCCACGTGATCAAGGAACTGGTGATGCGGCTGCCGGAGGCGGAACGCACGTCGGCCGACGTGCAGGCGCTCGCCGCATGGGGCTGCCAGACCACGATGCGCGTGATCAAGCTCGCGGCGCCGCGGCTCGACGGCGACGATCAGTGGAAGGACATCGATTTCACGCCGGACGGCATCGCGGCACGCCGCCAGGCCGGGTTCGACGCGACGATGCAGGCGATCGCCGCGCGGCCCTGGGACCAGCCGATGGAGCCGACGGAGGGGCTCAGCGTCTGGAGCCCGGAAGAGAACCGGATCGGCGAGCGGCACAACTGATTCCGCCGGCGCACCGTCCTGACCCGGCGCCGGCTTACAGCGCGCGCACGATGCCGCCGTCGACCCGAATGTTCTGCCCGGTGATGTAGCCGGCGCCTTCCGACAGCAGGAACGTCACGGTCTGCGCGATCTCCTGCGTCTTGCCGAAACGGCCGACCGGAATGCGGGCGACGATCTCGGGCGTCTCCGGCCAGCTGTCGATGAAGCCGGGCAGCACCGAATTGATGCGGATGTTGTCCTTCGCATACCGATCGGCGTACAGGCGCGTGACGGAACCGAGCGCCGCGCGCAGCGCGGACGACACCGGCATCGCCTGTTCGGGCGCATCGGCCGCGAAGCTCGAAATGTTGACCACCGCACCGCCGCCCTGCTTCAGGAAGACGGGCGTCACGCGGCGCAGCACGCGAACGACGTTGAGCACGATCAGGTCGAGCCCTTCGTGCCACTTGTCGTCCTCGATGGCGAGCAGGTCGCCCTTCGGCGGGTGCCCGGTGTTGTTGACGACCGCATCGATGCGGCCGTACTTCGCGAGCGTCTCGTTCACGAAACGCGCGATGTCGGCGTCGTCGGTGACGGACCCCGCCACGCCAAACCCGCCGAGTTCCTTCGCGAGTTCGACCGCGCTGCCGGACGGCGACATCAGCGCGACGCGATAACCGTTGTTCGCGAGATCCCGCGCGATCGCGGCACCCATACCCTTGCCCGCCGCCGTCACCAAAGCCACTTTCTCTACAGTCATGCCGTTCTCCAGGATAGGTCGGCCGTATGCCGCGATCATCATCTATGGCAGCACTCTAGGACTCTATAATCGACTTGTCGAACGATGATTTCTCCATCCACTCTGTAGAATTTCTACTGCATGAAGGTTCTATCGCGTACCCGTCGGTTCCCGCCGCTCAATGCGCTTCGCGCGTTCGAGGCCGCCGCGCGCCACCTCAATTTCCGGCTGGCCGCCGACGAACTCGGCGTGACCCAGGGCGCGGTGGCGCAGCAGGTCAGGCATCTGGAGGACGTCGTGGCGGTTCAGCTGTTCCGGCGGCTGCCCAGGGGGCTGGCGCTGACGCGCGAAGGGCTCGAGTATTTTTCGTCGGTCCAGCGCGCGCTGCAGATCATCTCCGACGCGACGGACGCGCTGGGCCAGCGCCCCACGGTTCTGGCGGTCAGCACGACGCCGTCGTTCGCGTCGAAGTGGCTGATTCCGCGCCTGTCGGACTTCGGCCGCCTGCACCCCGACATCGAGGTTCGCGTCATCGCCGACGAACGGCTTGCGTCGTTCCGGGCCGATGGCGTCGACATCGCGATTCGACTGAGCAAGCCGCCGTTCCCGGCCGGCCTGGTCGCGACGTTGCTGTCTCCGCTCGACATCTTCGCCGTCGCCAGCCCGACACTGCTCGACGGCGGCACGCCGATCCGGAGCCCCGCGGACTTGTCGAAGCATGTGCTGTTGCACGACGCGCACGACCTCTGGCCCGAGTTCATCGAGAAGCTCGGCGGCAAAGGCCAGGCCGATCCGACGAAGGGGCCGCGGTTCAGCCAGTCGCTGCTCGCCATCGACGCCGCGGTCGCGGGGCAAGGCATCGCGCTGACCAGCGAGCCGCTCGTCGAGCGCGATATCGCGGAAGGCAGGCTGCGGCGCGTGTTCGATTTTTCGTTTCCGATGTCGCTCGGGTTTTACGTCGTCTTTCCGCAGGCCAATGCGCATTCGGAAGCGCTCGAGGCGATGCGCCGCTGGCTGTTCGCGCAGTATGGGAAAGCGTGATCCGCTGAAATCGCGACCGATCAACAACCCCACTCCGATCAGTGCCTTCGTAAATATCGTCTTTTTACGATATATGATTCGCCCATCGACGATACCCGTTTGCACCGGTTTTCCGACCGAACGCCCTGAACACCACGCCCTTCCATGCCGACCGAACTCGACATCGACGCGATCCTGAAAGCGCTTTCGAACCCCGTGCGCCGGGAAATCCTCGTCTGGCTGAAAACGCCGGGCGCGCATTTCCCGGAGCAGACGCTGCCGTACGACCACGGCGTCTGCGCCGGGCAGATCGACGCGCGCTGCGGGTTGTCGCAGTCGACCGTCTCCGCGCACCTCGCGACGCTGCAGCGCGCGGGGCTCGTGACGTCGACACGGATCGGCCAGTGGGCGTTCTTCCAGCGCAACGAGGCCGTCATCGACGCATTTCTCGACGCACTGCGCCGCGAACTTTGACCCAGGCCATGCGGGCCGCACGCCGCGCACGACGCGACGGCCACCCCGCCTTTCGTGAAGAGGTTATTTGCCATGCCCACCCTGTTCGACCCCGTTACCCTCGGCGACCTGACCCTGCCGAACCGCGTCGTGATGGCGCCGCTCACCCGTGCCCGCGCCGGCAGCGCGCGTGTGCCCAACGACCTGATGGCCCGCTATTACGCCGAGCGCGCGTCGGCCGGCCTGATCATCAGCGAAGCGACTTCGGTCACGCCGCAGGGCGTCGGCTACGCCGACACGCCGGGCATCTGGTCCGACGAGCAGGTGGAAGGCTGGAAGCGCGTGACGCAGGCCGTGCACGCGGCCGGCGGCCGCATCGTGCTGCAACTCTGGCACGTCGGCCGGATTTCCGATCCGGTGTTCCTGGACGGCGGCCTGCCGGTCGCGCCGAGCGCGCTCGCCGCGGGCGGTCACGTGAGCCTCGTGCGGCCGCCGCGTCCGTACGTGACGCCGCGCGCGCTCGAACTCGATGAAATTCCGGGCATCGTCGCCGCGTACCGCAAGGGCGCGGAGAACGCGAAGCAGGCCGGCTTCGACGGCGTCGAGATCCACGGCGCGAACGGCTACCTGCTCGACCAGTTCCTGCAGGACAGCACCAACCTCCGCACCGACGCGTACGGCGGCCCGATCGAGAATCGCGCCCGCCTGCTGCTCGAAGTGGTCGACGCGGCGATCGACGTGTGGGGTGCGGGCCGTGTCGGCGTGCACCTCGCACCGCGCGGCGACGCGCACACGATGGGCGATTCCGACCCGGCCGCGACGTTCGGTCATGTCGCGCGCGAACTCGGCCGCCGCAAGATCGCGTTCATCTTCACGCGTGAATCGTATTCGGGCGACCAGTTGAGCCCGCGTCTGAAGGAGGCGTTCGGCGGCCCGCTGATCGCGAACGAGCAGTTCACGCTCGAATCGGCGCAGGACACGCTCGCGAGCGGCCACGCCGACGCGATCGCGTGGGGCAAGCTGTTCATCGCGAACCCGGACCTGCCGCGCCGCCTCGAGCTCGGCGCGCCGCTGAACAAGCCGGTGCCGGAGACGTTCTACGCCGAAGGCGAAACGGGTTACACCGACTACCCGGCGCTCAGCGACGCGGCCTGACGGCCGGCGGCACGTTCATGCGCGCACGTCCGCGCGCATGAACACGCGCCGCGTCTCGTCGAGCCCGCGTGCGACGTGATGCGCGCGGATCGCATGCAGCGCGTCGTCGAGCGATGCGTCGTCGATGATGCGAAAGCCGAGGCGCGCGTAGTACGGCGCATTCCACGGCGCGTCGCGGAACGTCGACAGCACGACCTGTGCGATGCCGTCTTGCGCGGCGCGCGTCATGATCCGTTCGATCAGGCGCGCGCCGATCCGTTGCCCTGCATGCGACGGCGCGACATCCAGCTCCTCCAGATAAAGCCGCTGCGCATCGAGCAGCCGGTAGAACGCGAAACCCACGCAGGTCCCCGCTTCGTCCGTCGCGACATACGCGCGACCGTCGTCGATGCGTGCGAGCACGTCGGCCGCATCGGTCGGCTCGCCTTCGGCGATGTCGAGCATGCCGATATCGCGAAAACGCCGGGCGGCGGCCACTTCCACGGCGGCCATCGCGGCCGCGTCTTCCCGCGTGGCGGGACGAATCCGGATCGATACTGTCATCACGACGAGGTAGGCAGGCGGGAACGGCCGTCACTATAATCGAAACTTCAACCCTTTCGAACGCCCGCCCACGAGGTTCGTCATGACGCTGTCCGCGCTCGCCGTGTTCGCCATCGCCCTGCTCGTCACCGCAGGAACGCCCGGCCCGAGCGTCGCCGCGCTCGTCGCGCGCGTGCTGACGAACGGCGTGCGAGACGTGCTGCCGTTCCTCGCCGCGATGTGGATCGGCGAGGCGCTGTGGCTCACGCTGGCCGTCGCCGGGCTGTCCGCGTTCGCGCGCACGTTCGAGACGGGGCTGCTCGTGCTGAAACTGCTCGGCGTCGCGTACCTGCTGTTCCTCGCGTGGAAGATGTGGACCGCGCCGACCGACACGAAGGCCGGCGACCTGCCGCACGGCCAGTCGCCGTGGCGCATGTTCGTCGCGGGCACGCTGGTCACGCTCGGCAATCCGAAGATCATGCTGTTCTATCTCGCGCTGCTGCCGACGATCGTCGATCTGACGCACGTCGGTGTCGTCGCGTGGGCCGAGCTCGTCGGCACGATGCTCGCGATCCTGATCCTCGCCGACTGCTTCTGGTCGCTGCTCGCGGTGCGTGCGCGGGCTTTTCTGACTTCGGCACGCGCGAAGCGGATCGCGAACCGCACGAGCGCGACCGCGATGGCAGGTGCGGCGGTGGCGATCGCGACGCGTTGAGCCGGCGCCTTCATCCCTGACAGGCGCGCCACCGCATCGCGGCCGCAGCGCATTCCACGCGCAGCCGTACGCTCCAACGCCGCCTCGCTCTAGCAACCCGTCGGCCTGCGCCGCACACCCGGCGCCGGCACATCCTCATTGCACTCAACCAACGCCCGCACCAACGCCCAATCATCGTCGTCGCAGAAATCGAGCAGCATCGCGCCGCACGGCCCGCGCGCTTCGCGCAAGCGCGCCGCCAACCGCGCCTGAATCCCCTGCACCGTGCCGTCGCCGCGCGCGACCACCGACGGATTCGCGCCCATCCCCGTCCCGCTGCAGAAATTGATCGCCCAGCGCCCGCTCTCCGGCGACGGCATGCCGGTCAGCAGCGCATCGATCACGCGCCACTTGTAATTGATCGACCCGGCGACAGGCACACGGTATTCATCCTGGATCACGAACGCCGCATCGGGATGATCGATCGTGAAGGTCGCGTTGTCGGGCCACGCGGTCAGGTCGATGCCCAGCGGCCGGCTGCTGCGGAACCGCCGCAACAGCACCACCGCGCCGCGCACGTCACCCAGCGCCGGGAGCGCGCCGCCCGCATGCCAGCGCAGCCGCGGATGCCGCGCGCAATGCGCATCGAACGTCGCATCGAAACTGCGCGTGCACGCATGCGCGGCCCATTCGTCCTTCACCGACATCACGATGCATTCGCGCGGATGCGCATCGAGAAAGCGCGTGCAATCCGCCAGCACGTCGTCGAACGACAGGCCGAGCGCGATCCCGCCGTGATGGATATCGAACGTATCGAACCGGTGCCGGCAGCGGATGTCGAGCAGCCGCACGCCGTGCGCGAGCTGCGCATCGAGCGGCGCGCGCTGCGTGCGCACGAGCGGATCGTCGACCGTATACGCACAGGTGTCATGGCTGCCCGGTAGGGTCAGCGTATGCAGCGGCCGCGCGTCGTCGAGCGCCGACATCCAGTCGGCCAGCGGCGCAGGGGCTTCGTGTCGTGAAGGGATCATGAATCGATGACTGACAAGGAAAGAAAGACGTGGGTGACCGCATCGGATGTCGCGGTGCGGGCCGGCGTGTCGCGCTCCGCGGTGTCGCGCGCATTCTCGCCGACGGCGAGCATCGCGCCCGAGACGCGCGAACGCGTGATGGCGGCCGCACGCGCGCTCGGCTATCAGGTCAACCTGATCGCACGCGACATGATCACGCAGCGCAGCAGCATGATCGGCGTCGTGACGGCCGGGTTCGAGAATCCGTTCCGCGCGCGGCTGCTGTCGGACCTGATGGCCGCGCTCGGGCAGCGCGCGTTCACGCCGCTCGTGACCAATGCGGATGATCCGCATCAGGTCCGGCAATCGCTCGAACGGCTGCTCAGCTACCGGATCGCGGGCCTCGTGATGACGTCCGCGTCGCCGCCGCTGTCGGTCGCGCAGCAGTATCTCGACCATCGGATCCCGGTCGTGATGATCAACCGCGAAGCCAACCTGCCGGGCGCGGATGTCGTCGTCAGCGACAACGCGGCGGGCGCCGTCCATGCCGCGCAACGGCTCGTGCGGGCCGGCGCGCGCCGGCTCGCGTTCGTCGGGCCGCGTACCGCGAGCTACAGCGCACGCACGCGCGCGGATGCGTTCGAGCAGGCGCTGCAACGCGGCGACGCGTACGATGCGGCGCTCGTTCGCGTGATCGATACGCACTCCGACACGCATGCGTGCGGCATCGATGCCGCGCGGCAATTGTTCGCCGCCGGCGAGCGCCCGGACGGTGTGTTCTGCTCGTCCGACCTGCTCGCGCTCGGCGTGATCGACGCCGCCCGCGACGCGTTCGGCTTGCGCGTGCCGGACGACCTGCGCGTGATCGGTTTCGACGACATCCCCGCCGCCGAATACGACGCGTATCGGCTCACGACGCTGCGCCAGGATACGCAAGGCCTCGCGCACGCGGCCGTCGACCTGCTCGCCGACCGGATCCAGACGTTCGACGGCGCCTCGCGCACGCGCGTCGTGCCGGTTACACACGTGGTCCGGCATAGCTGCGCGTAACGCGTCGCGTCACTTCAGCCCGCCCGCGAAGCCGCGCAGCAAATAGCGCTGCACATAACCGGCCACGGCAAGCGTCGGCAGCGACGCCAGCAGCCCCGCGCTCATCAGGTCGCCCCAGTCGATGCCGTTCTCCGTCACGTAGCCGGCAATCGCGAGCGGCAGCGTGAAGCGGCTCGGCGTCGACACGAACAGCAGCGCGATCAGGAACTCGTTCCATGCGGCGATGAACACGAAGATCGCGGTCGCGATCAGCCCCGGCGCGCACAGCGGCAGCACGATCTGCACGAGCCGCCGCGCGCGCCCCGCACCGTCGATGCACGCGGCCTCCTCGTATTCGATCGGCACGTCGCGCACGAACGCGAGCAGCATCCAGATCGCCATCGGCAGCGCGTAGATCTGGTAGGCCAGCATCAGCCCGAGCGTCGAATCGAGCAGATGCAGCCGCTTCGCGAGCGCGAACAGCGGTACCGCGATCGTGATCGGCGGCATCAGTTTCAAGGCCAGCACGAGCATCAGGAACAGCACATCCAGCCGCGCCGGAAACCGCAGCCGCACGAGTGCATACGCGGCCGGGAACGCGAGCGTCAGCGCGAGCAGCGTCGTGCCGAACCCGACCAGCAGCGAATTGGCGAGCGGCGCGCCGATGCCGTTCGACCACACCGACGCGAAATGCTCGAGCGTCGGTGCGGCCGGCCAGAGCCGCAGCGGATGATCGAGGCGCTCGAGGGTCGGCATGAATGCCGCGCCGGCCATCCACAGACACGGCAGCAGCAACAGCGCGAGCGCGACGATGCGCAGCGCCCACGGCGCCGCCCGACCGACTACGGCCCCCGCTCGCGGGTGCGCGACGCCCGCGGATCGCGCCGTCATGCGCGCCGCTTGCGAACCGTCTGCCATACGTACCCCGAAACCAGCAGTGCGGACGCCGCGAGCATCAACACCGACGCAGCGCTCGCCGGCCCGACGTTGAAGAAGCGGAAGCCCGTGTCGTAGATGTAGGTCGACAGCGTCTGCGTCGCATTGCCGGGGCCGCCGCCCGTCAGCGCATAGACCTTGTCGAACAGCTTGAACGTGTCGATCGAGCGCAGCAGCAGCGCGAGGCCGATCTGCGGCGCCGCGAGCGGCAGCGTGATGTCGCGCAGGCACTGCCATTCGCTCGCGCCGTCGGTGCGCGCGGCTTCGTACAGTTCCTGCGGGATCGATTGCAGCCCGGCCAGCACGATCAGGAACGCCATCGGCGTCCACTGCCACACGTCGACGAGCGCGAGCGACCACAACGCAAGATGCGGATCGGACAGCCAGCGCACGCCGTCGATGCCGAACGCGGCGAGCAGCGCGTTCAGGAAGCCGTCGAAATTGAGCCAGTTGCGCCAGATCGCCGAGCACACGAGCGTGGACAGCATCATCGGCAGGATCGCGAGCGGCAGCGCGATGCGCCGCCCCGGAAACGCGCGGACGAACAGCAGCGCGAGACCGAAGCCGAGCGCGACTTCGACGAGCGACGCCGCGATCGTGAAGCGCAGGGTATTGCCGAAGCCGGCTGCGAACGCGTCGTCGCCGAGCACCGCGCGATAGTTCGCGAGCCCGACGAACGCGCGCCGGCCGGCCGCATAGTCGACCTGGCAGAACGAGTCGATCAGCACCTGCGCGACCGGGTACAGCGCGAGCGCGGCCAGCACCAGCAACGCGGGCCCGAGCAGCGCGACGAACGGCAGGCTGCGGCCGAGGGCTTTCATGCGCGGCTTCCGGACGATGCGTGACGACGGGCCGTCACTTGCCGGCCGCGGCCATCGCCTGCGCGATCTTCTGCTGCGCCTGGCGCAGCGCGGCGTCGGGCGCGGCCTGCCCGGTCAGCGCGAGCTGCAGCTGGTCGCCGAGAATGCTCTCGACCTGCTGCCAGTCCTTCACGCGCGGCCGCGCACGACCGGCCTCGAGCGCCTTCAGCTGATCCGGATACCAGCGGTACTGGCGCACCAGCGCCGGATCGTTGAACACGCTGCGGCGCGTCGGCGGAATGCCGATCCCGGCGAGGCGCGTTTGCGTGTCGCGTGCGCTCAGGTAGGCCAGGAAATCCTGCGCGAGCTTCGCGTGCGGCGCGTCCTTCGGAATGCCCATCTGCCAGATGCCGAGCATCGGCGCCGGGCCGGCCGTCTGTCCGGGCGGCGGCTGCAGCGCGATCTGACCGACCACGCGCGACTGCTTCGGATCGTCGAGCGCCGGGATCCACGCCGGCCACACCTCGATCGACTGCGCGGCCGTGCCGCGCTGCAGCGCGTCGCGCACTTCGGCGGCGCCGTACACGTCGACGTCCTTCGGCGCGGAGGCCTTCAGCGCGAGGAAAGTCTTCAGCGCGGCCTGCGCCTCGCGCGAATCGATCGTCACGTTGCCGGCACGGTCGAACACGTCGCCGCCGTAGGCCCACAGGATCGGCAGGAAGCCCGTCACGACCGGGTTGCCCTTGGTGCCGCGGAACACGACGCCCGACACGCTCTTGTCCGCGCCGCCGACGGTCTGCGCGATCTTCAGCACGTCGTCCCAGTTGCGCGGCGGCTGCAGCTTGTATTTCGCGAGCAGATCCGTCCGGTACGCGAACATCTCGACGTTGCCGACGATCGGCAGCGCGTACAGCGCGCCCGCCGCGTTGCGGCCGAGCGCGACCGCGGACGGCACGAGATCGGCGTCCGCGAGCGATGCCGGCAGCGGCTTCAGCCAGCCGTTGCCGATGAATTCGGGCGCCCACGTGTCGTCCATCATCACGAGGTCGTAGGTGCCGGTGCCTTCGCGCATCGACAGCTTCAGCTTCTGGTACAGGTTCGCGTTCGGCAGCTTGAGCAGCTCGATCTCGGTGCCCGGATGCAGCTTGGTGAAGCCGGCGACGGCGTCGGCCAGCCCCTTGCCGTAGATGTCGTCGCGGCCCGCGATGACGAGGTCCGCCGCGAAGGCATGCGAGGCGGCAAGGGACAGCGCAACGGCGGCGGACAGCGCGCGCAGGCGGCTCAGCAGGGTCATGAGGTCTCTCTCGATCGGTGTGGTGGCGGGTCGGCCTGGCGTTGCACACGTGTGCAACGCGGGCGACGCTTCGGGCGGCCTGAAGCGAACGCCATTGTTCACGTCGATCGTTAAGAATTTGTGGCACGCGGCGAGACCGGCCGCCATCGCGGCCGGCCGCCCCGCCCGGGCCAGCGCATGCGCACCGTCAGAAGTTCACGCGAATCCCGGCCATCACCGCGAGCTGCCGGCTCGAATTGCTGTTCGCGAGCACCGGAATCTGCGCGTAGTTCACCGCATTGCCGTTCGCCTCGGTGCCGAGCCCCGTGCCGCTCGCAATCTGGCCGATCGCGACCGCATACAGCGCGGTGCGCTTCGACAGGCTGTAGTTCGTGCCGACGTTCACCTGGTGGAAGCGCGTCGTGCCGCGCCCGTCGGTGTGCGCGGCGTTGAAGATGTACGCGACGCCGCCCTGCAGCGCGGGCGTGAACATGTACGTGACGTTCAGCTCGCCGACGTCGAACGTGAACGCCTGCGTGCGCGGCTGCGCGTCGGTCGAGAAATAGCGGCTGTCGCCGAGGCGCGTGTGCGTGTAGGTCAGCGCGACCGTCGCCGCGCCGAGCGTCACCGAGCCGCCCGCGCCGAACGCGCGCATCGAGCCCGCGTCCTGCAGCAGGCAGTACATCGCGCCCGGATTGCTGCACGCGAAGTCGCCGATGTAGCCGCTCGCGCCGCCGAGCGCCGCGTCGAGCGGCTGGTGCAGGTCGAGATAGCCGACCGAGAACGCGACCGGCGCGCGGGTGTAGGTCGCGGCGACCGCATAGCCGCGCTTCGCGGAAAAGTCGCCGGCCTGCCCGCCGAAGCTGAACGTGCCGCCGAACGTCAGCCCGTTGAAGTCCGCGCTGGTGAACTTCACCGCGTTGTTGAAGTTGAACGCGGCGTTCAGGTTGTCGACGTCGCCGAGGTGCGAACCGTACGGCGTCGCCCAGTTGTTGCTCGATACATAGGCGCCGAGCATGTCCGTGTACGAATCGTATTGCCGGCCGAGGCCGAGCGTGCCGATCGCATCCTGGCGCAGCCCGACCCACGCCTGCCGGCTGAACGCGGCGCCGCCCTGCAGCGCCTGCCCGTTCGCGGACAGGAACTGCTGCTCGAGCGAAAACACCGCGTTGAGCCCGCCGCCGAGCGGCTCGGCGCCCTGGAATCCGAAGCGGGACGGCACGAGGTTGCCGCCGCCCATCTGCCATGCATGGCCGCCGCCCGTGCTGCCGTCGGCGCGCGTGAACTGCTGGTTCGTCGAATAGATGATGCCGGTGTCCACGGTGCCGTACAGCGTCACGCTGCCGGAGGTCTGCGCGTGTGCGTGCATGCACCCCAGCGTGGCCGCGGCCGCGGCCAGTCTTCGTCCGATCTTCATGTCCCGCCCCTCTGTTGTCATCGATTCGCAGTGCAGATCGATGGTGTTGTCGATATCGGTGACAGGACTCTATCCAGCGAAAATTCGGGACCTCTATCCCAAATCAGCAAATGGTGAAGCGAACGGAACGTGCAACGCACGACGGCGCCGGGCGGCACCGTCGCGGTGCGCAGACGTCATTCGGGGCGCAAGGTTTGCGACGGCAGCTCGCCGAACAGGTCGCGATACTCGCGCGCGAAATAGCCGAGATGCGTGAAGCCCCAGCTCGCGGCGGCCTCGCCGACGCCGAGCTGGTGCGCGGACGTCGTGCGCAGCAGGCGCCGCACCGCGTTCAGCCGGATCGTGCGCAGATAGCCGACGGGCGTGACGTCGGCGACGCGCTGGAAGCTCGTCTGCAGCGTGCGGCGGCTGCAGCGCAGCGCGCGGCACAGTTCGAGCACGGTGACGGGTTCCTCGGGCCGGTCGCGCAGGTGTTTCTCGCAACGGCTGACGATATCGCTGTAGGTAGCGTGCGTGATGTCGCGGCGCTCGACGCCGATGCCCTGCTCGAGCGCATCGAGGAACATGCCGAGCATCGTGTCGCGGAACATCTTGCGGGTGGCCGCGTATTCGAGGCAGCCGGGATTGCGCTGCGCGTCGTCGATCAGCGACGACAACCGTGCGCCGAGCGCGACACCTTGCGCGTCCGACAGCCGCGTGACGTGCCGCAGCTTGCGCGCGCCGGCCGCGCCGAATTCGGCCTCACAGAGCTCGTCGACCATGTCCGACGCGGCGCTGATCCCGACCAGCCCCATCCCTTCCGGCGTGTGGAATTCGAAATCCTCGCCGGCGCGCAGCGCGAGCAGCGCATAGCCATCGATCGGCTGACCCTGGAACGTGCCGGCGAGCGGCACTGACAGCGGCACCGCGAGCGACGTGCGCCCGGCCGGCGCGAGGCCGGTTTGCGCGACACGCCGGTTGGTCGTCTCGCGGAAGAAATGGAAATCGTCGTACAGCACCTGCGTGACGGTGCCCCTGAACCGGCCCGGCGTCATCTGGCGGTAGACCTGATGCCAACCCGCGATCGCGAGCCCGTGGTCGTGCACGTCTTCGTGTGAGCGTGACTGGAACAGCATCGGCATCTCCGGTAAAACCCTGATCCACGCTGCGGCCGCACGGCGCGCAGCGCCACAGCTTACCCCCGCAAAATTCCGCGCAGTGCAGTTTCGAATCCAAGACAGGCCGCCGACAGCGCGGCGGCCTGCTCGCCGGTCACGCGAACGTAGCGGCGAAACGACGGCATCCGGTTCACGACCTCGCTGCCGCCGAACGGCACGACCGCGAGCGTCCAGCACCCGTCGCGCGCGGCGATCGTGCAGTCGGTCAGGTGCAGCGGGCGGAGCGCGTCGGCAAGTGACGAATCCGCGACGAGCGCGCGCACCGTCCGCATGAATCCGGGGTCACATCCCGGCACGGGCTCGGCCGCGATGCCGGTGCGCCGCAGCCAGCCGGTCTGCAGCACGCGCGCCAGGCCCTGTCCGGCCGGACCGGCCGCGTCGATCGACACCTGCACGCTGACCGTATGCATCAGGAACTGCCGGTCGATGCGCTCTTCGATGCTGACGCGCACGCCGTTCGGCAGCCGGGTTGCCGCCTCGCCGGCCGCGTCATGTGCATCGCGCACCGCACCGAGGTCGGCCAGCACGCGCGCGGCGATCGCGCCGGGCCGATGGCCGGGCGGCGGTGTGTCGGGCGCCGCGCGCCACCGGGCGAATGCGAGCCTCACGACGCGACGTGCTCGTTGCGCAGCACTTCTTCCACCGGCACCGGCTTGAACGGATGCCGGCGCTGCACGACGACCGTCCAGAACAGCGCGTACAGCGCGGTGAGCCCGAGCATCGCGCCGAACGGCACGTAGATGTCGCGCGCGTTCATGCCGGGCGGCGTGATGTACCAGATCGCGAGCACGATGCCGACGCTCGACACGATCTGCGGCAGCGGGAACAGCGGCGAACGGTACGGGCGCGGCAGATCCGGGCGCCGGATGCGCAGCATCACGACCGACGCGGTGACGAGCAGATACGCGGTGCCCCACGCGCAGGTCGCGGCGAGCACGAGGTGCAGGATGCTGTCGAGATTGCCGTTGATCAGCCACGCATGGAAGATCGGCACGACCGCCGCCGCGACGATGCCGACCACCGGCGTCTTGAAGCGCGGATGCAGATACGCGAAGCAGCGCGGCAGCGCGCCGTCGATCGCCATCCCGTACAGGATGCGCGGCAGCCCGGCCATCAGCGTGTTGATCGTCGCGGCGCCCGCGCACAGGAACGCGATGCCGAACCAGATGCGGCCGAAGGGCCCGAGCACCTGCAGCGCGAACGCGGGAATCGCGCCCGGCGTGTCGAGCAGGTGCGTGAGGCCGTCCGGGCTCACCGGCACGTTCGCGACCTGGCGGCGGATCGCCGCGCCGTACAGGAACATGCAGATCGCGACGCCGACGAGGCCGAGCGCCATCGCGCGCGGAATCGTGCGGCCCGGCGTTTTCATTTCCGGCGCGAGCGGCGTGACGAACTCGCAGCCGACGAACATGAACATCGCCATCCCGACCAGCGACAGCACGGCCGACACCGACGTGCCGACTTCCGAGCCGCCGAACCAGCCGTCGAGATGCACGGCCGGCGCGGCCGCGAGGCCGAGGATCCCGAAGATCATCAGCGACAGCCACATGCCGGCCGTCAGCACGATCTCGAGCTTGCTGAACACCTTGATGCCGATGATGTTGGTAATCGCGAACGTGATCACGAGGCCGACGCCGACGAGCCACGAACTGTTGTGCTTCTCGAACGCGGCGTTCAGCGACTCGAAGTTCACGAGCGCCATGATGCCGCTCAGGATCGTCTCCGCCGTGCCGGCGAACACGTGCACGAGGAAATACGCGGAAATCGTGCCGGTGATCGCCCAGAAGCGGCCGAGCCCGCACGACAGGTAATCGTAAACCGAGCCGGCCGTCGGCAGCATCGCGGCCGCTTCGGAGAACGTCGTCGCCTGCGCCTGCATCATCACGAACGCGATGATCATCGCGACCGCGAACGCCCAGCCGCCCATCCCGAAGCCCGACGTGGCGGTGAGAATCACCGGGCTCGCCATGATGAGGCCGACGGCGCTCGCCAGCGCGGTCGGAAACCCGACCGCGCCCGCCTTCAGCACCGTGCCGCCGCCCGCTTCAGCCGACGCACCGGCGGGCGTATCGCCCGCGGCGCCGGTCACTTCAGACCATCCCGACATCTTCGTCTCCTTCCCTTTTTGGGCCGGAACCGGCGCTGCCGCGCCCGTTCCGTGCCATGCTTCGCGGTCGGCCCGGGGCGGCGCTTCAGCGCGTCGCCGCCCGGGCCCCTGTCGATCCAATCCTGATCCGATGTCGAAAAAATACGCAGGCAAAATAATCCGGTCATAGCGCAAATCGGCAAACCGGCGGTGGCGAACGGGTTATCCCGCCCTCCACCGCCGGTTCGGCGTCACGCGCTCACCCCGTCACGGCGTCACGCGAACGGCACGGCCTCGAAGCCCGCCGCGAGCGCGTCGACGATCCGGTCGAGCTGCTCGCGCTGGATCACGAGCGGCGGCGACAGGATGATCTTCGTGCCGACCGGACGCACCAGCACGCCGTGCTCGCGCGCCACTTCCGCGACCGCGTTCGCGTAGCCGGACAGCGGGTCGATCGGCTCGCGGGTCTGCTTGTTCGCGACGAGGTCGAGCGCGAGCATCAGCCCCTTGCCGCGCACCTCGCCGACCGCGGCGAAGCGTTCCGGGAACGACTGCAGCGCTTCGAGCAGATACGCGCCCTGCTTCGCCGCGTTCGCCGGCAGGTCTTCCTTCACGACGATGTCGAGGCTCGCGATCGCGGCCGCGCATGCGACCGGGTGCCCCGCGTACGTGTAGCCGTGCATGATCGCGCCGCCGAAGTCGGCGTTCGCGGCGAATGCGTCCTCGATCCGCGCGTTCACGGCCGTCGCGCCGAGCGGCACGTAGCCGGACGAAATTCCCTTCGCGAGACACATGATGTCCGGACGCACGCCCCAGCCGCGGCTGCCGAACAAGCTGCCGCTGCGGCCGAAGCCGGTCACGACTTCGTCGGCGATCAGCAGCACGCCGTAGCGGTCGCACACCTCGCGCACGAGCGGCCAGTAGTTGGCCGGCGGCACGATCACGCCGCCCGCGCCCTGCACCGGCTCGGCGATGAACGCGGCGACCGTGTCGGGGCTCTGGAACTGGATCTCGCGCTCCAGCATTTCCGCGCAGATCCGGCCGAGTTCCTCCGGATCCTGCGTGAACGGGTTGCGGTACAGCCACGGCGTCTCGACGTGGAAGCAGCCGGGCAGGTTCGGCTCGTAGTTGCGGCGAAACACCGTGTTGCCGTTCACCGACGCGCCGCCGAAGTGCGTGCCGTGATAGCCCTGCTTCAGCGAGATGAACTTGGTACGATCCGCCTGGCCGCGCACCTTCCAGTACTGGCGCGCGATCTTCAGCGCGGTCTCGATCGAGTCGGAGCCGCCCGAGCTGTACAGCACGCGGCGCATCCCTTCCGGCTCCAGCATGTCGATCAGCTTCTTCGACAGTTCTTCCGCGCGCGGATGCGAGATGCCGTCGAACAGCTGGAAGTATTCGAGTTCGTCGAGCTGGCGCACGATCGCGTCCTTCACTTCCTGGCGGTTGTGCCCGACGTTCACGTTCCACAGGCCCGCGACGCCGTCGACCAGCTGCTTGCCGGTTTCGTCGAACACGTAGCAGCCGTCGCCGCGCACGATGCGGATCGGCTTGCGCTGTTTCATTTCGTTCGGGTGCAGCATCGGGTGCCAGAACTTCGCTTCGTTGTAGCTCATTGCAATCTCCACTTTCGGATCGTTGGAACCTCGATCGTCCGGGATCGAGGTTCGAGGTTTGCGGGGTGTTCGGAGCCCGCGCCGCGCGTCAGTGCGCGATGCAGACGGATTTGGTTTCGGTGAAGCCTTCGATCGCGTACTGGCCGAACTCGCGGCCGATGCCCGATTGCTTGTAGCCGCCGAACGGCATCGACGGGTCGAGCGGAATGTGACAGTTCACCCACACGGTGCCGGCCTCGATCTGCGGCACGAGGTTCATCACGCGCTTCAGGTCGTTGCTCCAGATGCTCGCGGCGAGACCGTACGGCGACGCGTTCGCGAGTCGCACCGCGTCGGCCGCGTCGTCGAACGGCACGACGACGATCACCGGGCCGAACACTTCGTCGCGCACGATCGCGCTGTCCGGATGCGGATCGGCGATCACGGCCGGCTTCACGTAGTAGCCGGGCAGGTCGTCGGCCGGCGTGCCGCCCGCGAGGAACGTGAGACCCGCGCGGCGCGCGCCTTCGATGTGCTGGACGACCTTGTCGCGATGGTGCGCGGAGACCAGCGGGTTGATCTGCGCGGTCGTGTCGAGGCCCGCGCCGAGCTTCATCGACTGCGCGACGCCCGCGAGGCCGTCCGCGAGCTGCGCGAACTTGCTGCGGTGCACGTAGATGCGCGACGCGGCCGCGCACACCTGCCCCTGGTTGAAGAACGCACCGGCGGCGACGCCGTCGAGCGCCTGCGCGACGTCGACGTCGTCGAGCATCACGATCGGGTTCTTGCCGCCGAGTTCGAGCGAGAAGCGCGTCATGTTCTGCACGGCCGCCGCGCCGACCAGCTTGCCGGTCGCCGTCGAACCCGTGAACGAGATCTTCGCGATCGACGGATGGCTCGACAGCGCGGCGCCGCACGTGCGACCGCCGGTGACGACGTTGAACACGCCGGGCGGCACGCCGGCGTCACGGGCGAGTTCGGCGAGGCGCAGCGCGGTGAGCGGCGTTTCCGGCGACGGCTTCAGCACGATCGTGCAGCCGGCCGCGAGCGCCGGAATCAGTTTCCACACCGCGATCATCAGCGGGAAATTCCACGGCACGATCGCCGCGACCACGCCGACCGGCTCCTTGCGCGTATAGGCCGTATAGCGCGCGCCGGGCGGGAACGGGATCGACACGTCGAGCGTCTGGCCGGTGATCTTGGTGGCCCAGCCGGCCATGTAGCGCACGTATTCGACGCTCGCGCCGACCTCGATCGCGCGCGACACGTGGATCGACTTGCCCTGGTTCAGCGTTTCGAGCTGCGCGAGCGTTTCGGCGTCGGCTTCGATCAGGTCGGCGAGCTTCAGCAGGATGCGCTCGCGGTCGGCCGGGCGCAGCCCGCTCCACACGCGGGTGTCGAATGCGTGCTTCGCGCTGGCGACCGCGCGGTCGACGTCGTGCGCGTCGGCATCCGCGACCGTCGCGAGCCGCTCGCCCGTCGCCGGGTCGTACACGTCGAGCCGCGCGGCCGCGTGCGCGGGCTGCATGGCGCCGTCGATGAAAAGGCCGAAGTCGCGCGCGACGAAGGTGCGCACGGTGTCGCTGACGACGACGAAGTTCGTGGTGCTCATGGGCGTCTCGATGATTGTCATGGCTGGGCCGCGTGCGCTCGGGCATGCGGGCGTCGAACCACTGTATCGACGGGGGATCGCGCCCGGTGAGCGCAAATTGGCAGCGCGTGGGCGATCGAAACGCGGATGACTCGGGAATGTGGAATGGCGGCGTGCGAATGCCGCGCTATCGTCGGATGAATGGCGCGGCGCGGTGCGGCGCGGTGCGGTGCGG
>NZ_CAJPGQ010000070.1:0-20121 GCF_905339595.1 Burkholderia sp. BCC1977
AAAAAATACCCCTCGCCGTATTGATGGGCCGGAGAGCCTTGTGCTATAAGGGTTTGCGCTCTTTAAGAGGGAAGTTCGCGTCAAAGACACCTGTTTTGGCAATATGGTGGTGGACCAAGTCCAAGGTGCATCCATCGGGAAAAATGGGACCAGCACGAGCTCGCTGTACGGCGTCGGCGGCGACGTCAATGCGATGGTGCAGGACGCGTATCCGGTCGATCCTGGCAAGCAGTTCGCGTGGTCAGCCAATGCTCGATTGCAACCGGCAAGCAGTTCGTTTGATTCGACCGCAGCGAGCCTTGGGCTGTCGACGGAGCAGGCACTGCGCTTGATGGCGTCGTCGAGCAGCGCATCGATCATTGATTCGAATGGCCGACGAGTGCGGTTGCGTATCCGGTGCCGACGCCGTATGTGCCGGCGGTCGAGATTCCAGGCGGGCCGCCGCTCAAATCGATCCCGGTGCTGACGGAAACGGACGGTGGATTCTGGCGCGGGTTCGCAGGTGATCGCCGTAGCGTGTTCGAGGCGCCGGCCCCGTTGTCGGAAAAGATCGGAGCGGGCGTGCGAGCGGTGGGCGAGTTCATTGCCGATCCGCTGATCGAACTGAGCAATCAATATCGAGACGTGTATTCCGCAGCGAGCGGAGCGACGGGTGGTTGGCGCAGTGCCTTTGCGCAGCAGGTGTCGGATGGTAGCTATGGTGGAGCCGCGCTGACTGAATTGGGTATGGCGGCCGGAGCGACACCGATGGTCGGAGCAGCGCGCAAGGGTCTGGTATGGGCCGTGCCAGCGGCCGGACCGATTGTCGAGAGCTATGCAGCAAAGTCCGGAATTTTGGCCTATTCGGTTGATAACGGTGGGCTGGCGACGGGGGCTGCCCGTGTGGCTGATGTCGCTCCAGGAAATTCTCCGAGAGGCGGGTTTGTTTTTCGCGGAGATGGGCGATCGCCAGACGTTATATTTAACGAAGGTCTTCGCCCCCTTGGAACAAGCACTGATCTCCATGCCTATGCGCTTCAAAACGAGCCTAGTATATTTGTGTCTACGTCGAAATCTGCAAATGTTGCACGCGACTTCGCTGACATGCAGGGCGGTGGGTATGTTTATACAGTACGCGTGCAACCCCAAGGAGTTGACGTGAATACAGTCCTCGGTTCTCGCAGTCCATTCCCGCATGAAGTTGAAATCGCGGTACCGGGCGGCGTCAATTCAACGGACATCATGGGTGCTCGTTTGGTTGGAGATACCGGGCGCTTTGTTGGTCCGTTCATACGAAATCCGTTGTATTACGGGTATAAGCCATGATTTTTGTTGAAGTAGAAATCGCGACTGTTTCTGGTAAGAGTGATGTCTGTGAGATTGAGTACACAGATGGTGTACCTGTCTCTGTAACTTTCAGAAATGGAACATTTGGTGTGCTGACATTTAGGGAAGGAAGCTTGTTTGATGCGATAACGTCGTACCGGCGCGTGATCGAACCGAAGGGCTACTTCCTGTTGTGCAACGGTGCCCGCAAAGATGCTTACCCATCAAGAATGATGTTACAGATGGGGCTGGGGAAAAAAATCTATCTGTTGCGCGAGAGTGAACAGGCACGACGTGAAGATCTGGTTGATATTTTCGGCGGCGCTGCTATCGATCAGGTTTGCAGCGTCGACGAACAACGATCTGCCTATGAGTCATGGCTTAGGAGTTTGAAATGAACGATGTGAAGCATGAGATCACGCCCGATGTTGTGCAGGCTGCCCGAGCGAATCCAAATGGTTGGGTCTACAAGATCGAGGGAGCGTATGGGCCGACGGAGTATGTTCCGCCAGAGGCGGTCGTCGGTGCGTGGAAGGTTGATTCGAATGGCAATCTCACTGGCGATTTTGTGGAGAACCCAAAGTATCAACCCGGTCACTCAAAAATCGATACGACGACGAGTCCAGGGAACTCGTGACCCTTGTGTATCGATCGTGTCTCCGACCTGTATCCCGGATGTCGCCCGACAGAAAACGACAGGCACGACGGATATGTTTACGGAAATGCCGACGCATTGCCGAACCATATCGTGCCCAAAGGGCGCAGCCCTTTGGAAACCGGGATGGTGGTGCCGTGATGTTCCCTCGGTGTTCCATCGACGTGTGCCCACGTGCGTGTCGTGTTCTGGTTGCGTTCGTGCGAGGAGCAAAGGACGCTCTTGCAGGATAGGCGCGTGGTGCTAGAACGTATTACAGGGCTTGCGGACGCGGTGCTGATTGCACCACATCGTGTTTGATGCGCGGCGTCGAATGGCCTTCGTTGGTCGAATCCGATTGGCTGCTGTCTTTGTAGAAATAAAAAATAGCTTCCCCAACCCCGGCAGTCGCGTGGGGAGAAGAGCGGCTCGAAGTGAGCGGCTAAAGAGAAGGCTGGCCTACCGCGCGAGCACGGTATCGAGCAGGTCGGAGGCGAGCTTCTGCTTGGAGCGCGGGAGTTGGCTGATGGCGTCGACCTGCTGCTGCAACCGTGACGCGGGACCGGGTTTAGCCGGAAGGTGGGCCGGTTCGCCAATCAGTTCCGTGACGCTGGTTCCGAGTTCGTCGGCCAGATCCGGCAGCATGTCGGTGGTCAGCCGAACCCGTCCGCCTTGCGCGTGTGCACGGCGGACTTCGATGAAAACTTTGATCTGTTTGGGATTTCCGGACCAAGATTCCTAAAGCGGATCACGCCCCTACCCCCCACGCTTGCGCCGCACCTCGCTCGGCGTCGTGCCGGTCCAGCGCTTGAACGCGTGGCGGAACCCCACCGCGTCGCTGAAGCCGAGCGTCAGCGCGATGTCCTCGGTGCTGAGCGTGGTGGTGCTCAGGTAATCGATCGCAAGCGCCTTGCGCACGCTCGTCAGCAGCGCGCTGTACGACGTGCCTTCGGCGTCGAGCTTGCGGCGCAGCGTGCGCGACGTCATGCACAGGATGTCGGCGATCGCGTCGATGTCCGGAAACTGCCCGGGCGTGCGCGTGAGTTCCTGGTACACGCGCCGCGTGACGCCGGCCTGGCTGCGCAGTTCGTCGAGCAGGCGCGCGCAGTGCGACGACACCTGCGCGGCGGTGATCGGGTTCGCGAGCTGCGGCGCGCGCGCGAGCCACGCGGCCGGATAGCTCAACACATGGTGCGGCTGGTCGAACGCGATCGGGCATTCGAGCGCATCGGCGAGCTGTGCCGCATGCGCCGGCTCCGGCTGTGCGAACTGCGCGCGGGCCGGCACGCACCACGCGCCCATCACGTCCTTGATGATCGTCACGTGCAGCGCGAACTGCATGTCGATCAGGAAGCGGTACAGCGGCAGGTCCGGCGCGGGCAGCGCGGCTTCGTGCGGATCGGGGAACAGCCACGATGCCGTGTCGCCCTGTTCGACCCAGCGGATCGCGAGCATGCCGTTCGCGAGCTGGTGATATTTGACGGCGGAATCGAACGCATGCGCGAGCGATTCCGAGCACAGCATCGCGTAGCCGTACATCCCGTAGCTCGACGCATGCAGCCGGCGGCCGACGCGCACGCCGAGATCGGTGCCGTCGTAGCGGCCGATCGCGTTGCGCGCGGCGGTCAGGAACTGCAGCGACGACGTGAGCGTGAACGGATCGGCGACGGCGTCGGGCGACAGGCCGGTGCCGTCGAGCACGGCCGTCGGGTCGAGCCCGCGTTCCTGCGCGACGCCGACGAGCACGGCCAGCTTGGCCGGCGAGAAGCGCTTCTCGCGCGGCGCGTGGGCGAGCGGGGCGTCCGGCAGCGGGGCGGCGCCGGCGGCCGTCGGGGTCAAGAGCGCACTGCGCGGCATGGGGGTTCTGCGTCCGATTCGATACCGTTCCGGGTTCGCGATTCTGCGCCGGAACGCCCGGGCGCGCCATAGGGTTCACCCTGATGTGCAAGGGCTTCCATGGTCCGGCAAGGGCAAACCGACGCGCGAGCGCAAGCCGAGACAGGTCGCCCGCCGCACCCCCGCGTGTCCGTTTCGATCATCTTTTCGACCGGCCGGATCATTTTCAAAGTGCCTTCGGCGGGCGATAGTCGCCGGTCAGGCGACGGCCCATGCGCATGCGGTGCGCGGGCCGCCGTGCGAACGGCGCTGCCCGGCGCCTTCCCCGAGGAGCAGGACATGACGAAGAGACACTGGATCGAGTCGTATGGCTCGATCCCCGCCGAGATCGATCCCGATCGCTTTCCTTCCGTAACCGCGCTGCTGGACGACGCGATGCACCGCTTCGCCGATCGCCCCGCGTTCCGCGCGCTCGGCCGCACGCTGACCTACGCCGACGTCGACCGCCTGTCGGCCGCGCTCGCCGCATACCTGCAGCAGGTCGTGGGCGTGCGCAAGGGCGACCGCGTGGCGGTGATGCTGCCGAACGTACTCGCGTTTCCGGTGGCGACGGTCGCGGTCGCGCGGCTCGGCGCGATCCAGGTCAACGTGAACCCGTTCTACACCGCGCACGAGCTCGAACACCAGCTCAACGACGCGGGCGTCGAAGTGGCCGTGGTGTGCGGCGGATCGATGGGCACGTTCGCCGACGTGGTCGGCAAGACGCGCATCCGGACCGTGCTGAGCGTGGGCCGCGGCGATCTCGGCGTCGTCGATGCGCCGGCCGGCGCGTGCGACGCGCTGCCGCCCGGCTCGATCCCGCTCGCGGACGCACTCGCCGCCGGCGAATCGCTCGCATTCGAGCCGGTCGCGCTCGGCGGCGCCGATCTGCTGCTGCTGCAATACACGGGCGGCACGACCGGGCTGTCGAAGGGGGCCGCGCTGTCGCACCGCAACCTGGTCGCGAACATCGAGCAGTTCGGCGCGATCGTGCCGGCAGCACGGCAGCCGGGCGAGGAGGTCGTCGTCACGGCGATCCCGCTGTATCACATCTTCGCGCTGACGGTGAACTTCCTGTCCTACTTCGCGATCGGCGCGGAGAACTGGCTCGTCGCGAATCCGCGCGACATGGACGGCTTCATCGGCGTGCTGAAGGCCGCGCGGCCGTCGGTGTTCGTCGGCGTCAATACGCTGTATGCGGGGCTCGCGGGTCACCCGCGGCTGAAGGACGTCGACTGGTCGCGGCTGAAGCTGTCGGCCGGCGGCGGCGCGGCGGTGATCGACGTGATCTCCGCGCGCTGGAAGGCGGTGACGGGCAATTTCATCCGCGAAGGGTACGGGCTGTCGGAGACGTCGCCGGTGGTCACGTTCAACCCGCAGTCGGTCGACGCGTTCTCCGGCACGACGGGCCTGCCGCTGCCGTCGACCGACGTGAAGCTGCTGGACGACCAGGATCGCGAGGTGGCGATCGGCGAAGCGGGCGAGATCTGCGTGCAGGGGCCGCAGGTAATGGGCGGCTACTGGCGGAAGCCGGAAGCGAACGCGACGGCGTTCACCGCGGACGGCTACTTCCGCACCGGCGACATCGGCGTGTTCGACGCGGCCGGCTTCCTGAAGATCGTCGACCGCAAGAAGGACATGATCATCGTGTCGGGCTTCAACGTGTATCCGAACGAGGTGGAAGCGGTCGCGACCGCGCTGCCGGGCGTGGCCGAATGCGCGTGCATCGGCGTGCCCGACGAGCGTACCGGCGAGGCCGTCAAGCTGTTCGTGGTGCTCGCGTCGGACGCGGCCGTGACGGAAGCGGAGCTCGTCGCGCATTGCCGCGCGAACCTCGCGGCCTACAAGGTGCCGAAGCTGATCCGCGTGGTCGACCGGCTGCCGAAGTCGACGGTCGGCAAGATCCTGCGCCGGGAACTCAGCCGCGTCGACTGATGGCGCCGAAGCGCCGCGCGCCCGGAAGCGCGCGGGCCGGCATGGCGAACGCCGCGAACGTCCCGAAGGCCCGGCTTGGGCCGCTCAAGTACAATGCGAGCGGTTCGATCGACGGGGACGCGATGACCGGTTCAGACTCACCTTCCGCCCAGCCCGGGCGTGCGCTGCCGTCGCCGAGCGCGACGGTGCCGATCTCGCTCGTCAACGGTTTTCTGGCGAGCGCGGGCGCGCAGCGCGACGTGGTCGAACGCTACCTGCGTGGGGCCGGCATTCCGCTCGAGCTGCTTGGCGAGCCGCATGCGCGCGTGACGGAAGAGCAGTTCTCGACGCTGTACCGCACGCTCGCGATCGACCTCGACGACGAGATGCCGGGCATCTTCTCGCGCCCGCTGCGCGGCGGCACGCTGAAGTACCTGTGCCTGAGCCTGCTCGATGCGCGCAACCTCGAAACGGCGCTGCATCGGTTCGGCCAGTTCTTCCATATCCTGCTCGACGACTTCTTCGTCGAATCGAAGCGCGACGGTCTGGTCGCGCAGGTGCTGCTGCGGCCGAATCCGGCCGTCGGTCCGATCGGCGCGCTCGGCCAGGAGCTGATGCTCAAGCTCGTGCACGGCGTGTGTTCCTGGCTGATCGGACAGAAGATCCCGCTGCTGCAGATCGAGCTCGCGTGCCCGCGGCCGCGCCATGCGGTCGAGCACCTGTACTTCTTCTCCGGCTCCGTGCAGTTCGACTGCGAACGCACGCTGATGCGCTTCAGCGCCGACTACCTCGACGCGCCGATCCGGCAGAGCAAGCGCAACCTGCGCAAGTTCCTCGCGCGCGCGCCGGGCGACTGGATCTTCGAATCGTTCAGCGAACAGCTCGTGTGCCATCGCGTGCGGCAATACCTGTCGGCGGCGCTGCCCGATCTGCCGGTGATCGACCAGGCGGCCGAGCATCTGCATTGCTCGGTGCGCACGCTGAGCCGCCATCTCGCCTCGGAAGGCACGACGTTCCAGGCGCTCAAGGACGAACTGCGGCGCGACATCGCGATCCAGCGCCTCACCGACACGCTCGACACGATCGCGGCGATCGGCGCCGATATCGGCTTCGACGATCCGAGCGCGTTCCATCGCGCGTTCCGCCACTGGACGGGCAGCACGCCGGGAACTTACCGGCGGCGCGCGTAGCGCGGTGTTTTCAAACGCGCTCCCATAACCGGGATCCTTCGTGCGCTCCCATGGACGGCTCCCCGTCGCGGCGCGCGTCGTCGTGCGGGCAGCGCGCTTCGTATCGGGCACGCGTCATCGCTGCGCCGGCTCGACCGTCAATGCCCGGCCCGCGAACGCGCGGCATCGGGCGTCATGCCGGTCCAGTCGCTGAACGCGCGGAAGAACGAGTTCGGATCCTGATAGCCGAGCAGGAACGCGATCTGGCTGTACGGCAGGTCGGAGTGATCGAGGTAGTGGCGCGCCAGCCGCTCGCGCACTTCCGCAAGAATCGCCTTGAAGCTGGTGCCTTCGCCGCCGAGTCGCCGCTGCAGCGTGCGCGGGCTGATCGCGAGCGTGCGTGCGACGTCGTCGACCGTGCCGACGCCGCCGGGAATCAGTTCCAGCAGCGCGGCGCGCACGCGCTCGGCGATGCCGGCGTCGGCCGACAGCGCGTCGAGGCGCCGCCGCAGGTCGGGCTCGAAGATCTGCCACATCGCGTCGTTCGCCGTCACGAACGGGCGGCGCGCATCGTGCAGCGACACGCTCACGGACGGCGCGTCGCCATACCGCGGCGTCACGCCGAAAAATGCTGCATAGCCATGATGCGGCGCGAGGTCGCGCGGCAGGGTGACCGCCCGCGCGGACAGCTCGGTGCGCGTGCCGATGCGCGCCAGCTTCACGAAGAAACCGAGTTCGGCGGCGATCAGCGTGGCGGGCGGCGGCACGTCGCGCTCGATGAAATCGACGGCGAGCACGAGCGCGTCGGCGTCGTGCTTCACGCGCAGACGGAGCGGGCCGATCAACGGCTTGAATTCGCCGATGCGCCGGATCGCGACGTCGAGGTTCGGGCTGCACAGTGCCGCGAACAGCGGCGGGTCGAACGCCTCGACCGACAGGAAATCGAGCACGCGCAGCGGCAGCGCCGGATGGTCGACCATGTCGTCGAGCGTGCGCCACAAGCGGAAATATTCGGCGGTCGTCAGCTCGCACTTCGCGCGCGTGAAGAGATCGGCGGGCAACTGCGCGCGCGGCAGCAACTCGTCGACGTGCACGCCGAGGTCGACCAGCATCACCTGCAGGCCGGGAGAAATCACGAAGCGGTTCATCGCCGCAACTGTCCGGTTTCGATCAACTGCTGAAAGAAGTCGTTCATCGACTCGGCGAGCGGGCGGTAGCGGATCCCGAGTTCGTCGCGGCTGCGGCGATTGTCGGCGCGCCACGGAACGCCGACGTTGCGGGCGACGATGCGGCGCGTCACGCTCTTGTTCGCCAGCGGGCCGACCAGCCATACGAGCCACTTCGGCAGGATGCGGCGCGGGATCGGGTAGTCGGCGCCATACCGTTCGAGCAGCGTGGCCGCCAGGGCCGGCAGGCTCGTGTCGTGCGCCGACACGATGTAGCGGCCGTTCGCGTCCGGCAGGAACGCGGCGCGCAGGTGTGCGTCGGCCAGGTCGCGCACGTCGACCGCGCCGATGCCGAGGTCCGGCGCCCCCATTTTCATCGTACCGTTGCCCATCTGCCGGACGATCTCGAAGCTTTCCGATGTCGCGTACGGATTGATGCCCGGCCCGATGACGAGCGACGGATTGACGGTCACGAGATCCCAGCGCTGCTGCGCGCGGGCGATCTTCCACGCTTCGCGTTCGGCCACCGTCTTCGAATACGAATACGGCTGGTGTTCGAGCGACGAACTGGTATTCCAGATCGCCTCGGTGAACACGCCGTTCGGCGCCGTGTCGCGATCGGCGTTGTCGCCGTAGATCGCGGCGCAGCTGCTGGTCAGCACGACGCGCCGCACCGACGGCGTGCGGTTCACCGTCTCGAGCACGTTGCGCGTGCCGAGCAGCGCCGGATCGACCAGCTCTTTCTGAGGATCGCGAACGGTCACGGTGAACGGCGATGCGGTATGGAATACGGTCCCGCAGCCTGCCATCGCTTCCGCATACGAGCCCGGTTCGAGCAGGTCGGCGCGGAAATAGCGGATCTTGCCGGGTTTGCCGGCCGCGATGCGCTGCAGATGCTCGAGCTTGTCCGGGGCGTCGGGATGGCGGACGGCCGCATGCACCGTCAGGCCGGCTTCGAGCAAGCGTTGCACGAGCCAGCCGGCGACGTAGCCGGTAGCGCCGGTCACCATCACCGGCAGGTCGGTATCGATGTTCATCATCTCGGGTTCCGTGACGGAAGATGAAGAACATGATGCCGCTTTTTCGATGGCGAGTAACTCGCAATGCGCGCCAATCGATATGCAAGGTGCGCCAGGCGTTGGTCGTCGATCGAGGGGGGCGGCGGACTACGGAAGGGGGCGCGTCGAAGGGGAAAAGGGCGGGATGCCGGGTGAGGACAACGCCTCGGTCCCGACATCCGTGACGACAGAGCGAGGCCACGCGGCGCTGGAGCGGCTCGCTGCCCGCTCCACGCGCGTGGCCGTACTCAGGCTTTCAGCGCACCGAAGATTTCCGTGAGCATCGACTTCGCGTCGCCGAACAACATGCGGTTGTTGTCCTTGTAGAACAGCGGATTGTCGACGCCCGCATAGCCGGACGCCATGCTGCGCTTCATCACGATCGAGGTCTTCGCCTTCCACACTTCCAGCACCGGCATGCCGGCGATCGGGCTCGACGGGTCGTCCTGCGCGGCGGGGTTCACGATGTCGTTCGCGCCGATCACCATCGACACGTCGGCCTCGGGGAAGTCGCCGTTGATCTCGTCCATCTCGAGCACGATGTCGTACGGCACCTTCGCTTCGGCCAGCAGCACGTTCATGTGCCCCGGCATGCGGCCCGCCACCGGGTGGATCGCGAAACGCACGTCGACGCCCTTCTCGCGCAGCAGCTTCGTCAGTTCGAACACCGTGTGCTGAGCCTGTGCAACGGCCATCCCATAGCCGGGTACGATGATCACGCGCTTCGCTTCGCGCAGCAGCTCGGCCGTTTCCATCGCGCTCACCGCGACCGCTTCGCCGGCCGGCTGCGCACCGCCGCCGGCTGTCGCCGGCGCGCCCGCGCCGCTGCCGAAGCCGCCCGCGATCACGCTGATGAAGTTGCGGTTCATCGCGCGGCACATGATGTACGACAGGATCGCACCCGACGAGCCCACCA
Source organism: Burkholderia sp. BCC1977 (assembly GCF_905339595.1). NCBI lineage: Bacteria > Pseudomonadati > Pseudomonadota > Betaproteobacteria > Burkholderiales > Burkholderiaceae > Burkholderia > Burkholderia sp. BCC1977. The sequence continues at coordinate 10,038 of NZ_CAJPGQ010000070.1, forward strand.
GCGCGCCGATCACGATCAGCAGGTCGTTGCCGAGCATGAAGCCGGTGGCCGCCGCCGCCCAGCCCGAATAGCTGTTCAGCATCGACACCACGACCGGCATGTCCGCGCCGCCGATCGCCATCACCATGTGCACGCCGAACAGCAGCGAGATCACCGTCATCACGACGAGCGGCAGCATGCCGTCCTGGATGCTTTCCGTATGCAGGAACGCGCGGCCGTAGTAGATCACGATCAGCAGCGCGGCGAGGTTCATCCAGTGCCGCGCCGGCAGCAGCAGCGGCTTGCCGCCGATCTTGCCCGACAGCTTGCCGAACGCGATGATCGAGCCCGCGAAGGTGACGGCACCGATCAGGATGCCGACATAAATCTCCACTTCGTGGATGGCCTTCTCGGCGCCGGTGAACTGCAGCGACGTGTCGATGTAGCTGGCGAAGCCCACCAGGCAGGCTGCGAGACCGACCAGGCTGTGCATCAGCGCGACCAGTTCCGGCATCTGCGTCATCTGCACTTTCTTCGCGGCGTACAGGCCGACGGCGCCGCCGACGACCAGCGCGGCGATCACGTACGGAATGCCCGCGGCCGACACGCGCGGACCGGCCACGGTGGCCAGCACGGCGATCAGCATGCCGATCATGCCGAGCAGGTTGCCGCGGCGCGCGGTTTCGGGGTTCGCGAGCCCGCCGAGGCTGAGGATGAACAGGATCGCGGCGCCGATATAGGAGACGGTAGTCAGGTTGGAAGTCATTATTGTTGTCCCCTTATTTGCGGAACATCGCCAGCATGCGCCGCGTCACCGCGAAGCCGCCGAACATGTTGACGGCCGTGAGCGTGAGCGCGCCCACCGCGAGACCGAGGATCAGCCCGGACGGACGATCGCCGGCGTTGGCCAGCTCGCCCAGCGGCGGTGCGATCTGCACGAGTGCCCCGATCGCGATGATCGACGAGATCGCGTTGGTCACGCTCATCAGCGGCGTGTGCAGCGACGGCGTGACGTTCCAGATCACCATGTAGCCGACGAAGCACGCGAGCACGAACACCGTGAAGTGCGACAGGAAGCTGGCCGGCGCGAACTGGCCGACCAGCAGGAACGCCAGCGCGCCGATCGCGAACACGATCGCGAGCGCCTTGGCCGACATCGGCTCGCCGCTGTGGCCGTGGCCTTTGGACTTCGCCGGCGCGGCCGCCGCGGGCACGGCGGCCGGGGGCTTGGGCGCGACGGCCGCCTGCTTGATCGGCGGCGGCGGCCACGTGACGTTGCCTTCCTTGATGACGGTGAGGCCGCGGATCGCGTCGTCGTCGAAGTCGACGTTGATCTTGCCGTCCTTGGTCTTGCACAGCTCCTCGATCACGCGCAGCAGGTTGGTCCCGTACAGCGTGGACGACTGCCGCGACAGGCGCGACGCGAGATCGGTATAGCCGACGATGGTCACGCCGTGGCGCACCACCGCCTCGCCGGGCACCGTGAGTTCGCAGTTGCCGCCCTGTTCGGCGGCCATGTCGACGATCACGCTGCCGGGCTTCATCGACCGCACCATCTCGGCGGTGATGAGCTTCGGCGCGGGCTTGCCGGGGATCAGCGCGGTGGTGATGATGATGTCGGCGTCGCTGGCCTGCTGCGCATACATCGCGCGCTGCGCCTGCTGGAAGCCTTCGCTCATCACCTTCGCGTAACCGCCGCCGCCCGAGCCTTCCTCTTCGTAGTCGACCTTGACGAACTCGCCGCCCAGCGACTTGACCTGGTCGGCCACCTCGGCGCGCGTGTCGTTCGCGCGAACGATCGCGCCGAGGCTCGCGGCGGTGCCGATCGCGGCCAGACCGGCCACACCGGCGCCGGCGATGAAGACCTTGGCCGGCGGGATCTTGCCGGCCGCCGTGACCTGGCCGTTCAGGAAGCGGCCGAACGCATGCGCGGCCTCGATCACCGCGCGATAGCCGCTGATGCCGGCCATCGACGTGAGCGCGTCCATCTTCTGTGCGCGCGACAGCGTGCGCGGCAGCGAATCGATCGCCAGCACGGTGGCGCGCTTCGCGGCCAGCTGCTGCATCAGCTCCGGATTCTGCGCGGGCCACACGAAGCCGATCAGCGTGCCGCCTTCGCGCATCAGCGCGACTTCGTCCGCGCCCGGCGGGCGCACCTTGAACACGATGTCGCTGCCGGACCAGAGCTCGGCCGCGGTGGCGGCGATGCTCGCGCCGGCCGCGCGGTACGTGTCGTCGTCAAAATTCGCGCCGGCACCGGCGCCGCTTTGGACGGCCACCGAAAACCCCAGCTTGATCAGTTTCTCGACCACCTCGGGCACGGTCGCAACGCGCCGTTCGCCGGTGGCTGTCTCCAGAGGAATCCCAATCTGTAATGTCATAGTGTGAAAGATGGGTGATGGCCATCGCGATGCGCTCGGGCCGGTGCGTCAAGGTACCAGAATCATGTGCGTGTTTAGTGGTGCGCGCGAGGGGTTGCGTTGAAAATAGAACGACCGTTCGCTGGGCGCGAATAGAGTATGCCCCATAACGACGGCGCCATCGAGTAAGCGAGCGTATCGGGCGCGTCTTCCGTTGTACTGTTGTGTTTTATCCACGTGCGTCGAAAATCGCGTCGGCCGAACGGATGTTGACGATGCGATCGGACTGCCGCTTGCGCGATGCGATGCGGTGCGGTGCTGCCGCGTGAGCCGGCCGCCGCGCGGATGGTACGGCATGGCGTCCCATAACCGGCTTCCTTTGCCGGTTCCCATGGCCGGCTTCCCGTCGATGATCTCGCCGCTCGTTGCGTGGCCGGCTCGCCCTCCGTGGGGTGATTTCGTCGGCGTACACGGAAGCTGACGATTCGAGCAGGCGTTGAATCGTTTTCACGCACGCCGGCACGATCCGGCCGATCGTGAAGCGCATGCGTACCGTTCAACAGCGGCTTGAAACAATCCAGACCGACCGGTAGGTAGATGGCTGGGCGCTGGCCGCAGACGGATCCGTCTGCGCATCATCACGATCGTCGGATCAATTCAGCAGGCACCATATCGCGAGGAACGGCGCATCGCCGGAGCGCATCGCGTGCAGCGCGCCGGGCGGGTTGTGGATGCCGCCACCGATACCGGGATCGAACCATTCGCCGTTGCGCTGCCGGAATTCACCGGCGGTCATGAGCACGTACGCTTCCTCCGGCGCGTGACCATGATCGGGATATCTCACGTCCGGCATCATCAACGAGAAGCCGAGCTGAATGTCGTCGCGGCTTTCCGCGCCGCCGGGCCCGCAGATCATCCCGTTCACGTGCCCGTCGATGTAGTTCGGGCTGCCGTCCTTGCCCGACGTGCGACGCGACCATCCGACCACGGGTTCGAGCGACTTGATCAGCCGGGCGACGGTGGCGAACGTCGGGTTGATACGTGCGACCGACGCGAGCGCCGGGTCGAGCCATTCGCAGGCGGGGTATCGCACCGCGAGCCGCGTTCCGTTGTCCGACGGCTTCCGCAGCCGTGCGAATACCTGCGGCGCGAACGCGCGCGCGGTGGGCGGAAGCCTGTCCGACTGGAACAGCTCGCCGGCGACCCGGACGAAATCCGCGATGTTTTTCGGGCGTTCACTCATCCTGGTTTTTGCTCCCGCGCTTGCGTGGCCTGATGAGACGAAATTCTATGCAGAAACCGCCGGCCCGGACGGTGAAAAAAGGGCGGCCGATTTGGCGGCGGCCGCCATGCACGCGCCGCGGTTGCCGTCCGGCCCGCGGCACGTGTCGCTATCGACGGCGCATCACGCCGCCGCCTTCAGGCTGCCATGCGGATCGATGACGAATTTCTTCGGCACGCCCGAATCGAACGCCGCATAACCGCTCGGCGCATTGTCGAGATCGATGACGGTCACGTTGACGACTTCGGCGATATTCAGCCGATCCCACAGAATCGCCTGCATCAGGTTGCGGTTGTACTTCATCACCGGCGTCTGGCCGGTAAAGAACGAATGCGACTTCGCCCAGCCGAGACCGAAGCGCACCGACAGGCTGCCGTGCTTCGCCGCGGCGTCGACCGCACCGGGATCGTCTGTCACGTACAGGCCGGGGATGCCGATCCTGCCGGCGGCGCGCGTGATTTCCATCAGCGAGTTCAGCACCGTGGCGGGTGCCTCCGCCTGCGAGCCGGCGTGACCGTGGCCGCGCGCTTCGAAGCCGACGCAATCGATCGCGCAGTCGACTTCCGGTTCGCCGAGCAGGCCGGCAATCTGCTCGGCGAGCGACGCGTCTTCCGAGAGATCGACAGTTTCGAAGCCGACGCGCCGCGCGTGTTCGAGTCGTAGCGGATTCACGTCGCCGATGATCGTGACGGCCGCGCCGAGCAGTTTCGCGGAAGCGGCGGCCGCGAGCCCGACCGGGCCGGCGCCGGCGACATAGACGGTCGAGCCCGGCCCGACACCCGCGGTCACGGCGCCATGATAGCCGGTGGGCAGGATGTCGGACAGGCACGTGAGGTCGCGGATCTTCTCCATCGCGCGGTCGCGGTCCGGGAATTTGAGCAGGTTGAAGTCCGCATACGGCACCATCACGTACTCGGCCTGCCCGCCGATCCAGCCGCCCATGTCAACGTAACCATAGGCGCCGCCCGCGCGCGCCGGGTTCACGTTGAGGCACACGCCCGTGTTCTGTGCCTTGCACATCGGGCAGCGGCCGCACGCGACGTTGAACGGCACGGACACCAGGTCACCCTTCTTCAGCGTCATTACGTCGGAGCCGACCTCGACGACTTCGCCGGTGATTTCATGACCGAGCACGAGCCCCGACGGTGCCGTCGTCCGGCCGCGCACCATGTGCTGGTCAGAGCCGCAGATGTTGGTGGCGACCACGCGAAGAATGACGCCGTGATTCGCTTTGCGGCCCGAAGGATCAACGAGGTCCGGGAAGGCGATGCTGCGTACCTCGACCTTCCCCGGACCGACATAAACAACGCCACGATTGCCTGACATGGTGTCTCCCGATGTGATGGTAATGGGACGGAAGGCGACGCCTTCCGTGAAGCGTTACAGCCAGTCGGTTTCGAAGCCGCAGTCGGTCAGCGACACGCAGCCGTGCTCGGTCAGCACCACCTGCTGTTCGAGCTTGACGCCCTGGGTGCCGCCTTCCGCGCCGATGTAGCTTTCGACGCAGACGGTCATGCCGACCTCGAACCGGCCGTCGTAACCGGAGCTCTCCCAGTCGACCTGATGCGCGATCGCCGGATACTCGTCGACCATCCCGATCCCGTGCGCGAGGCAGCAGTAGCGGTTCTTCACGAACGGGTCGGGGATCTTCCATGCCTTTTCCGAGAATTCGCGGAACGTCATCCCGGGCCGCAGCAGATCCATGTTGAAATGAACCTGCGCGTAAGCGTATTCGTACAGCTTGCGCTGTTCGTCCGACGGACGGCCGTCGCCGACGAGCCAGGTGCGGGAGATGTCCGAGCAGTAACCGTTCGGCCCGACCATGTCGGTGTCGAACGCGAGCAGGTCGCCCGCCTGCAGCACCCGCGACGAACATTCGTGCATCCACGGATTGGTCCGGTCGCCGGACGCCAGCAGGCGCGTTTCGATCCATTCGCCGCCGTGGCGGATGTTCTCGTCGTGGAGGTTCGCCCAGATGTCGTTCTCGGTCAGGCCCGGGCGCAGTTCGCGGCGCATCCGCTCGATCCCTTTCTCGGCGGTGCGCAGCGATTCGCCGATCAATACGAGTTCGCCGGATGACTTGATGAGCCGGGCGGTTTCCATCAGTGCCTGGCCGTCAGTCAGCGTGAGTCCGTGCTTCATCAGGTACGCGGTGCCGAGCGGGTCGAGCCGATCGACGGCCAGGAAGCGTTCGCCCGGCGCATGCTTGCGGAACACGTCGACGATCCCGGCGCCCCATGTTTCGGCACGCTGCTCCGCATCGGGGCCGGCGTTGAAGTAGGTCCAGCTGACGGCGCCGCGAAATTCCACATCGAGATTCAGTCCGTCCCACACGTGTTCGCTGCTGTGGAACTCCCACGCGACGATGTGTCCGTTCGCGAACACCATCACGTAGCGCGCGGGGTTGCGCCCGGCCCACACCTGCATGTTCGACGTATCGGTCGCGTAGCGGATGTTGACCGGGTCGTACAGCAGGATCGCCGGAATCTTGTGCGCGAGCAGCTGTTCCTGAACCCGGGTCAGTCGGTATGCGCGCACGTCGCGCAGAATCGTGTGCTTGTCTTCACGATACGTAGCACTGCTTACGTCAAGGCGCTGATCGCCGGCCATACTGTGCCTCCTGGAATGGTTCCGATGGTGCGTTTGCAGGGAACGGGGCGTGTGCGCGGCGGATCGATCCGGACACGTGCGGAAAGGCCCGCGACCGTGTCGTGCGCGCTGTTTGCCGCCGGACTACAGCTCCAGCACGAGGTCCGACGTCGGGCGGCTGCAGCACAGCAGCCGGAAGCCCTTCTGGACTTCCCGGTCGCGAATCCCGCCGTTGTGCCGCATGTCGACCGTGCCTTCTAGCACCTTGGTCTTGCAGGTGCCGCAGATGCCCTGGCTGCAGGACGACGGAATCGCGACGCCGGCCTTTCTCGCCGCCGACAGCACGGTGTCGGCGGCGTTCATCGTGAAGGTCCTCGACGAGCGCGACAGCTTGATCGTGAAGGTTTCCGACGACGCCTCGCATGCCGGTGCGGCCGGTGCCGACGCGACGCCGGCGCCGATGTCGAAGCTTTCCTGGTGATAGCGCGCGGGATCGTGTCCGCCGCTGCGCAGCACGTCGCGGACCGCGCTCATGTAGCCGGCCGGGCCGCAGGTGAATGCTTCGCGCTCGGCGTAGTCGGGCACCTGTTCGGCAAGCAGCGGCAGGCTGAGCCGGCCGATCGGTCCCGGCCAGTGCGCTTCGTCGCCGAAGCCTTCACAGATGAAGAATGTGCGAAGGCGCGGCGACAGCGCCGCGAGCCGCCGCAACTCCTTGCGGAACACGATGTCGGCGGGCGTTCTCGCGCTGTGGACGAACACGATGTCCAGGTCGAGCCCGAGGTCGATGCTCGCGCGCGTCATCGACATCAGCGGCGTCACACCCGAGCCGGCGGACAGATACAGCAATTTGGGCGCGGGCGCCGCCGTCGGCGTGAAGCTGCCCGACGGGCCGTATGCCAGCAGCTGGCTGCCCGGCTTCATGGTGTCGTGCAGCCAGTTCGACATGACGCCGCCGGGTACGCGCTTGACCGTGATCGACAGCAGATACGGGCGGGTCGGCGGCGACGAGATCGTGTAGCAGCGCTCGACCGACTGGCCGTGGACGTTCGCCGATACCGTCATGAACTGACCGGGTTCGAAGCGGACGGGCGAGCCGTCGCCCACGCGGAACACGAAGCTCCTGACGTCGTGCGTCTCGTCGACGACGCGGCAGCACGTCAGTACCTGCTGCTCGCCGCTCGCCCAGGTTCTTCCGGTGTGGTCCCAGGTGCCGGGATCGGAGAGACGGTCGTGTGCTTCGTGGGCGGGATCGAACATGGTGTTGACGGAGTTCATGGCATCGCTTCCTTGGGGCGCGTCGCACGTTCGACGTGCGCGCTGTGATTCGCGAAGGCCGGGCTTCGGCGACGGGGCTGCATTGCGCCTCGTTCGATGTCTCGCTCCCTACCCGGATTGCCTTCGCTGTGCGCCGAGTATTGGCGTGCACTAAAACAGCGTCAATGCGCTTTATTTTCCGGGCGCCATTACATTAGGTTATGCGTGACGTGCGTTCGCGCGGACAGCGGCTCGGCGGTAAAGAGCCGGCCACTGCCGCGTGATCTCCCGCATGCCATGCCGGTTGAATCGAGGGTTAACCCCCGATTTCCGGCGCTGCATTCGCCGATAGCCTGCCCTGCGATCCGATCCCGGACGACCGATTCCGTCGGCATTCGTCGAATGCAAGGCCGTCCCATCACCAGGCTCCTTCGCATGCGCTCATGGCCGGCATCCGTCCGCGATTTCCCCAGTCTGCTCCCGATCTTCGGCTTGGCCGGCGGTTCACGCCGCCGGCCGGCCCATCCCGCGGGCACGCCGATTGCGCGTCGCTTTCACCGAATCCGGCGCGCGAACCTCCCGCCCCGACGCCCGTTTCCGCCATCGCCCCGCGCATCGCGTGGCCGGTTTTGTCACCATGTGGGCCGGATATGACAATGGAAAACCGCCGGCGCGGCATTACGATGGGTCACGACGTCGCCTGGCGCTGGCCGGTTTTGCCGCAGCCGCCCGGGCCGCGCGCCTCATTCACCGCCTGATTGGAACATCGACCATGAGCTATAACGCCCCTGTCAAGGACATGCTGTTCGTGCTGAAGGAACTCGCGGGCATCGACACCGTTGCGCAGTTGCCGGGCTTCGAGGAAGCCGGCTACGACACGGCGCAGGCCGTGCTCGACGAATCCGCGAAATTCTGCGGCGAGGTGCTGGCGCCGCTGAACGTCGAAGGCGACCGCAACCCGAGCAGCTGGAAGGACGGCGTCGTGACGGCGACGCCGGGCTTCGGCGCCGCGTTCCGCCAGTTCGTCGAAGGCGGCTGGCAAGGTCTGCAGCATCCGGCCGAATACGACGGCCAGGGGCTGCCGAAGCTGATCGCGACGCCGTGCATCGAGATGCTGAACGCGTCGAACCTGTCGTTCGCGCTGTGCCCGTTGCTCACCGACGGCGCGATCGAGGCGCTGCTGACGGCCGGCACCGACGAACAGAAGCAGCGCTACGTGCCGAAGCTGATCTCGGGCGAATGGACGGGCACGATGAACCTGACCGAGCCGCAGGCCGGCTCGGACCTGGCGCTGGTGCGCTCGCGCGCGGAGCCGCAGGGCGACGGCACGTACAAGGTGTTCGGCACGAAGATCTTCATCACGTGGGGCGAGCACGACATGGCGGACAACATCGTCCACCTGGTGCTCGCGCGCACGCCGAACGCGCCGGAAGGCGTGAAGGGTATTTCGCTGTTCATCGTGCCGAAGTTCCTGGTCAACGAAGACGGCTCGCTCGGCGCACGTAACGACGTGCACTGCGTGTCGATCGAGCACAAGCTCGGGATCAAGGCGAGCCCGACGGCGGTGCTGCAATACGGCGACCATGGCGGTGCGATCGGCTACCTGATCGGCGAGGAGAACCGCGGCCTCGAATACATGTTCATCATGATGAACGCCGCACGCTTCGGCGTCGGGATGCAGGGGATCGGCGTGGCCGACCGCGCATACCAGAAGGCCGCGGAATTCGCGAAGGAGCGCGTGCAGAGCCGCCCGGTGGACGGGTCGGCCAAGCAGTCGGTGACCATCATCCATCACCCGGACGTGCGCCGCATGCTCGGCACGATGCGCGCGCTGACCGAAGGCGCGCGGGCGCTGGCCTATGTGGCCGCCGCGCACAGCGACATTGCCCACCGCCATTCGGACGAGGCGACGCGGGCGCGTCATCAGGCAATCTACGAATATCTGGTGCCGGTCGTGAAGGGCTGGAGCACGGAGATGGTGAACGACGTGGCGAGCCTCGGCGTGCAGGTGCACGGCGGGATGGGTTTCATCGAGGAAACCGGCGCCGCGCAGTACTATCGCGATGCGCGGATCCTGGCGATCTACGAAGGCACGACCGCGATCCAGGCGAACGACCTGGTCGGCCGCAAGACGATGCGCGACGGTGGCGCGGTGGCGAAGGCGCTGATCGCGGAGATCGGCGACACCGTCGCGGCGCTCGGCAAGGTCGACGGCGCGGCGGCCGCGTCGATGAAGGCGCAGCTCGAGAAGGGCGTGCGTTCGCTGTCGGCGGTGGTGGACTACGTGGTCGCGCAAGTGAAGCAGGACCCGAACGCGGTGTTCGCGGGCAGCGTGCCGTACCTGAAGCTGGCGGGCGTCGTGCTGTGCGGATGGCAGATGGCGCGCGCGCTGCTGGCGGCGCACGCGAACCGCGCGAGCGACGCGGCGTTCTTCGATGCGAAGATCGCGATCGCACAATGCTATGCGGAACACGTCCTCGTGCAGGCAGGCGGGCTCGAAGCGTCGATCGTCGGCGCGAAGGGCAACGAGAGCGTGCTCGCGTTGACGGAAGACCAGTTCTGACCGTGACGGTCGGGGCGCAGGAGGAGACAGGATTTTGACCACACAGGACTTGCTCGC
>NZ_CAJPGQ010000071.1:0-19041 GCF_905339595.1 Burkholderia sp. BCC1977
TCTTTTGGTGGCAGACGCACAAGCGGCCAATATTTGATTCTGCATGTCACGAGGTTGCAGACCTGACAGGCAATATTGATGGTGGGGAGAGTCTGCATGCAAATTTTTCCCTGCCATGCTGGAGGGTAGCTTCCAAACAATGGCTTCAGAACAGGTGCCTGATACCGAGCATCAGCCCCTGGGTGGCGATACCACTATCCGGCCGGTTGAGCAATGCTCCGGACGGAGGCTGTGCCGCTCCCAAGGCATATCGCAACCCTGACGAATTCATCAGATAGGCATATGACATGTAAACGGTGGTGCGCTTTGAAAGCAAGTGTAGATACATGATCCCAAAATGGTTCGCATGACCCTTACCACTAAAGGTTGCGGCGTCGGTGTTCGCGGCATCTGCCGCCACGGAGATATACGTATATCCGACCCCAACCTCATCGGCCGGCCCGATGAAATATGTGCCACTTACAGAATAAAGGTCTTTGTTGATTTTGCGATCAGACTGCTTGTTTCTAAAATATCCTGCATATATTTTGAAAGGGTTGATGTCGTAGCTGCCGCCAATGGCGAGTTGCCTGTCTACTATGTTGCTATATGTCGCCGGGCTGTTCAATGACGGCCGGGATTCGAGGTACGCAGCAAGAAAATACGTTCTCGATTTTTGATACTCTATCGCGGCTTGTCGGGTAGTGCCATGCAGAAACGATGACGCATCATTGCTTAGCGACCAATGAAACTCGCCACGCCAACCTGCAAAGCGCGGTGTTGAATACATGATGTCGTTACTGTTTCTCACGTTATACCCTGATTCTGTTCCCATGCCCGCGGCATAGGAGCCGCCGTAGAATGCTGCAAGATTTCCAAGAAGGTTAAACATAATGCTGTTCTGCTGGCCAAGTCGAAATTCTCCCCAAGATTGATTGCTGATACCGAGGTATGCCTGACGATTGAAAAGGCTTCCTGGAACGGATTGAGTTCCGGAGTTGGCGTTGTATCCGCTCTCCAATGCGAAGTTCAGAGTGTTACTGCCGCTTAGTTCCTGCTTCCCGCGTATTCCCCAGCGCGAGACTTGCATACCTCCGCTGTCAACTCCGTAAGCCATTTTGCTTCCGCTGCGAATAAATGTTGAGTATGTGTCTATAATTCCATAGACTGTAATGCTGGATTGGGATCGGGCCGTAGGGCTAAAAGCGGTTGTAAGGATGCAGGTAATGGCCATTGCAATCGTTTGTGAAATTCCGGGGCGATTGTCGGGGGCGGTCATTTTTTTCTCAAAAAAAGTGCGCATAAGCGCGCAAAGTGGAGATGTGAAGTTAATTTTATGAAATAATATGTATATATGGCGAATGCAAATGATAAAGAAGTCTATTTTAGTAAATTAGTATACCAAAATGTATGGATGCAATTATTGTAAATTCATTATCCAAAAATCGGAGTTATTCGTGCGTGGATGCATTAAAATGGCGTGCAAACCATAATGATCTTGGCTAAATGGCGATCGTCCGTCGCGTCGAGTGTGTCTCGATAGAGGGGGCGTGCAGTCTGCTTTCCGGGTTGGCCGTATGTGATACAACTGTTTCCGCACCGGCCAATCTGAACACCGATACCGCCTCCGACAGATTCTTGGCTTGTTCGTCAAGCGATTCGGCTGCTGCGGCTGCCTGCTCGACGAGGGCTGCGTTTTGCTGGGTAACTTCGTCCATTTGTAGGATTGCCTGGCTGATCTGCTCGATGCCTCGGCTTTGTTCCTCGGACGCTGCAGTGATCTCGCCCATGATGTCAGAGACTCGCTTGACTGCTTGCTGCACTTCGCCAATCGTTGCACCGACTTCACCGGCTTGCCTGGCTCCGTCCTGAACCACTGCTACGGAAGAGCTGATCAGTTCCTTGATTTCCTTCGCGGCTGCCGCGGAACTCTTCGCTAGACCGCGTACCTCGCTCGCTACGACAGCGAAGCCGCGGCCCTGCTCCCCGGCGCGCGCGGCCTCTACCGCGGCGTTCAGTGCAAGAATGTTTGTCTGGAAGGCAATTCCCTCGATCACGCCGGTAATCTCCGAAATTCTGGTCGAACTGTCGCTTATATTCTCGATGGTGCGGACCATGCCTTGCACAGCCTCATTGCCTACAATTGCGACGTCGGTTGCGCGTATGGCGAGCGCATTGGCCTGACGAGCATTGTCGGCGTTCTGCTTCACCGTATCTGTTATTTGCGTCATGCTCGCAGCCGTCTGCTCAAGCGACGCAGCCTGCTGTTCTGTTCGGGCGGAAAGATCATGATTGCCTGCCGCAATTTGCGTCGCTGCACTTGCAACGGATGCGCTAAAAGCCCGAATGTTACCGACGGTAGCGCTAAGACTCGTCGTCGTCTGAGCGAGACGATAAAGTAGACTCGATTGATCATTGGTATTCAATTCGATTTTTCCCGTAAGATCGTTGCGAGCCAGCATTTCGGCCATTTCTGCAGCCTTGGCAGGCTCGCCGCCAAGGCTGAGCATAATGCTGCGTGAAATTCTCCAACCTATTAGCATGAGAACTGCAAGCAAGACTGCCGAGATCATGCCTACCTGGTAGGCTACTCGATAGAACTCCGAGTTCACATCGTCAATGTAGACTGGCGCACTCAATACCCATCCCCATGGGGAAAACATCGCTGAATATACGATTTTTTCTTTGGGAACGCTTTCGCCTACCTTCGGATATGCGTAATAACTGTAATCCCCTCCTCGGGTTGCTGCGGACAGCATTTTTTGAGCGAGATTATCCCAGAATATTTTCCCGATGACGTCGGGATATTCCGGGGAGAGAATGTAAAGCCCGTTTCCCTCAAACGCAAAAAAAGCTTGATTTTTTTTGTAAGGGAGTGAGGTCAATTCGTTAATCGCGGCCTTCTTGGCCGCGTCTTCCGAAACAATTCCAGATTTTTCGAGCTTGTATTGATGATCAATGATTCCGATTCCAAGATCGACAACTTCGCGTAGTTTCTCCTTCCTTCCTTCGATAACTTTTTGCTTCATTTGGGAGAGTGCGAACCCGCTTGTCAGTGCAATGCAGGCTAATGCAGCTCCCGTCAGTATGAATATGCGGAATCGGACTGATAGTAGGGCCAGTCTTGGTTTCATTGAAAATCCCCGAAGTTTATCGATCAATAAATTATTTAATTTAATGTTTTATCGAAACTGACAGGCTTCTGTCTCTAATTCTCATGTATTCCGCTAGGTGCGCAGCACCTCCTCTGGCATCGTTGATCAGCGATTGCCGATGGAGACCACGGTCACAAACCACAAGGTGTTACTGAAAGTAAGGAATGAATTTGCCTCTACGTTGTAGTGAGGGTGCCTGATGTCGCGACGGATGGGACAAGCTTGCATGACGAATGGAGTGAGGCCGGCGTGGATTTTCCACTCGCTTCGACCTCACAGATTTCGCGACAGTTGCTTATACCCATCCTGCAAAGAGCGCGGAGCGCTTTAGCGGTTCACCAGTTTGGCTGGTAGTGTGAAAGCGAGGCCGCCGCCCAAAACTAGAATGAACGAGAAAGCCCAGATGGCGGTGGCTGCGCTGCCGGTCATTTGGAGAATCGTTCCGATCAGGCTGTTGCTGATCAGGCCAGCCACGTTGGCGACAGAGCACGCCACTGCGAATCCGGATGCCGCAGCTGGTCCACGAAGAAAGGTACTGGGGACAGCCCAGAGAACGGGGATTGCACCAAAAACGAGCCCGTACGCAATGGAAAGCAATGCAACGGTAGCAGCGACGCCCGTGACGAAGGTGCTCATTACCATGGCGGCCGCCCCCAAGAGGAACGGCACAATGATGTGCCAGCGCCGTTCCCGGCTTCGATCGGAGCTCCATCCAAGGATTAGGAGCAGAGCCACGGCTGCAATGCTCGGGATCGCCGACAGGAGGCCGATATTGTAAGTGTCGTGCTCACCGGCATTTCGGATGAAGGTGGGCATCCAGAAGCTGATCGCGTAGACGCAGATGAGGATAGCGAAATCGATGCCACCGACGATCCAGACTTTGATGTCCTTGATGCCGTCAATGAATCGGTGGCCGCTAACTGTTTGATTTTCTGCAGCGAGGGTGGATGCAATTAACTCTCGTTCGGCTGAGTTCAGCCATTGTGCTTCCTCGGGCTTGTTGGTCAAGACGAAGAAGGTGAATACACCGAGCAAGACCGTAGGGATTGCCTCGATAAGAAACAGCCATTGCCAACCGGAGAGTCCCGAGGTTGAGTGCATATGTGTCATGATCCACCCCGAAACCGGTGCCCCGATGACGCCGGACAAAGCTGACCCCAGGAAGAACAGGCTCATGATCCTGGCACGTCGATTAGACGGAAACCAGGACGCGAGGAAATACGCTACTCCCGGGAGGAATCCTGCTTCGGCAGCCCCGAGCAGGATACGTAGAGTGTAAAACTGCCAGGGCTGAGTGACGAACATCGTCAGGCCTGAAAGGATGCCCCACGTGACCATGATGCGGGCGATCCAGAATTTCCCCCCGACCTTTGCCAGCATGACATTGCTGGGTACCTCGCAAAGGATGTAGCCGATGAAGAACAGTCCCGCCCCGAGCCCGAAAGCCGCTTCGTCCATATTGATGTCGTGCAACATCTGCAACTTGGCGAATCCGACATTAATTCGATCCAGATACGCCATGAGGTAGCACAGGCAAAGGAACGGAACCAGTCGCCACGCGACCTTCCGGTATGTGGTTGCCTCAAAGTCCGAGGCGGTTGTCGGTGATGCTTGCAGAGAATTTAAGTTTTGCATGACTAACAGTCCTTCGAGAATTGTGTGTGACGCCGCCTTCGGGTGCTTGGGAAAGAATGCGCATCTCTCATCGTGAATACTACGTCGCCAAAAAAAGTGTCTACATAGTATTTGTGCTGGATCGACCCTGGTCGGAATCGTCGGATGAAATGTCGATGGCGGTGCTGAAGGGCGCGAACCGGCGGGACTGACCCAGAGAATTCGAGATTGGTGTGTCGGTGCGGCAAGTCCCTGCTTTGGGTGTATGCAAAGTAATGGGTGTTATGATTAAGCGTACACACTCTTAGTGTTTTCCCTACCGAAAGACGCGGCCATCCGGAGGTTTGTCGGAGTACAATGCGCCCACAGAAGGTATGTATGCACTCTAAAATATCGGCTCGAGATGCCCTAATATCGATCTGGTTGAGCGTGTGGTGCCAATTCAGTGGGCTTCGGTCATGAGATGCATGGGCGCGCTTGCAAAAAATCGCACGTACACACTATAGTTTGACTATTTTTCAAAGGAGGACCCATGTCTCGCACTCCCCGTATTGCTGTCATTGGCGCAGGGCTTGGCGGAAGTGCCGCCGCTACGCTAATGGCAAAGGCCGGCTTCGACGTCAAGTTGTATGAGAAAACCGAGGTGTTTTCCCGATTGGGGGCTGGCATCCATCTTGGCCCAAACTTGATGCACGTCATGCGTCGAGTCGGCATCGAAGATCGGCTGCTTGCGACGGGATCCCAGCCCGAACGTTGGTACAGCCGGAACTACAAAACCGGCGAGATCATGGCCGAGTATGCATTCGGAAAGACCGCAGTCGAGCGTTACGGTGCTCCGTACCTGACTGTCCATCGTGGTGATTTCCATGAGCAACTCGTCAAAGCCGTCCCGAGTGACGTTCTTGTGGTCGGGAAGAAGCTGGAGAAGGTCGAGGACACCGGCAAGGTGGTGAAATTGACGTTCTCGGACGGATCGACTGAAGAGGCTGATCTTGTTGTGGGTGCCGACGGTATCAATTCAGTCGTCCGGGAGACCCTGCTTGGCGCGGAGTCGCCTCGTCATACCGGATACGCCGCTCACCGGGCAGTGTTCAAGACGCCAGTCCAAAGTGGTGGGTTGAAGTTTGACGAGTGCTGCAAATGGTGGGGGCCGGACCGCCACATGATGGTGTATTACGTGACGCCTGAGAAGAATGAGATCTATTACGTTACCGGAGTGCCTGGTGGTGAAAACTGGGATCCTGTGAAGCCCTGGATTCCGAGCAGTCGGGATGAAATGCGTCAGATGTTCGAGGGGTGGCATCCGACGGTGCAAGCGCTGATTGAGGGAACCGAGGAAGTGACGCTGTGGCCGCTGTTCGAGCGTGACCCGCTGCCACTCTGGAGCCGTGGACGACTGGTTCTCATCGGTGATGCATGTCATCCGATGAAGCCGCATATGGGGCAGGGTGCCGCCATGGCGATCGAGGATGCCGCGATGCTGACACGGTTGCTTCAGGAACAAGGTTTTGACAATCATGAGCAGACGTTCCGTCTCTATGAAGCAAACCGGTCCTCTCGTACAGCGAAGGTGCAGCAGGTGTCCCACGACAACACTTGGCTGAAAACGCAAGAGAATCCCGACTGGTGCTTTGGATACAACGCGTTTGAAGTTCCGCTCGTCGACCTTTCTGCGACGGCTTGAGTGCTTCTCTGTCGGGTCGCCTCCTCGGTGAGGGGCGACCTGCGTAAGCTGGTTTGCAGGTGGTGGATCTAGACATTCAGAATGCGGTGCTCGAGCGGATCGATTGCGAATGGACAATGTCGACGTTGAGGTATTGGAGACGGCGAACAAGTGGCTCGCGGACGGCTCCGAAGTTCTGTTGATCACAGTTGTCAAGACGTGGGGTTCATCTCCTCGCCCAGAAGGTGCGCTTCTGGCGATCCGCGGCGACGGGTGTCCGGTTGGCTCTGTTTCGGGCGGGTGTATTGAGGATGATCTGATTGCGAAGATCCGCGACGGTTCTTTGTACCTCGAATCCCCTGAAGTAGTGACTTATGGCGTGAGTGCCGAGGAGGCTCGCCGATTCGGCTTGCCTTGCGGCGGGACGATGCAGCTCGTGCTTGAACCGTTGGGCGCACGTAGCAGAATCGACGAACTCTGCTTGCGACTCCGTGATGGAGAACTGGTCAAGAGAACGGTGTGTCTCGCGTCGGGTTCGACTTCACTCGATACCGCGAGCTTGACCGATGGTGTCGCGATAGCTGCAGGAGAATTCACGGCAATCCATGGCCCACGATATCGAATGCTTGTGATCGGTGCGGGGCAGCTATCGCGTTATTTGAGCGTGATATCCGTTGGTCTGGGATATCAGGTGACCGTCTGCGATCCCCGGCTCGAGTATGAAGATTGGTCGGAGCCGGGTGTTCGGATCGTGCGGTCAATGCCTGACGATGCAGTGGTAGAGATGAGGATGGATCGAAGGTGCGCTGTGATTGCGTTGACGCATGACCCGAAGCTGGACGACCTTGCATTGATTGAGGCGTTGAAATCGGATGCATTTTATGTCGGCGCTATCGGGTCCCGGTCGAACAATTCGAGGCGACGGCTGCGATTGAGAGAGTTTGCGCTTAGCGATGAAGAGATCGCACGGCTGCGAGGCCCGATTGGACTCTATATAGGGAGCCGGACGCCCCCGGAGATTGCGATCTCCATCTTGGCGGAGGTAATAGCCGAGAAAAATAACGTGAGCACGCCGCCGGGGTTGAGGATCGAAGAGGCCAAGAGTCTGCTGGAGACGGGGGCTGCCGCGCGGGGCGACCAAAACAACGATGATTAAGACAGATCGGAAGATGAGCGAGCCAGAAGGGCCGTGTTTCCACGGGCGCCGGAAAGACGTTCATCCCCACTTGTACCATACGATCTTAGAGCGCCATGATAGGAAAAGTTTCGTATTTGCGGCAGGCTATCGAGGTTTCGGAAGGAAATGTGAAACATCGAGCGCGACTGGGTTCACTCCTTCGAAGGTTGTATCAACGCAATCAAGCTATCTGGCAGGCGAAGGCAATCGACGGGAAGATTACGTCGGTGCAAACAGCAACACTTGGCATACTATTTGACGAGGGGGCTCTGTCGCTAACGGAGATCGGTACCGCCGGCGCGATGGATCCAGCGACCACGCGTGGCGTGGTGGACCGGTTGCAGTCTCACGGGCTCGTGGAGTTGGGTAGTGATGCCCGGGATAAGCGTCGGGTGATCGTCTCTCTTAATGCGGAAGGGCGATCTTACGTCGAAGCGATGCTTCCCGTCATGGATCAAATAATCGAGGAAACTCTTGAGGCGCTGAATCCTGCGGAGCGCTTCGCATTTGAGTTTCTCGTGCGTAAACTCGTCGAGGGGCGCTGATTTTCAGGCATGCTTTCTCGGCGGGGCTTGTCGCCTTGGCAATGAAGTGTGAAGTGCACTGCAACGGTCCTGTTGCGAGGAGGACGGTGTGAACCGCGCAGACCTGCTGTTGTGTGATGATTGTCTTGCAATCATCCGGAGGCCTCAATCGCCGGTGAAGGACGGGCATCCCGCATTTAATCAGTCGACATATGTCCCTGATGTGCCGGAAGTATTCGTTGCCATATTCGATGGCGGCAAGGTCGCTGCCTTCAACGGACACGTCGATCTCGGCACTGGCGTTCGAACCTCGCTGGCGCAAATCGTTGCAGAAGAACTCGATCTGCCGGCGGCGTTGATCGATATGCAGTTGGGTCATACTGCCGTTACGCCGGATCAGGGACCAACGATTGCCAGCTCCACGATTCAGGTGTCCGCGGTGCCACTAAGAAAGGCATCGGCCCAGGCTCGTCAAGCGCTGTTGCAACTGGCGGCAGAGTATTGGAGTGCGAATCGGTCACGTCTTACCATCGAGAACGGGGAAGTATTCTTCGCCGACGGATCCGACCCGAGGAGGATCAGCTTCGGCGATCTGCTCAGGGGCCGTCGAGTTCACCTAGAGTTGGACCTCGAGACACCCGTTAAATCTCCATCCGCATGGAAAATTGTCGGGAGTTCGTTTCGCCGGGTCGACATCGTCGGCAAAGCGACCGGGGAACTGACGTTTGTTCATGACATGCGTGTACCCGGGATGTTGCATGGGCGGGTAATTCGTCCCCCTTACGCGGGATTGGATAGCGGGGTATTTGTCGGGAAACTCCTCGAGTCGGTAGACCGAACCTCTGTCGCAAAGGTGTCGGGTCTGGTTGGCGTGGTTGTCCAAGGCGACTTCATTGGCGTGGTCGCTGAAAGGGAAGAGAACGCAATCCTGGCAGCGAAGACGCTCAAGGTGAAGTGGCGGCGCTTGCCGCCGCTCCCGGATATGAGCGATCCCGGTGACGCAATCGCGGCGGCACCGGCTCAGCGGAGACTGCTTCTGGAAGAGGGCGACGTTGAGCAGGCTGCGAAAGAGCATGGCGCAACGACCATTGTGCGAACGTTCTACTGGCCGTATCAGATGCATGCGTCTATCGGCCCGTCGTGCGGAATTGCTGACTATCGTGCAAAAGGGGACGGACGTATCACTGTATGGTCGGGTACCCAAAATCCTGTCAATCTCCGCCTGGATCTTTCCCGGCTTGTCGATCGAGATGAGGCGGATATCGATATTGTCCGTATGGAGGCATCCGGGTGCTATGGCCGCAACTGCGCGGACGACGTCTGTGCAGACGCACTTCTCCTCTCGCGCGCGGTTTCGGCGCCTGTCAGAGTTCAACTGTCTCGGGCGGACGAGCATACGTGGGAGCCGAAAGGGGCCGGGCAGGTAGTATCGGTTTCCGGCACCATCAGCGAGGCCGGGGAGTTTCTGGCTTATGACTTTGCTACTCGCTATCCATCGAACGATGCGCCGCTCATGGCGGCGCTCCTCACTGGCACGGCAAGTTCCGTAGCAAAAGTGGTACCGATGGGCGATCGTACGGCAGTGAATCCGTATCGAAGTGCCAGCCGCAGGTTCTACTGTGATGATGTGGCTCCGCTTGTGCGTGCAGCGTGGCTTAGGGGCGTATCTGCTCTACCGAACTCGTTTGCCCACGATTGTTTCATGGACGAACTCGCGTCCGTTGCTGGTCAGGACCCGTTGGAATTCCGATTGAAATACTTGGAAGATGCGCGGGCGAGAGAACTTCTTGATGCATTGGCGGCGCGTGTTGGATGGAAGAGAAAGGGGATTTGGAAACCTGGACGAGTGGATCTTTCGCAACGATTCTTGCATGGCAGAGGCATCGCTTACGCGCGATATGTCCATGGAACATTCCCTGGCTTTGGGGCAGCTTGGGCCGCGTGGGTGGTTGAACTCGTGGTCGACCGGCTCACCGGAGCCGTGAATCTAAAGCGCGTTGTGGTGGCCCATGATGCTGGGACGATGATCAACCCGGACGGCGTCCGTCATCAGATTCACGGAAACGTTATTCAGATAATCAGTCGGACATTGAAGGAGCGAGTCCGGTTTGTGGATGGAGTCGTATCCAGTCGAGAATGGAGTAGCTACCCCATTTTGACGTTCCCGGAGGTGCCGGCGATCGATGTACTGCTGATGCCTCGTCAAGGGGAGGAGCCGCTAGGGGCGGGGGAGTCAGCATCGGTTCCGGGGCCGTCAGCTATCGCAAACGCAATATTTGACGCGGCTGGTATCCGCTGCTACGCGCCGCCTTTCACGCCTGAGGTGATTCGTGCCGCGCTTCGAGGAGCGGGCGTACTCATGAGCCCCGATGACTGTGCTGTTGCAACGAGCCGCACGACTTTGCGGGCAGTTTCGCCGGACAGGTACTAATTCAAGGGGTGATCCGTCGGGCACCCGAATGCGGACGCTTTTGACTCGTTGGTGCCGTCGGATGCCAAGGTGATTCCTGATCAGGGGAGTCTCGTCTACATGTGCTGGCATTGGAGATGCGAGTGACGCTTCGGGGTGGTCCGGTATGGGCTGTGCAACACCTCATCGGTGTGTTGACGAAACCAGGGAAGACCGCATCTGGGAGGGTGAGTACTGGTCCATGGCATCGGGCGTCGCGATGCATTGGTGCATGGATCGATGCGACACTTATGCCTACACGGCGCGACGATCGAAGGCATGACGTAAACCCTCGTATTTGAGACTTTTTTGACCAGTTACTATGTGTACACTCTAAGAGTGGCCGCGTGAGTCAGAAGATGGCGGCGCCCCGAGAGGGATTGAATGGTTGAGGTGGGCGAAGGCGCATCACTTTTTTAGTGCATGCATAGCTAATTCGTCCAGATTCGTGCCCTTTGATTTGTTGATGAACATCCGGTTTATGGTGTTCAGCATTACTTGCTAACTCCTTGGAGGGAGTATGTTCCAACAGCGTTCCCCCTTTCTCGTCGCAGCGGCACAACTCGGCCCGGTTTACTGCGACAAACCGAAGTACTTTGACTCCGCTGCGACGCTCAACAAGGCAGTTAAGGCCATCGCGGAGGCCGGTAAAAAAGGCGCGAAACTTATTGTATTTCCCGAATTATTTCTCCCTGGCTATCCCTACTGGTCGGTAGATTTTGCACACGGTGACGAGTTTGCAAAGATCTGGCGCGAGTATCTATACCACTCGCCGACCGTGCCGGGCCCGGAGACGGCTGCGCTTTGCAAGGCTGCACAAGACGCCGGAATTGTGGTCGCAATGGGTATCAACGAGCGCGATGCTTACGACGAAGGCCGCATGTACAACACGATCCTCTGGATCGGAGCGGACGGCCGAATCATGGGAACCCATCGCAAGCTCGTGATTACGGTCCACGAACAGTACTACCATGTCCAGTCGGACGTGACGATCAACGAACCCGGCGACAACATCCGAACGTACGATACCGATTTTGGGCGCGTGGGCGGTCTGATTTGTGGCGAGCACTACCAGCATCTTCTGCAGCAAAACCTCATCAACGAAGGTGAGCAGATTCACGTTGCCTTGTGGCCGGGTCACTACGATTCGCCGGATCCCAAGGGATACTCCCTGAAGGTAGTTGCAGAGATCTGCACGCGCAATCACAGCATTGCGGGTCAAAGCTGGTCAATTCTTGCTGGCGCGTACTTGCCGGAAGACGAGCGACCGAAGAATTTCTATTCCAACAATGTTTTCGATCATACCTACGGTGGTAGCTGCATCGTCAATCCTGGTGGTGCCGTCGTCGCAGGTCCAATCTACAACAAGGAGGAGATTCTTTATGCCGAGGTCGATCTTGGCGAAATTCCGCTCGTGAAGTCCGTTGCAAACATGAAGGGGATCTACGATCGTCACGACGTAATTGGCCTGGTCCGGCAGGAGACGCCGAGGGCACGCAGCCGATCGATGGAAGCATCCGCCCCGCCAGTCTCTGCGAGCAGGGGAGAAGGGGCGCGGTTCCAGGCGGCCGAAAACAAGGATCAACCGTTTGAAGGCTTGCAAACCCAATCTCGAAGCGTGAGTCAGTAGTTCTCAAGCTGCCTGTATTTGCAGCAGGAGTACCAGTTTCGAATGAAGCATAGATGACGATGTCGGATGAGTCAGCGAACTTCACTTGAACTTTACGCTTCGGCGAGTAATTGAAGTATCAATCTTAAGAGAGAATCATGGAGCACACTAACGCCGCCGAAAAGTTCCGCACCGTGCGGGTCGCTGCAGTGCAGGCAGAATCTGTTTTTCTGGATTTGGATGCTACTACGGAGAAGGCATGTCGGCTGATTGAGCAAGCAGGTGCAAATGGCGCTGACCTGATTGCATTTCCTGAAGCATTTATCCCTACGTTTCCGAACTGGTACGAAACTCTGGGTGAGTCTCCTCGTGCTAGAAATCTTGACAAGAGGCTCTTCATGAATTCTGTCGAGATTCCTGGTAAGCACATCAACGCGATCGCAAGTGCGTGCAAGAAGGCGAACATCAACGCAGTCGTCGGTGTCAACGAGAGACTGGTTGATACTACAGGCACGATGTTCAACACGCAGGTGCATATCACTCGAGACGGCGAGATCGTCGGCAAGCATCAAAAGTACGTGCCGACGTCGGGAGAGCGGCAAGTGCACATGCAAGGCAAGACGGGATACTACAACGCGTTCAAAACAGACTTCGGCAGTGTCTCGGGGCTGATCTGCGCGGAGAATATGTATCCGTTGGCGCAGTATGCTGCGGGCCGCTCGTATCCCGTTGTCCATGTCGCTTCGTGGCCGACGTACTTTGCGCCATATTTCCCGATGCATCATTCGATTGTCACGACGACAGCCGGTCTTGCTTACTCGCTGAAATGCTTTGTCGTCAATGCGGTCTCGAGAATTCCGGAGGCGTACATCGAAGCGGTAGCACCCGACGACGACAGCAGAAATTTTCTTCTCGAACAGCGCGAGCTGAAGAAGGGAGCGGTAATCATCGATCACATGGGGCGAGTGATTGTCGACGGTTCAGGAAGCGCCGAAGAACTGCTGTTTGCCGACCTCAATCTCGAGGAGCTCATCGCACCGAAGATGATCATTGATTTTGCTGGTCACTATGATCGACCAGAGATTTTCGCGCCGCTCTTTCGCGATGAATAATTCAGCGCGTTCGAGCAACCTTGGGCTGACCATTCATTGATACAGTATGAGCGAAATCGATCTTGAGACTATCTCGGCACTCTCCACCCGTCTCGGGTTGGATATCAGCGAGGCCGATCTTGCTTGCTACCAGTCGCTACTCGGCGATGTGCAGTCTGCAGTCGCGGATTTCGAGAAACTGCCTCAACGCCCGGCGGTAGTTAGCCCGGCTGTTCGTGATCCGGGGCATGTGCCTACCTTCGAGGAAGATCCTCTGAATGCGGTCATCAGGCGGATTTCCATCAAGCGGGAGGGGGCGCGTGGGAAACTCTCCGGGCGGAGGATTGGCCTGAAAGACACCATTGCAGTTGCCGGTGTCCCGATGACTGCCGCATCCAGGCTCCTTGAAGACTACATTCCCGCACAAGATGCTGTTGTGGTGGACCGCCTTCTCGACGAAGGCGCGGAGCTGGTTGCGAAGTTGAACATGGATGGCTTTGCGTGGTCCGGAAGCGCGGATACTGGCGACTATGGTCCCATTCTCAATCCGGTTGATCGGGCTCGATCTGCGTCGGGATCGTCCGGAGGAAGTGCGGCCGCGCTGTACTACGACTGGGTTGATATGACGCTTGGTGCAGATCAGGCGGGATCGATTCGTATGCCGGCGTCGTGGTGCGGCGTGCTGGGACTCAAACCGACGCACGGGCTCATTCCTTATACGGGGGTGATGAGCGTCGATCCCACTATCGATCATGTCGGTCCTCTGACGCGAACCGTTGCGGACATGGCACTCATGCTCGATGTCCTCGCCGGCGCGGATCCTTCGGATCCGCGGCAGATTGGAAATCCCGGGCCAGAGCAATACTCATACGAAGTTGAAAATGCATCATCGGACCTGAAAGGCGTGAGGATCGGGTTGCTGAGAGAGGGATTTGGCACTGCCGTGGGTGTCATTCCCGAGGTGGCGCGCGCCGTTCGTGAGACGGCCACACGCTTCGAGGCCCTGGGTGCCGAGCTCGTCGAAGTATCGATTCCAGAACATTTGCACGGCGGGCTGTTTGCGTTTGCCTTCTATTGCGAAGCACAGCTTCATGCATTTGAGTCCGGAGGAAATGGTTACGGTTGGAACGGTACGTACACGCCCGATCTTGCTCAAGCGCTCGGAAATGCGTTTCGGAATGGCGCAGCCAGAATGCCGGCAACGCTAAAGACGGTCCTTTTGGCTGGTGAGATGCTCAGGAACCGGTACAACGGAGCACTCTACGCCAGAGCGCAAAATCTTCGTCCATGGCTCCGGATGGCGTATGACCGTGGCCTTGACGGTTTGGATGCATTGATTTTGCCGACTACGCCGATGCCGGCACGTGTGCATACGTCCGAAGGCGATCTGGCGGAGAGGGTGCGTCGGGGTTGGAGTACGCTCCCCAACACGCCTACTGCCGACGTCACCGGACACCCGGCGATAAGCATCCCGGCCGCGCAGGTCGAGGGGATGCCGCAAGGGGTCATGTTGATTGGGAAGCATTTCCGGGATGCGAACCTGCTGAGACTGGCGCGAGCGTACGAGCAGGAATACGGCTGGTTTCCGGAGGTTTGATCTCGAGCATTGGTAAAAATCGGGCAGAGTCGCCCGATTTTTTTGTCAGATGTAGAAGTTCAGACTTGATCTGACAGTAAGGCCTTGCCAAGAGGCGGGGTTACCCGTTTTGATAGAGGTGCGAATCTTCATCAAAACAGCGCGCAAGCGCCAAGGAGTAACCCCGTGAGTAGTCTCAACCAAAACGTCATCCGCCACAAGATCGGGCTGCTGCATCTGGCCACCGAGCTGGGCAACGTGTCGAAAGCCTGCAAGGTGATGGGCCTGTCGCGCGATACGTTCTATCGCTATCAGAACGCCTTGGCCGAGGGCGGTGTCGAAGCACTGTTCGCCAGCAACCGTAAGCGCTCGTTGAAGGACGCCATTGCACGGCGAGGCTGATTCACCGAGGCTACGTGTCCATGTTCAATGAGCGTGCACAGGTGTGCATGAACGAGCAAGACGGAGGATTGCAGAGTAAGCGTCTAACGAACGCCGTATTGACACTGCCGTGTCGATATAGGCGCCGTCTGCGCACAGCTGAGCCACGACGACACGCTATGTTTCCCGACGATCCAAGAAGGCCATTACAGCATCGCGTGATCGAAGAACCCGCTTATCTGCTCCGTAGTCGTCAAACAGTCTCTGGTGGCCAATGTATGAACTCGGTCCTTGGCGGCTTCGATACGTCGAAGCCCAATCCAACAATGCTGCGAATGAAGCCGCGTCTCCTTCACGACGGATACCGCGCCGGCGAATGTTCTCAATGCATTCCGCTTCGTCGAGACACAGCCAGATCAGTGCCGTAGAGTCGGTACGGATCTCATTGACGAGCGAGCCGTAAATTCCTTCAATCACCCAGCGCTCAGCTTTCGCGGCATCTCGCAGCAGCTGTACGGCCTCGTTGCGCTCGCGAGCAATGTTGTACCCGCCTGGAAGCCAATGAATCGAATCCAAATCTATACAGGGTGATCCCATGTGATTTGCAATTCGTTCGGCAAGCCAGCTCTTTCCCGAACCCGAATTCCCCACTATCAGCGTTCTAAGCAAATTCATACGGAGGCCCATTTCGTGGAGCGCAGTGGCTGCTCTCGGTGTATGCGCGCGGTCAGTATCGTAGTACAGCTTGCTCGCGCGGGACGTGAGATGCTATCGGATCGGTTCGACGCGAGCGGTCAACGGCAGCGAGGGTGCCACATTCCACGGCATCAGCTCATCGATGCAGTTGACCGGATGATCAGCGATGTGTTCGAGCACGTAGGAGAGATATGCCTCGGGATCGAGGCCGTTCAGGCGTGCCGTGCCGATCAAACTATACATCGCGGCGGCACGTTCGCCACCAGAGTCGGCGCCGGCAAACAAATAGTTTCGCCGTCCGAGAGCGACTCCGCGCAGCGCGCGCTCGGCGATCAGGTTGTCGATTTCCGCATGCCCATCGCTACAGTAGAAGACGAGCGCCGGCCAGCGGTTCAGTACGTACTGAATCGCCTTGGTTGTATCGGATTTCGCCGAGAGCGTGGCGAGCGTCGCTTCGAACCAGCGTCTCATGTCGTCGAGTAGCGGTACGGCTTGCGCTTGACGCACACGTCGGCGTTCGTCCGGTGGTTTGCCGCGGATCTGCTCTTCGAGCTTGTAGAGCGCGCCGATCCGGCGCAATGCTTCTTCAGTCACCGCGTTGGGACGTACGGCGTGCAGGTCGTGGATCTTCCTGCGCGCGTGCGCCATACAGGCAGCTTCCTGGATGACACCACCGCGATACAACTCGGCATAGCCAGCGAACGCGTCGGCCTGCAGCACGCCGGCGAAGTGAGCAAGATGCCGCTGCGGATGTTCGCCACGGCGATCAGGTGTATAGGCGAACCAGACCGCTGGCGGCTCGTCGGAGCCACTCGATCGATCGTCGCGCACGTAAACCCAGAGACGGCCGGTCTTTGTGCGGCCATTACCGGGCGCCAGCACCGGCAGCGGCGTGTCATCCGCGTGGACCTTATTGCCGATCAGCGCGTAGCGGCGCACCGCGTCGACCAACGGCGCAAGCAAACCCACGATGCTGCCCATCCAGTAACCCATTGCGCCGGGATCGATCTCGACGCCGTCGCGCGCATACATGACTGCCTGGCGGTGCAGCGGGATGTGGTAAGCGAACTTCGACACGGCAATGTGCGCGAGCAGCGCCGGGCCCGGGATGCCGCGATCGACCGGCCGACTCGGTGCCGGCGCTTGCAAGATGCGATCGCAGCACGTGCAGGCCAGTTTCGGACGGCGGTGACGGATCACGCGGAAGTGCGCCCGCACGTATTCGAGTTGCTCAGCGACGTCCTCGCCCAGCGGCTTGAGCCGCCCACCGCAATCGGGGCAGTCATCGTCAGCGGGCAAGTGGATCCGCTCTTCGCGCTCAAGGTGATCGGGCAGCGGCTTGCGGCTCGCACCTTCGCGACGCGGCCGTTTCGTTTCGTGAGCGGCCGCCACATCGGCGGCGCCTTCGTCGGCTTGCAGATCCTCCAGCCGCAATTCGAGCTGCTCGATCTGGCGATCCAACTTCTCCGATTTCCGGCCGAACTGCATGCGGCGCAGTTTTGCGATCGTGAGCTTCAGGTGCTCAATCTCGAGCGCCCGCGACGAGAGCTGCTGTCGCAACTCGGCAACTTGAGCGTCGCGCTCAAGCAGTAACGCCTTCAGAGTGTCGATGTTGTCCGGGAGTGTGCTCGAGGTCGATTCCATGGGGGCAGTTTACGACTGCCCGTAGTCACGGCGTCATCGGTTAACAATGGTTTACAAGGCGCTGCGTGGGCGCGCGGCTTCCACCGGCTGTCGCCAATCGAAGCCCTCGAGTAAGAGCGACAGTTGGGCGGTTGTCAGCGCGACCACGCCGGCATCAGCACGCGGCCACGCGAAACGCCCCTTCTCAAGACGCTTCGAGAGCAGGCAAAGACCTCCGTCGCACCACCACAAGCACTTCAGCAAGTCGCCGCGCTTGCCGCGGAACACGAACACGTGCCCAGAGAACGGATCCTTCTCCAGCACCGTCTGTACTTTCGCTGCCAACGAGTTGAAGCCGGAACGCATGTCCGTGACACCCGCCGCGATCCAAATTCGCGTGTTCGGCGGGATCACTTCAGGCAGTCTCGCAGAAACTGTTCGGCGAACTCCTGCGACACGCCGCGGATGCTGACACGCCGTTTGCCGATCTCAATCTCGATCTCGCAGCTCAACGGCATCGTCGGGCTCGCTGGGCTCGACGACACATCCAGGGTTTGCGGCAGAGCGTCGTCCGGGACGTCTTTTGCGGGCAGATCGACCACGTCAACAGGCAGCAACGCGACCTCTGCTACCGACGTGACACGTTGCGCTTCCAGTAAGCCTCTCCGCCACTGTGCGACCATATTGGCGTTCAGGCCATGTGCGCGGGCCACCTCGGCGATTGAGCGATTCGGATCGTTCGCTTCGGCAGCCACCGCTTGCCGAAATTCCTTCGTGTAATTCCTCGAACCCGGTTGTCTTCCATGGACCACTGATTTCATCAATCTGATTCCCATTACATCTGATGGGAATCAGATTGCCTGTGTCGCACCCTCATGAACAGACGGTACATATCGAGCGCTTACCAACGGCTTCTGGTTGCTGCTCAAGCGACTCGAAGCCGATCGCTTCATCTGGCCGAACGGAAGCGACACGATCACGCTCAATGCCGAGCAGTTGCACTGGCTGCTCGACGGAATCGACCTGACCGTGATCCAGAAGCATCCCCAGCGATATTACGCGCGGATGAGCTGAACACCACGCAGGTGGCATGGTCTAATCGGCCATGCCGAATAGCCCCGTCATGTTGAGCGCGGAGGAGTACGAAGCGCTGATTGCCGCGAGCGCCGAACGCGATGCGCTGCGCGGTGAGCTTCGACTCGTGACGGCCCAGCGCGATCTGGCCGAAGAGAAGCTGCGGGCCTACAAGCACGAACTGTTCGGCGCATCGAGCGAGGCGCGCCATGCCGGTAAGCGGCCAGCGAACCCGTCTTGACGAGCGAGTTTAGGCGGTGGTCGAGAGAGGCCGCCAGCGATGCGGCAGCAGCTCGTCGATGTCGTTGGCCTTGTGGGTCGGCAAGCGCGTCAGCACGTCCTTCAGATAGGCGAGAGGCTCGAGCCCGTTCAGTTGTGCCGAGCGGATCAGGCTCATGATGGCGGCCGCGCGCTGACCCGCACGCAGTGA
>NZ_CAJPGQ010000072.1:0-18566 GCF_905339595.1 Burkholderia sp. BCC1977
TTGAAAAAGCCCCCGTGCGCTGCCGCGCACGGGGGCTTCGGGCTCGATGGCCTACGCGCCGCCTGCGATCTCGAAGCCGCCGACAGTTCGTCGCTCTATCTATATGACGATGTCACTTGCTGCCGGCCGCGGCCTGCAGCCGCTCCACCGGCACCGCGTCCGCCATCGCCGTATAACCGACGTCGCTCGGATGAATGCCGTCGCCGCTGTCGTACCGGCGCTGCAGCACACTCGGGCGCGCCGGATCGCGCAGTACCGCGTCGAAGTCGACCACGCCGTCGAACCCGCCGCCGCTGCGGATCCACCGGTTCACCTCGAGCCGGATCGCCTCGCGCCCGGCCGGCAACGCCGCAGGCGTGAGCGTCGCGCCGAAGACCTTCACCCCCTGGCGGTGCGCAGCCTCGATCAACCGGCGATAGCCGTCGATCAACGACGCGGCCGTGACCTGCGTATGCGGGTTGTCGCAATCGAGCCCCGCGCGCGGCGGCATCGCCGCAAAGTTGATGTCGTTGATGCCGATCAGCACGATCGCCGCCTTCACCCCCGCACGCGACAGCGCATCGCGCTCGAACCGCGACGCCAGCGACGTGCCGTAGCACGCCGAATCGCTCAGCAGCCGGTTGCCGCTGATTCCGAGATTCACCACGCCGAGCGAATCCGAACCTGCCGCGGTCAGCCGGCGCGCCAGCGCGTCGGGCCAGCGACGGTTGCGGTTCAGGCTCGAACGCAGCCCGTCGGTGATCGAGTCCCCGATCGCCGCGACACTCGCCCGCGCGGCACCGGTCTCGACGGCCAATTCCGTCACCCAAACATACTGTGTAAAGCGCGTGCGGAATGCGCCGGCCCCCGGATCACTCACGTGATCGCCCGGCGCCGATACGTAATTGAGCTGGTTCGACACACGATGCCACACGGTCATCCGCTGGTTCGCGCCCATCCACAGACTGATCGCATACGGCTGCCCGGCCGTCACGTCGATCGCTACCGGGTCGCTTTCGAACTCCTGGCCCGGTGCGAGCGTCACCGATGCCTTGCCGCCGAAACGCACGGCAGCACTCGTCCCGTCGGCAAGCGCCGCGCCGTCACCCGCGCGCGCAAGACCCGCACCCTCGATCACCAGCGGTACGCGACCGTACGCATTGCTCACGCGAATCCGCGCGGCGTGCCCCGATACCGTCGGGTAGACGATCTGCCGGACGGTCCGCCCGGCCACGTCGGGCGCGCGATAGAGCGGCGGCGGCGCAGCCAGGTCGGGAATCGGCTGCAACGCGGTCGCCCACGCGGCAACCCACCCGGCCGGTGCGGCCGACGCCGCGAGCGGCGACAGGAAAGCGGACGCGCCCAGCACGGTCGCGACGAAACTGCTTCGAAATGACATCGGCGAAATCCTCATCGGAAAGCGGGCATTGTGCCGCAGAAGCCGTCCATCTCACGCGGCGGACCGCCCTCCTGCCCGGCGATCGCACCCCGACGCCCCACGTTTACCCGAGTCTCGCTGCAAATCCGCAAGAAATTTATTAACCGACCGGTCGGTTGGTTTATACTTCGCACACATTCAACCGGACGAGATCCTCCGCCATGTACACGCAATCCCTCGACATCCCCGGCAACGTCGCATCGCTCGACGCCGCAGCCGAGTCGCCCGAGCAGGCGCGGTTCGACGCGGTCATGGCCGCGGACGGCAAGATCGAACCGCAGGACTGGATGCCCGACGCCTATCGCAAGACGCTGGTGCGCCAGATCTCGCAGCACGCGCACTCGGAAGTCGTCGGCATGCTGCCGGAAGGCAACTGGATCTCGCGCGCGCCGAGCCTGAAGCGCAAGGCGATCCTGCTCGCGAAGGTCCAGGACGAAGCCGGTCACGGCCTCTATCTGTATAGCGCGGCGGAAACGCTCGGCGTATCGCGCGATTCGCTGATCGACGCGCTGCATGCCGGCAAGGCGAAATACTCGAGCATCTTCAACTACCCGACGCCGACCTGGGCCGACGTCGGCGTGATCGGCTGGCTCGTCGACGGCGCCGCGATCATGAACCAGATCCCGCTGTGCCGCTGCACGTACGGCCCGTACGCACGAGCAATGATCCGCGTGTGCAAGGAAGAGTCGTTCCACCAGCGCCAGGGCTTCGATGCGCTGCTGTCGATGATGAAGGGCACCGACGCGCAGCGCGCGATGGTCCAGCAGGCGGTGAACCGCTGGTGGTGGCCGGTGCTGATGATGTTCGGCCCGAGCGACGCCGACTCGGTCCACAGCAACCAGTCCGCGAAATGGGGCATCAAGCGGATCACGAACGACGACCTGCGTCAGAAGTTCGTCGACGCGACGGTCGACCAGGCGAAGGTGCTCGGCGTGACGCTGCCCGACCCGGATCTGAAATGGAACGAGGCGCGCGGCCACCACGACTACGGCACGATCGACTGGGATGAATTCTGGCGCGTCGTCAACGGCGACGGCCCGTGCAACAAGGAGCGCCTCGCGACCCGCGTGAAAGCGCACGACGACGGCGCATGGGTGCGCGAAGCCGCGCTCGCGCACGAAGCGAAGCGCCTTGCTCGCGCCGAACAGCACGCCGCCTGAGCGGCAACCATCGAATACAGGATTCAGGAGAAAGTGATGAACAAGGAATGGCCGATCTGGGAAGTGTTCGTGCGCAGCAAGCAGGGCCTCGACCACAAGCATTGCGGCAGCCTGCACGCGGCCGACGCGTCGATGGCGCTGCGCATGGCGCGCGACGTCTACACGCGCCGCCAGGAAGGCGTGAGCATCTGGGTGGTGCCGTCGTCGGCGATCACCGCGTCGGATCCGGCCGAGAAGGCCGAGCTGTTCGAACCGGCGGGCGACAAGATCTACCGTCACCCGACGTTCTACACGCTGCCCGACGAAGTCAACCACATGTAACGCCCGCGCCATGACGATCACGCCCGAACACCTCTCCTACGTGCTGCGCCTCGCGGACAACACGCTGATCCTCGGTCAGCGCAACGCCGAATGGTGCGGCCACGGCCCGATCCTCGAGGAAGACATCGCGCTCACCAACATGAGCCTCGACCTCATCGGCCAGGCCCGCATGCTGTATACACACGCAGCCGAACTCGAGCGCCAGCTCAACGGCACGGCGAAAACGGAAGACGATTACGCGTACTTCCGCACCGAGCGCGAATTCGCGAACTTCACGCTCGCCGAGCTGCCGCACTACGGCCCGATCGCCGGCACCGCGCACGCCGACAAGGACTACGCGGTGACGATCGTGCGCAACTTCCTCTACGCGACGCTGATGCTGCACGTGTGGACCGCGCTCGAAACGTCGACGGACGCGCAACTCGCCGCAATCGCCGCGAAGTCGGTGAAGGAGACCCGCTATCACGTGCAGCACGCGCGCGAATGGCTGGTGCGCCTCGGCGACGGTACCGACGAATCGCATCGCCGCGCGCAGGCCGCGCTCGACTACCTGATTCCGTACACGCGCGAATTCTTCGCGGCCGACGCAATCGACGACGCGATTTCCGCACCGGGCATCGGCCCGGCACCGGCCGCGCTCGAAGCCGCATGGCGCGCGGACGTGGACGATGCGCTCGCGGAAGCGACGCTCACCCTGCCGGCGCCCGTACAGCATGTGACGACCGGCAAGCAGGGCGAGCACTCGGAGCACATGGGCTACCTGCTCGCGGAAATGCAGAGCCTCGCGCGCCAGCACCCCGGCGCGACCTGGTAACCCGCCGCCTCAACGGAGCCCGACGATGTCCGTCCCGACCGCCGCCCCCGCCGACGCAACACCCGCCGCGCACCGCAACGATCCGTTGCTCGTGCGCGCGTGGGACGTGCTCGAAGCCGTGCCCGATCCCGAGATTCCGGTCGTGTCGATCCGCGAGCTCGGCATCCTGCGCGACGTCCGTCGCGCGGACGACGGCCTGCTCGAAGTCGTGATCACGCCGACCTACTCCGGCTGCCCGGCGATGTCGCAGATCGCCGAGGACATCGCCGCGGCCATGCAGGCCGCCGACCTGCCGCCGCACCGGATCGAGACGGTGCTCGCGCCCGCGTGGACGACCGACTGGATCACGCAGGAAGCGCGCGACAAGCTGCGCGCGTACGGCATCGCGCCGCCCGTCGGCCAGTGCGGCAGCGCCGCGCCGCGTGAAAACGTCGTGCGTTTCGTGCCGCGGTCCGTCGCGGCGCCCGTTTGCCCGCGCTGCGGCTCCGCCCGCACCGAGCGTCTCGCGCAATTCGCGTCCACGGCCTGCAAGGCGCTGTATCGCTGCGTCGACTGCCGCGAACCCTTCGACTACTTCAAACCCTACTGAAATGAAACAGCCCCCACGCTCTCTTCATTCGCTGCCCCCCGAGGGGGCCGACGCCCCCCTTGGGGCGGCCCGGCGGGGGTCGTCGACCCCGCAATTTCACCCGCTGCGGATCCGCGACGTGCGGCCCGAGACCGCCGACGCCGTTACCGTCTCCTTCGACGTGCCGCCTGAGCTGCGCGACGCGTACCGCTTCACGCAAGGCCAGTTCGTCACGCTGAAGACCCACATCGACGGCGAGGAAACGCGCCGGTCGTACTCGATCTGCGTCGGCACGACCGACTACGACCGCGACGGCGAACTGCGCATCGGCATCAAGCGCGTGCGCGGCGGCCGTTTCTCGAACTTCGCGTTCGACACGCTCCAGCCGGGTCATACGATCGACGTGATGACGCCGGACGGCCGCTTCTTCACGCACCTGAACGCGGACCACGGCAAGCAGTACGTCGCGTTTTCCGGCGGCTCGGGCATCACGCCGGTGCTCGCGATCGTGAAGACGACGCTCGAACTCGAGCCTCGCAGCACGTTCACGCTGATCTACGGCAACCGCAGCGTCGACGCGATCATGTTCGCCGAGGAACTCGAGGACCTGAAGAACCGCTACATGAACCGCTTCGTCCTGTACCACGTGCTGTCGGACGACCAGCAGGACGTCGAGCTGTTCAACGGCGTGCTCGATCAGGCGAAATGCGCGGAATTCCTCGCCACGCTGATGCCGGCCGACGCGATCGACGAAGCGTTCATCTGCGGTCCCGCGCCGATGATGGACGCGGCCGAAGCCGCGCTGAAGGCGGCCGGCGTGCCGCAGGCGAAGGTGCATGTCGAACGTTTCGGCACGCCGCTGCCGCAGGCGGGCGCGCCCGTCGTCGAGATCACCGACCAGACGCCGGCCGCCGACCTCGAAATCGTGCTCGACGGCAAGAAACGCAAGCTGCGCCTGCCGTACGAGGGCGTGAGCCTGCTCGACGTCGGCCTGCGCGCGGGCCTCGCGCTGCCGTACGCGTGCAAGGGCGGCGTGTGCTGCACGTGCCGCGCGAAGGTGGTCGAAGGCGAAGTCCGGATGGAGAAGAACTACACGCTCGAGGAACACGAAGTGAAGGACGGCTTCGTGCTCACGTGCCAGTGCCACCCGATCAGCGACAAGGTCGTCGTGAGCTTCGACGAGCGTTGAGCGGCGTCGCGCCGGCGCGCCGCGCCGGTTTCTCGTCGTCACACATCTCGCTTACACTAGGGGCCGCCGGCCGGCTGGACGTCATCGCGTCCAGCCGGCCGGCGGTTTTCTTTTGTTGATGACAGGCCGATGAGTACCATTCA
This sequence comes from Burkholderia sp. BCC1977, assembly GCF_905339595.1. Lineage (NCBI taxonomy): Bacteria > Pseudomonadati > Pseudomonadota > Betaproteobacteria > Burkholderiales > Burkholderiaceae > Burkholderia > Burkholderia sp. BCC1977. The sequence continues at coordinate 5,613 of NZ_CAJPGQ010000072.1, forward strand.
CGTGATTCAGGGCGGCACCGCCGCCGCGTCGCTGCGCGAGGCCCTCGCGCAAGCCGGACGCGACGAGCGCGTCGTCGGATTGCTCGACGATCTCGCGGTCGGGCCGCTGAAGGGCGTCGACGAGACGCCCGACACGCGCGCCGCTTTCTGGCAGCGCGTGCTCGGCGACCGGATTCCCGACTGGAACGCGGAAATCGAAGGCGAATTCGCTCGCCTCGACCAGCTCGCGCTGGAGACGGGCCAGGTAGTCGTCTGGCATGCGCCGAGCGTCGGCGACAAGCTGCTGCTGCGCCGTGTCGCCTATCACCTGCGCAACGTGCCGCAGCGCCTGAACGAGGTGCGGCTGTCGGCCGCCGATCTCGACGCGCCGCAGCGCACGGCGCTGACCCGCACCGACCAGGCCTGCTCGACCGGGATGTTCTCGCCGGCGGCGCTCGCCCGCAAACGGCCGGTGGCCGCGCCGATCTCGGTGCTGCGCATCGGTCGCCTCGCGCTCGAATGGCAGGAGGCGAAGCACCTGAACGCCGAGTTGCGCTACTGGGTCAGCAATACGATCAAGAGCGGCCACTACGCGGATCTCGACGCGCTGATCGTCGCGCACGCGGAAACCGGCTGGCTGCCCGCGCGACACGTCGTCGGCGGCATCATAGCCGGCGCCGACCGCGGCGGGCTGTTCGTCAGCGACTCGATCGCCTGGTGGCGCTGCCGCGAACTCGCGGCGGCCGGCCGGCTCGAGGTGCAGGACGACACGCCGGCCGCCCTCTCTTCCACACAGGTGCGCGCGGCAGCCGCGCCCCGCTAACGCTACTTTTTCGCATTCGACCATGGCCCGTACCCGAGCGCCCGATCACGAATCCCAGCGCGAGCAGATCCTCGATCTCGCCGCCGAGAAATTCGCGCAGACGAGCTACCCGAGCACGTCGATGTCCGATCTCGCAACCGCGAGCGGCACGTCGAAGGCACGTCTCTATCACTATTACGAGAGCAAGGAAGCGATCCTGTTCGACCTGCTCGACCGCTACACGAAACGGTTGATGCTGATCATCGCCGAGGTCGAAGGCGCGAGCCAGCGGCGCGGCCTCAGCGAGCGCGACGCGTTCGCCGAACTGGTGCGCGCGTTCCTCGCCGAGTACGAGACGTCGCACAGCCGCCATGTCGCGCTGCTCAACGACGTGAAGTATCTCGAGGACGCACAGCGCGAAATCGTGCTCGACCGCCAGCGCGACATCGTCGCGGCATTCGCACGCCAGCTCGCGCGCGCCTATCCGGAGCGGATCTCGAAGGAAAACCAGACGTCGGTCACGATGATGGTGTTCGGGATGATCAACTGGACGTTCACGTGGCTCAAGCCGGGCGGCCGCCTCGGCTACCGCGACTTCGCCGAACAGGTGATCGGCCTGATGGAACACGGGCTGTCGTCCGGCGCGTGATTGCCGCGCAGCAGCATGCGTTGCGCGGCGGGCACACTGCGACAGGCTGCCGCGCGTTTCATACGACCAATTTTAAATCCGTTAAAAATCAAATAGATAGAGAATTAACTAAGCGGATTTAGAATTCCCCCTCGGCACAAATAACGTCAAATACGGGTTTTCCCCAACCCGCTCGGGTAAAATGCTGTTGCATTGCACAAGTTGCTTGTGCAGCTACACACTGAGGAACCCACGATGAACACGCAATTCAACCGCCGTGCCGATGCTGTCGGCCACGCCGGTACTGCGCCGGTTCTCGTCAGGGAACTGGCTTCCAAAGACCGTGAGCAAATGCTCACTCACTTTCTCTCGCTCGACGAAGAGGACCGCCTGCTGCGCTTCGGCCAGATGGTGCCCGACCACGTGATCGAGAACTATGTCCGTACGATCGACTTCGGTCGCGACACCGTGTTCGGCGTGTTCGACCATGCGCTCGAACTGATCGGCGTCGGTCACCTGGCGTACCTGCCCGCCGAAGGCGACAAGCGCACGGCCGAATTCGGCGTGTCGGTGCTCGAAAGCGCCCGCGGCCGCGGCGTCGGCTCGAAACTGTTCGAGCGCGCGGCGATCCGCAGCCGCAACACCCGTGTGACGATGCTGTACATGCATTGCCTGTCGCGCAACGCGACGATGATGCACATCGCGAAGAAGTCCGGGATGCGGATCGAATACGCCTACGGCGAAGCCGATGCGTACCTGTCGCTGCCGCCTGCCGACCACTCGACGATCCTTGCCGAGATGCTGCAGGAACAGGCCGCGGTGTTCGACTATGCGCTGAAGCGCCAGGCGCACCGCACGTCGAAGTTCATCGAATCGCTGATGCCCGCCGCACTGACGGCGTAACATCGGCCGACCGGGCCGCCCCGCGGGGCGCCCGGCCTTCGTTTTCTCCTCTCCTGCCCGGCGCCGCGCAGCTAGCGCACCGACCGGATCGGCAACGCCGTCGTCTCCTTGAAGCACTCGAGCGAGAAGCTCGTCTTCACGTCGATCACCGACGGATGATGCAGCAAGTGCTCCTGCACGAAGCGGGAGAAGTGCGCCATGTCCTCGACCTGCACGCGCAGCAGGTAATCCATGTCCCCCGTCATCGCGTGGCACGCGACCACTTCCGGCCAGGCCTGCACGGCCGCGCGGAACAGTTCCGCGTGGGTCGCGCCCGCGCGCGCCGACGTCTCGTCGGCACGGACCGGCGCCAGGCCGCCGCGCTTCTCGAGCCGCACGCTCACGTACGCGAGCAGGTCGAGCCCGAGCTTCTGCGGATCGAGCAGCGCGACGTAGCCGGTGATCACGCCGATCTCCTCGAGCCGCCGGATCCGCCGCAGGCACGGGCTCGGCGACAGGTTCACGCGCTCGGCGATCTCCTGGTTCGACAGGCGGCCGTTCTCCTGAAGAATCGCGAGAATCCGCCGGTCGATGGCATCCAATTCGGCTTGCGCCATTTTCTGCCCTCCGTTGATTATTTCGAGACTGGAAATTGCGCCATCGTAGGCACGGACAACCAAGTTCGCAAGTTTACGCTCTCCCCTGCCCGCTACACTCTGTCGCATGGACCGATGCGTTGCGCGCACCGCGGCACGCGTCGCCCTCGACATGAAACCGGCCCGGCCCCATCACCCCGGCCGATCGCACAGTACACAGGACACAGGAGACAAGGCATGCAGATCCCCAACTGGGACAACCCCGTCGGCACCGACGGCTTCGAATTCATCGAATACACGGCGCCGGATCCGAAAGCGCTCGGACAACTGTTCGAACGGATGGGTTTCACCGCGATCGCACGCCATCGCCACAAGGACGTGACGGTCTACCGCCAGGGCGACATCAACTTCATCATCAATGCCGAACCCGATTCGTTCGCGCAACGCTTCGCGCGCCTGCACGGCCCGTCGATCTGCGCGATCGCGTTCCGCGTGCAGGACGCCGCGAAGGCATACCGGCACGCGCTCGAACTCGGCGCGTGGGGCTTCGACAACAAGACCGGCCCGATGGAGCTGAACATCCCGGCGATCAAGGGCATCGGCGATTCGCTGATCTATTTCGTCGACCGCTGGCGCGGCAAGAACGGCGCGCAGCCGGGCGCGATCGGCGACATCAGCATCTATGACGTCGACTTCGAGCCGATCGCCGGCGCGAACCCGAACCCGGTCGGCCACGGCCTCACCTACATCGACCACCTGACGCACAACGTGCATCGCGGCCGCATGCAGGAATGGGCCGAGTTCTACGAGCGCCTGTTCAACTTCCGCGAAGTGCGCTATTTCGACATCGAAGGCAAGGTGACGGGCGTGAAGTCGAAGGCGATGACGTCGCCGTGCGGCAAGATCCGGATCCCGATCAACGAGGAAGGCTCGGACACGGCCGGCCAGATCCAGGAATATCTCGACGCGTACCACGGCGAAGGCATCCAGCACATCGCGCTCGGCACGAACGACATCTACGGCGCGGTCGACGGGCTGCGCGGCAAGGAAGTGAAGCTGCTCGACACGATCGACACGTATTACGAGCTGGTCGACCGCCGCGTGCCGAACCACGGCGAATCGCTGGACGAGCTGAAGAAGCGCAAGATCCTGATCGACGGCGCCCGCGACGACCTGCTGCTGCAGATCTTCACCGAGAACCAGATCGGCCCGATCTTCTTCGAGATCATCCAGCGCAAGGGCAACCAGGGTTTCGGCGAAGGCAACTTCAAGGCGCTGTTCGAATCGATCGAGCTCGACCAGATCCGCCGCGGCGTGGTCCAGGACAAGGCCTGACGCAGACGGCCGCGCGGCGCCCGGCAGCCCGGGTGGCCGCGCGAACATCGGCGGCATAAAGGAAAAGGGCGGGAATCTTGCGATTCCCGCCCTTTTTCCGTTTTCGTCGTTCCGGCGCGGCCCGGCGGCCGCGCGAACGGATCAACGCACGTTCGCCTTCGATACGACGGCGCGCTCGGCCGCCGGCTGGGCGTCGGCGCCCTGCGCCGGCGCGATCTGGCGCATCTGCGCGCCGGCTGCCGCCAGTGCGCTCGCGCCTTGCGCGTGCACCGGGCCGGTCATCGCGAGAAACGCGGCGGACACGATCAGGAAACTCTGGATATGACGTGTGTTCATTGCACCTCCTGTAAAACTGCCGGCGCCTCCCCGGTTGCGTCGAAACGGGCCGACGCGACCGGGCACCTCCGGCAGGCCGACAAGATTAACGGCATTTGTACGAAGATGGGACCGGCTTTACATGCTTTTACATGATGTAACGCATCGCCGCGCGCCATTTCGTCGACGCGTCGCGGCATCCCGGCCAGTGGGCGACGGGTTTATCCCAGTGCTACCATCAGCGAAAACCGGCCAATATGCCGGCCACTGCCGACACGTTCACAAGACGTCGACGCAATCGAAGCTTTGGTGATCCCAAACTGGGTGGAGGAGACAGTTAATGAATGCCCCGCTAGACGCAGGCCAACGCGCGTCGCTTGAAGCCGCGCTGAAGTCCGTCACGCTTGACGACAAATACACGCTCGAACGCGGCCGCGCGTACATGAGCGGCATCCAGGCGCTCGTGCGCCTGCCGATGCTGCAGCAGGAACGCGACCGCGCCGCCGGCCTCAACACGGCCGGCTTCATCTCCGGTTATCGCGGCTCGCCGCTCGGCGGCCTCGATCTCTCGCTGTGGAAGGCCAAGCAGCACCTCGCGGCCCACCAGATCGTCTTCCAGCCCGGTCTCAACGAAGATCTCGCCGCCACCGCCGTGTGGGGCTCGCAGCAGGTGAACCTGTACCCCGGCGCGAAGCACGACGGCGTGTTCGGCATGTGGTACGGCAAGGGTCCGGGCGTCGACCGCACCGGCGACGTCTTCAAGCACGCGAACTCGGCCGGCTCGTCGAAGCACGGCGGCGTGCTCGTGCTCGCCGGCGACGACCATGCGGCGAAATCGTCGACGCTCGCGCACCAGTCCGAACACATCTTCAAGGCCTGCGGGCTGCCGGTGCTGTTCCCGTCCAACGTGCAGGAGTATCTCGACTTCGGCCTGCACGGCTGGGCGATGAGCCGCTACTCGGGCCTGTGGGTCGCGCTCAAGTGCGTGACGGACGTGGTCGAATCGTCGGCGTCGGTCGACATCGACCCGCATCGCACCGAGATCGTGCTGCCGACCGACTTCATCGTGCCGGAAGGCGGCCTGAACATCCGCTGGCCCGACCCGCCGCTCGTGCAGGAAGCGCGGCTGCTGGACTACAAGTGGTACGCGGCGCTCGCCTATGTGCGCGCGAACAAGCTCGACCGGATTGAGATCGACTCGCCGAACGCGCGCTTCGGGATCATGACGGGCGGCAAGGCATACCTCGACGTGCGCCAGGCACTGACGGACCTCGGCCTCGACGACGAAACCTGCGCGCGGATCGGCATCCGCCTGTACAAGGTCGGCTGCGTGTGGCCGCTCGAGGCGCAGGGCGCGCAGGCATTCGCGCGCGGCCTCGACGAAATCCTCGTCGTCGAGGAAAAGCGCCAGATCCTCGAGTACGCGATCAAGGAAGAGCTGTACAACTGGCCCGATGCGCAGCGTCCGCGCGTGTTCGGCAAGTTCGACGAGAAGGACGGCGCCGGCGGCGAATGGTCGGTGCCGATGGGCAACTGGCTGCTGCCCGCGCACTATGAACTGTCGCCCGCGATCATCGCGAAGGCGATCGCGACGCGCCTCGAGAAGTTCGAGCTGCCGTCCGACGTGCGCGCGCGCATCGCCGCGCGGCTCGCGGTGATCAACGCGAAGGAAATGGCGCTCGCGAAGCCGCACGTGCAGACCGAGCGCAAGCCGTGGTTCTGCTCGGGCTGCCCGCACAACACGTCGACCAACGTGCCGGAAGGCTCGCGCGCGATCGCCGGGATCGGCTGCCACTACATGACGGTGTGGATGGACCGCAGCACGAGCACCTTCAGCCAGATGGGCGGCGAAGGCGTGCCGTGGATCGGCCAGGCGCCGTTCACCGACGAGAAGCACGTGTTCGCGAACCTCGGCGACGGCACCTATTTCCACTCGGGCCTGCTGGCGGTACGCGCGGCGATCTCGTCGAAGGCGAACATCACCTACAAGATCCTCTACAACGACGCGGTCGCGATGACGGGCGGCCAGCCGGTCGACGGCGTGCTGACGGTGCCGCAGATCACGCACCAGCTCGCGTCCGAAGGCGCGAAGAAGATCGTGATCGTCACCGACGAGCCGGAGAAGTACGACAGCCAGAAGTCGCTGCTCGCGCCGGGCGTGACGATCCATCATCGCGACCAGCTCGACGACGTGCAGCGCGAGCTGCGCGAGATCGAAGGCACGACGATCCTGATCTACGACCAGACCTGCGCGACCGAGAAGCGCCGCCGCCGCAAGCGCGGCACATATCCGGATCCGGCCAAGCGCGTCGTGATCAACGATGCGGTGTGCGAAGGCTGCGGCGACTGCTCGGTGCAGTCGAACTGCCTGTCGGTCGAGCCGCTCGACACCGAATTCGGCACGAAGCGCCAGATCAACCAGTCGAGCTGCAACAAGGACTTCTCGTGCGTGAAGGGCTTCTGCCCGAGCTTCGTCACGGTCGAAGGCGGCCAGCTGAAGAAACCGAAGGCCGTGTCGGTCGACGGCGGCGCGCTGCCGCCGATTCCGGAGCCGACGCTGCCGGCGATCGACCGTGCGTACGGCGTGCTCGTCACGGGTGTCGGCGGCACCGGCGTCGTCACGATCGGCGCGCTGCTCGGGATGGCCGCGCACCTGGAGAACAAGGGCGTGACCGTGCTCGACGTGACGGGCCTCGCGCAAAAGGGCGGCGCCGTGATGAGCCACGTGCAGATCTCGCACGCGCCGACCGACATCCACGCGACGCGGATCGCGATGGGCGAAGCCGACCTCGTGATCGGCTGCGACGCGATCGTCACGGCCGGCGACGAATGCACGTCGCGGATGCGGCACGACACGACGCGCGTGGTCGTCAACAGCGCGCAGACGCCGACCGCCGAGTTCATCAAGAACCCGAACTGGGCGTTCCCGGGCCTGTCCGCCGAGAACGACATCCGCGCGGCGGCAGGTGAAGCCGTCGACTTCATCGACGCGAACCGCTTCGCGGTCGCGCTGCTCGGCGATGCGATCTACACGAACCCGTTCGTGCTCGGTTACGCGTGGCAGAAGGGCTGGCTGCCGCTCACGCTCGCGTCGCTCGAACGCGCGATCGAGCTGAACGCGGTGTCGGTCGAGAAGAACCGTGCGGCGTTCGACTGGGGCCGCCGCGCCGCGCACGACCTCGCGAGCGTGAAACACGCCGCGGCCGGCGACGCACGCCCCGCGCAGGGCGCCACGGTGATCGCGCTGCACACGAAGAAGGCGGTCGACGCGCTGATCGCGAAGCGCGTGGACTTCCTCACCGCGTATCAGAACGCCGCGTATGCATCGCGCTACGCGGCCTTCGTCGACAAGGTGCGGGCGGCCGAACGCGTGCTGGCGGACGGCGACGCCGTGCAGGAGCCGCTGACCGAGGCGGTCGCGCGCAACCTGTTCAAGCTGATGGCGTACAAGGACGAATACGAGGTCGCGCGGCTGCAATCCGATCCCGCGTTCCTCGCGCGTCTGTCGTCGCAGTTCGAAGGCGACTGGAAGCTGAAGTTCCATCTCGCGCCGCCGCTGTTCGCGAAGACGGACGCACACGGCCATCTCGTGAAGAAGGCGTACGGCCCGTGGATGCTGTCGGCGTTCCGGCTGCTCGCGAAGGCGAAGTTCCTGCGCGGCACGGGGCTCGACCCGTTCGGCCGCACCGGGGAGCGCCGCACCGAGCGCGCACTGATCGGCGAGTACGAAGCGCTGATCGGCGAAGTGCTGGGCAAGCTGAACGCGGCCAACCGCCCGCTCGCGCTCGAGCTCGCGGCATTGCCGGACGGCATTCGCGGCTACGGCCACGTGAAGGAGAACAACCTGCGCGCGGTGCGCCAGAAGTGGAACACGCTGCTCGGGCAGTGGCGTTCGCCGACGGGTGGTCAATCGCACCAGCAGGTCGCGTAACGGGTGCGCGGCGGGCGTTCGCGGTCGGGACGCCCGCCTCCGCACGGCCGACGGTTCACGAGACTCAAAAAAACGCCACGGAACGCAGGTTCCGTGGCGTTTTTCATTGCGCCGCGCGGGATGCGCGGCGCACGCGGATGCGAACTTACTTCGTGTTCGCGTTCGCGGCGGCCACCGCCGTCATGTTGATGATCCGGCGCACGGTCGCGGCCGGCGTCAGGATGTGCACCGGCTTCGCCGCGCCGAGCAGGAACGGGCCGACCGTCACGCCTTCGCCGCCGACCATCTTCAGCAGGTTGTACGCGATGTTCGCCGCTTCGACGTTCGGCATGATCAGCAGGTTCGCTTCGCCCGACAGCGTCGTGCCCGGGAATGCGGCCTTGCGGACCGCTTCCGACAGCGCCGCGTCGCCGTGCATTTCACCGTCGACTTCCAGGTTCGGCGCACGCTCGCTGATCAGCTTGCGGGCTTCGGCCATGCGGCGCGACGACGCCGACGGCGCACTGCCGAAGTTCGAGTTCGACAGCAGCGCGGCCTTCGGCGCGATGCCGAAGCGCTCGATCTCGGCGGCCGCCTGGATCGTCATGTCGGCGAGCTGTTCGGCGCTCGGCAGTTCGTTCACGTACGTGTCGCACAGGAACAGGTTGCGGCCCGGCAGCATCAGCAGGTTCATCGCCGCGTAGTGCTCGGCGCCCTTCGCACGGCCCAGCACCTGCTCGATGAACTTCAGGTGCGTGTGGTACGTGTCGATCATCCCGCAGATCATGCCGTCCGCATCGCCCAGGTGCACGAGCATCGCGCCGATCAGCGTGTTGAACTTGCGCATCGCGGCCTTCGCGACTTCGGGCGTGACGCCGTCACGCGCGCCGATCTCGTGGTACGCCTGCCAGTAGCGGTGGTAGCGCGTGTCGTCTTCCGGATTCACGATCTCGAAATCGACGCCGGCCTTCAGCTTCGAGCCGATCTTCTGCAGGCGCATCTCGACGACCGACGGACGGCCGACGATGATCGGCTTCGCGATCTTTTCCTGCAGCACGAACTGCGCGGCGCGCAGCACGCGCTCGTCCTCGCCCTCGGCGAACACGATGCGCGCCTGCTGCTTCTTCGCGGTCGCGAACACCGGGCGCATCACCATGCCGGTGCGGTAGACGGTCGCGCCGAGCTGCTCGCGGTATGCGTCCATGTCCTGGATCGGACGCGTGGCGACGCCCGAATCCATCGCGGCCTGCGCGACGGCCGGCGCGATCTTGATGATCAGGCGCGGATCGAACGGCTTCGGAATCAGGTAGTCCGGCCCGAACTCGAGCGAATGGCCTTCATATGCCTTCGCGACTTCCTCGCTCTGGTCGGTTTCCTCGGCCAGCTCGGCGATCGCGCGCACGCATGCGAGCTTCATTTCTTCCGTGATCGTCGTCGCGCCGACGTCGAGCGCGCCGCGGAAGATGAACGGGAAGCACAGCACGTTGTTGACCTGGTTCGGGTAGTCCGAACGGCCGGTCGCGACGATCGCGTCCGGGCGCACGGCCTTCGCGTCTTCCGGGCGGATTTCCGGTTCCGGGTTCGCGAGCGCGAGGATCAGCGGGCGGTCGCCCATCGTCTTGACCATGTCCTGCTTCAGCACGCCCGCGCTCGAGCAGCCGAGGAACACGTCCGCGCCGACAATCGCGTCGGCGAGCGTGCGCGCGTCGGTGGTCGCCGCATAGCGCTGCTTCGACGGGTCGAGGTTGCCGCGCCCTTCGTAGATCACGCCCTTCGAATCGGCGACGAGGATGTTCGCCTTCGTCAGGCCGAGGTTCACCAGCAGGTCCAGACACGCGATCGCTGCCGCGCCCGCGCCCGAACACACGAGCTTCACTTCGGACAGCTTCTTGCCGACCACCTTCAGGCCGTTCAGGATCGCGGCCGACGCGATGATCGCGGTGCCGTGCTGGTCGTCGTGGAAGACGGGGATCTTCATGCGCTCGCGCAGCTTCTGCTCGATGTAGAAGCATTCCGGCGCCTTGATGTCCTCGAGGTTGATGCCGCCGAGCGTCGGCTCGAGCATCGCGATCGCCTCGACGAGCTTGTCGGGGTCGGACTCCGACAGTTCGATGTCGAACACGTCGATGCCCGCGAACTTCTTGAACAGGCAGCCCTTGCCTTCCATCACCGGCTTCGCGGCCAGCGGGCCGATGTTGCCGAGGCCCAGCACGGCCGTGCCGTTCGTGATGACGCCGACGAGGTTGCCGCGCGACGTATATTTCTGCGCGTCGAGCGGATCGGCGTGGATCGCCTCGCACGCCGCGGCGACGCCCGGCGAATACGCGAGCGACAGATCGAGCTGGTTCGACAGCGGCTTGGTCGGGGTGACCGAAATCTTGCCGGGTTTCGGGTTCAGGTGATAAGCGAGAGCGGCCTGCTTCAGTTGTTCGTCCATGATTGACCTGCGAGAGACATGCGAAATTTTGACGGTTCAGTACACAGCACCTTGGCCGCGTCTGCTTGGATCGAGGGGATGGTCGACTGCGAGACGGCACGCAGCGCGCCGGGTCGGCACGCCATCGAACCTTGGCGGGTGGCAAGAGGAAAGTACAAAGTACTGAACGATTTCTAAGGGTCGCCTAGTGTACACCCCCTAAATGACGTCCGTTGGTGCGGTGCCGCATCCTCGGCATCCGCATCGGGCTGGTCGCGCCCCGTTTGTTTCGCCGGTGGTGAGCCGCGCGCCGAACCTGCTCGAATTCCGCCGAAAACCGGCCTGAATCGGGTAAAATAGCGGGCTACGCGCGCAGCGATGCGATCGGCCTGCCGATCGCACCCCGGCCCCTCGGGCCGGTTCCCCTTGCTGCGCCACCGGGCCCGCGCCCGCTCTTCGCTCATCACCCAAGGAATGCCCATGACAGGCTACGATCGTCAGTCGATCTCGGATACGACCGCCAAAATCCTGCTCGAAGTGCAGGCGGTGCACTTCAACGCCGAAAAACCGTTCATCTTCACGTCCGGCTGGGCAAGCCCCGTCTATATCGACTGCCGCAAGCTGATTTCGTATCCGCGCGTGCGTCGTGCGCTGATGGAAATGGCGGAAACGACGATCATGCGCGACGTCGGCTTCGAGCAGATCGACTCGGTGGCAGGCGGCGAGACGGCCGGCATCCCGTTCGCGGCATGGCTCGCGGACCGCATGATGGTGCCGATGCAGTACGTGCGCAAGAAGCCGAAGGGCTTCGGCCGCAACGCGCAGATCGAGGGTCATCTGGAAGAAGGCTCGCGCGTGCTGCTGGTGGAAGACCTGACGACCGACAGCCGCAGCAAGATCAACTTCGTCAACGCGCTGCGCACCGCGGGCGCGACGGTGAACCACTGCTTCGTGCTGTTCCACTACAACATCTTCAAGGAAAGCGTGTCGGTCCTGAAGGACATCGACGTCGACCTGCACGCGCTGGCGACGTGGTGGGACGTGCTGCGCGTCGCGAAGGCGTCGGGCTACTTCGAGACCAAGACGCTCGACGAAGTCGAGAAGTTCCTGCACGCGCCGGCCGAGTGGTCGGCCGCGCACGGCGGCGCGACGGCCCCGAAGGAGTGACGCCGTGCCGGCACGCTGCCGGCGCCCTGGCTGAAAAAGCCGCTCGCCTGATCGCGAGCGGTTTTTTTTCGTCCGTCGATCGGCATCGGGGCCGGCCCGAATCGCGGGCCGCGGCATGCATCGCTCATCGAACCCTAATGCTAGACTTGATCCATCGCCGCCATCAGCTGCGCGGGCAACGCACAACGCCAACAACGCCGGGAGCATCGGCCCGGCCCACGTGACGGGAGAAGCGCCATATGCGTGTGGATCGCCGGATCACTTCGCCTGCGTCCCCGGGTCGTTCGTCTCCGTTCATCGCCGTCCTTCTCTGCGCCGCCGCCGCGTGCGCGCCGTTCGCCCCCCTGCCCGCGCGCGCGGAAGGCCCGTTCATCGTGTCGAGCGACGAACTGACGCCCGGCGGGCGCGTCCGCGCCGCGAACGTGTTCGACCGCGGCGACTGCAAGGGCGACAACCGTTCGCCGCAGCTCAGCTGGCACAACCCGCCGCCCGGCACGCGCGGCTACGCGATCACGATCTTCGATCCCGATGCGCCGGGGCACGGCTGGTGGCACTGGGCCGTCGCCGGCATCCCGGCGAGCGTCACGAGCCTGCCGGCCGACGCGAGCGCGTCGGGCTTCCTGCGCCGCATCGGCGCGAGCGAGGCGCGCAACGACTTCGGGATCGACGGCTACGGCGGCCCATGCCCGCCGCCCGGCAAGCCGCACCGCTACGTGATCACCGTCTATGCGCTGAAGGGCACGGACCTGCGCGTCGCGCAAGGGCGCCCCGCCCCGATGTTCGAGCACGAGATCGGCACGCTGACGATCGGCACCGCACGGCTCACGGTCACCTACGGGCAGTAAGCGCTCGCGCGGTGTCGCGGTGTGGCGGTGTGGCGGTGTAGGGAAGAGGCGAAGTAGGTGAGACCGGGAGAGCGGTAGA
>NZ_CAJPGQ010000073.1:0-18553 GCF_905339595.1 Burkholderia sp. BCC1977
GGTAGAACGGCGCGTCGCGCTCGTCGAGCACCTTCGTGAACGGCTTGTGCCAGCTGAGACCCTCGCGTGCGAGCCGCCCCCAGAAGCCTTCGTAATCCTGCTCGGCCTCGGCGGCCAGCGCGCGGTAGGCCGGCATGCCGGAAATGGTCGCCGCCTTCTCGAGCGCCTCGGGCGGCGCAAACTGACGGGTTTCGTGAAGAACCGATTCAATCGCAGACATCGACTACCCCTTGGTGAACATGAATCCTCTGCATGGCGGCGCGATCGTGCGCGCCGCGCGTCTTGGCCGGCGCATGCGCGCCGCTGTCTCCCACTCACCCGCGCGCGGCCCGCAGGCTGCACGCGATGCTGCGCCGCACCACGTCATGCGACGGTGGACGTACGGCCCGGCGATATCCACGATAAGCGCTCGAACTTACCCGTCACTTACGCGGCATCACCGTTTGGCACGCCAGCGCCGCCTTGCGGTCGGCTGCATGACAGCCGGCTTTACGCTGTTACAAACGCGACCCTACAATCCTAACTGAACTCGCCCCCCGGACTCCAGCTTGAATCGCTACGCCCTCTTCCTCATCCTGTCGATGCTGTTTGTCGGCAGCAACGTCGGTATCGGTAAATCCATCGTCGTCTTCGTCCCGGTCGCCATCCTCGCCACGCTGCGCTTCGTGATCGCGATCGCCGTGCTGTGGCCGCTGTTCAGCCCGGTGAAGATGCGCGCGGTCCGGCGCGCGGAATGGCTGAACCTGTTCCTGCAGGCATTCTTCGGCACTTTCATGTTTACGCTGCTGATGCTCAATGGCGTGCAGCGCACGAGCGCCGTCGCGGCCGGCGTGATCACGAGCACGATCCCGGCCATCGTCGCGCTGTTCGCCTGGCTGATCCTGCGTGAAAAACCGAACGGCCGTGCGCTCGTGTCGATCGCGCTCGCGATCGCCGGCGTCGTGACGATCAACCTCGCCAACGGCACCGCAGGCGGCGCGTCCGCGCACGGCGCCGGCGGCACGTCGTCCGGCTCGCTGACCGGCAACCTGCTGATCCTCGGTGCCGTGTGCTGCGAATCGATCTACGTGATCCTGTCGCGCCGGCTCACGCAGACGCTCGCGCCGATCGACATCTGCGCGTACACGCACCTGTTCGGCCTGTGCCTGATGCTGCCGCTCGGCGCCTCGGCGCTGTGGCATTTCGATTACGCGAGCGTGCCGGCCGGTACATGGGCGCTCGTCGTCTGGTACGGGCTGTCGGCCAGCATCTTCTCGTTCTGGCTCTGGATGAAGGGCATCCGGCATGTGCCGGGCAGCCTCGCCGGCGTGTTCAGCGCGGTGCTGCCGGTCGCCGCCGCCGCGTACGGCATCGCGTTCCTCGGCGAACGTCCGACACTCGCGCACGGCATCGCGCTCGCGTGCGTCGTCACCGGCATCGTGCTCGCGAGCCTGCGCGTGAAACGCGCACCGGCCGCCGCATCCTGATCCGTCCCCGGCAGCCCCGGCGCGTCGCTGCAGTCGCGCCGGCCGACGCGTTACAATAGCGCGCCTTTTCAAGATTACCCCCGATACCTGCGCACAGCGCCCGACCCTTCAATATGTCTGCCCCGCATTCGCCCGGCTCCATCCGTCGTCCCCTGCGCCCGCTGCCCGCACTGATCTTCATGAGCCGCTGGCTCCAGGTTCCGCTTTACCTGGGCCTGATCGTCGCGCAGGCCGTCTACGTGTTCCTGTTCCTGAAGGAAGTCTGGCACCTGCTGTCGCACGCGACCGGCCTCGACGAGGTCAGCGTGATGCTCGCGGTGCTCGGCCTGATCGACGTGGTGATGATCTCGAACCTGCTGATCATGGTGATCGTCGGCGGCTACGAGACGTTCGTGTCGCGCCTCGGCATCGAGGGCCATCCCGACGAGCCCGAGTGGCTCGACCATGTGAACGCGGGTGTGCTGAAGGTCAAGCTGTCGATGGCGCTGATCAGCATTTCGTCGATCCACCTGCTGAAGACCTTCATCAACCCGGACCAGCACACGACGCACGCGATCATGTGGCAGGTGATCATCCACGTGTCGTTCCTGGTGTCGGCGCTCGTGATGGCGTGGGTCGACCGCCTGACGACGCACACGCACCCGGCCCATTTCCACGAGTCGCACGCGCCCGTAGCGACCGTGTCCCGCAAGCCGGCCGAAGCCGCCGTCAACGCATAAACGCATTCCCCACAGTCCCCACAGAGTCTCAGCCATGACCGTCATCAAACAGGAAGACCTGATCCAGAGCATCGCGGATTCGCTGCAGTACATCAGCTACTACCACCCGCTCGACTACATCCAGGCCCTCGGCCGCGCGTACGAGCTGGAAGAGAGCCCGGCCGCGAAGGACGCGATCGCGCAGATCCTCACGAACAGCCGCATGTGCGCGGAAGGCCGCCGCCCGATCTGCCAGGACACCGGCATCGTCACGATCTTCGTGAAGGTCGGCATGGACGTGCGCTGGGACGGCGCGACGATGGGCCTCACCGACATGATCAACGAAGGCGTGCGCCGCGGTTACACGCACCCGGACAACGTGCTGCGCGCATCGATCGTCAATCCGCCGGAAGGCGCCCGCAAGAACACGAAGGACAACACGCCGGCCGTGATCCACTACGAGATCGTGCCGGGCGACAAGGTCGACGTGCAGGTCGCGGCGAAGGGCGGCGGCTCGGAGAACAAGTCGAAGTTCGTGATGCTGAACCCGTCCGATTCGATCGTCGACTGGGTGCTGAAGACGGTCCCGACGATGGGCGCGGGCTGGTGCCCGCCGGGCATGCTCGGGATCGGCATCGGCGGCACCGCCGAAAAGGCGATGCTGATGGCGAAGGAATCGCTGATGGAGCCGATCGACATCCAGGAAATCATCGCGCGCGGCCCGAAGGACTGGGTCGAGGAACTGCGCGTCGAGCTGCACGAGAAGGTCAACGCGCTCGGCATCGGCGCGCAGGGCCTCGGCGGCCTCGCGACCGTGCTCGACGTGAAGATCATGGCCGCACCGACGCACGCGGCGTCGAAGCCGGTCGCGCTGATCCCGAACTGCGCGGCGACGCGTCACGCGCACTTCGTGCTCGACGGCTCGGGCCCCGCGAAGCTCGAGGCGCCGTCGCTCGACGCCTGGCCGAAGGTCCAGTGGGAGCCGAACACCGAAACCAGCAAGCGCGTCGACCTGAACACGCTGACGCCGGAAGAAGTCGCGAGCTGGGCGCCGGGCCAGACGCTGCTGCTGTCGGGCAAGATGCTCACGGGCCGCGACGCCGCGCACAAGCGCATCGCCGACATGCTCGCGAAGGGCGAGAAGCTGCCGGTCGACTTCACGAACCGCGTGATCTACTACGTCGGCCCGGTCGATCCGGTGCGTGACGAAGTGGTCGGCCCGGCAGGCCCGACGACGGCCACGCGGATGGACAAGTTCACCGAGACGATGCTCGCCCAGACCGGTCTGATCTCGATGGTCGGCAAGGCCGAACGCGGCCCGGTCGCGATCGACGCGATCAAGAAGCACAAGGCGGCATACCTGATGGCGGTCGGCGGTGCGGCTTACCTCGTGTCGAAGGCGATCCGCGGCGCGAAGGTGCTCGCATTCGAAGACCTCGGCATGGAAGCGATCTACGAGTTCGACGTGCAGGACATGCCGGTGACGGTGGCCGTCGATTCGTCGGGCACGTCGGTGCACCAGACCGGTCCGAAGGAGTGGCAGGCGAAGATCGGCAAGATCCCGGTCGCAACCGCTTAAGCGCGCGGCTACGAAAGGCCGGACGGATGTCCGGCCTTTTTACTTCTCATTCTCATTATTGCGCGCGGCCCGTTATCCAGGGCTGATTCTCATTACCCGCAAAAGGCAGGCCCGACAAGGCTTCGAGGCTTGGCTTTTCTCGTTCGAGCGATTATCGTTCGGTTTCTGAAGCCCCACTGAACAAGGAACAGCCATGCAAGGCGACAAGAAAGTCATCGAATACCTGAACGCCCAACTGAAGAACGAACTCACGGCGATCAACCAGTACTTCCTGCATGCGCGCATGTACAAGCACTGGGGCCTCGAGAAGCTCGGCAAGCACGAATACGACGAATCGATCGGCGAAATGAAGCACGCCGACTGGCTGATCGAGCGCGTGTTCATGCTCGACGGCCTGCCGAACCTGCAGGACCTGCACAAGCTGCTGGTCGGCGAGGAAACCGAAGAGATCCTGAAGTGCGACCTGAAGCTCGAGCAGATCTCGCAGTCCACGTGCAAGGAAGCGATCGCTTACTGCGAATCGGTGCGTGACTACGTGTCGCGCGAGATCTTCGAAAAGATCCTCGACGACACCGAAGAGCACATCGACTGGCTGGAAACGCAGATCGACCTGATCGGCAAGGTCGGCCTGCAGAACTACCAGCAGACGATGATGGGTTCGCCCGAGTAACTGCCGCACGCGCCACGACCGCCACCTCGCCGTCCGCATGACGATGACGAACCAGCCAGCCGCTTCCGGGGCCCACCCCGCCGCCCCCGTCGGAATCTTCGATTCGGGGCTCGGCGGCCTGTCGGTGCTGCGCGCCGTGCGCGCGCACCTGCCCGGCGAGTCGTTCGTCTACGTCGCCGATTCGCACCATGCACCGTACGGTCCGCGCGACGAGGCGTTCATTACGGAACGTACGCTGGCCATCGGCGAGTGGCTCGCCCGCGAAGGGGCGAAAGCGCTCGTCATCGCGTGCAACACCGCCACGGCGCGGGCGATCGCGGCCATCCGCGAACGCCTGTCGATACCGCTCGTCGGTGTCGAGCCGGGCATCAAGCCGGCCGCCGCGCTGTCCGCGACCGGCGTCGCGGGCGTCCTCGCCACGCAATCGACCCTGAACAGCCCGCGCTTCCAGGCGCTGCTCGACCGCTACGGCGCCGGCCGCCGCTTCATCTGCCAGCCCGGCCACGGGCTCGTCGAAGCGATCGAACGCGGCGACACGAACTCGCCCGCCTTGCGCGCGTTGCTCGAGCGTTACCTGCAGCCGATGCTCGACGACGGCGCCGATACGCTCGTGCTCGGCTGCACGCACTACCCGTTCTTCACGGAAACGATTCGTGACCTTGTAGGCGACCGCCTGACGATCGTCGACACGAGCGACGCCATCGCGCGCCAGCTCACGCGGGTGCTCGACGAACGCGGCCTGCGCGCGCCGGCCGGCACGCGTCCCGCACCGCCGCGTTTCTGCTCGACGAGCGACGGCCTGCAACTGCGCGCACTCGCGTCGTCGCTGCTCGGCCTCGACGCGCCGGTCGAATCCGTCACCATTTCCTCGCCGAACGCGCGCGCCTGCGCGACCGCCTGACGCGGGCCGGCACACCGCCGGTTCGCCCTCTCCCGCCACACCCTCCGCTTCAAGGGTCCGATGACTTTAAAAAAAGCCGAACCCAGGCTTGTCAACGTCCGCAAATTTAATGATAATAATTCGCATTAACGTTAGCTATCGCAACTCATCATGATCGTCTGCGTGTGCAAGTCTGTTTCCGATCGCAAGATTCGCGCGTCCCTCGCCGAGGGCGTGAGTTCGTTCGATGAACTCCAGTTCGAACTCGGCGTGGCCACGTGCTGCGGCAAGTGCGAGGAGTCCGTCCGCGACCTCATGGCCGAGCAAGGTGTCTGCGCGAGCCGGTGCGGCGTCGAGCACCACGCTCACCCGATCCCGGTGACGTTCTACGACCGCAAGGCCGCCTGAGCGCAGCCGAGCGTACCCATGCGGCCGCGGCCGCATTTGATGTCTGACCGTCAGCAAGCCACCTTCCACGCGAGCCAGCGGCTTACCTGCCAAGGAGCCTGTCATGGAATTGCTGATCGGATTTGTCACCACCGTGTGCATCTCGCTGCTGATCTTCCGCAAGTAATACCGATTCACCCGCCGCGCCCCGGGTGCGACGTCGTTCTTTCAAGCTAACATGCAGGCTTCGCAATCCGCTCCTGCCGGTGTCTTGCCGGCTGCCTCACGTATGAATCCCCGGGTCATCACCGTCGCGGTCGGTGTGCTTGCCGCACACGCGATCATGCTGACGGCCGCCTGGCTCCATCGCAACGCGCCGCCGCCGAAGGAGATCGAGGTCCAGTCGATCACCGCGCAACTCATTCCGCCGGCGCCTGCCGCCCAACCGGTCGCGGTCCAATCGGCCGCGCGGCCCGCGCCATCGAAACCCGCGCCGCGCGAGAAGCCCAAGGTCGAGCCGAAGCCCGTGCAGAAGGCGGTCAAGCCGACGCCTCAGCCGGTCGCGCAATCCCCGTCGCCGACGCCCGCGCCGGCGGCTGCCGATCCGACACCCGCTCCCGCCGCACCGGCTCCTGCTGCGCCGGCCGCCGCACCCGGCCCGGCTCGCGAGACGATGCAGGTCAGCGCGCCGAAGAACGTATCGGCACTCAGCTGCAATTTCGTGAAGCCCACCTATCCGTCGATGTCGCGCCGCCGCGGCGAAACGGGCACGGCCTATGTTCACTTCATCATCGGCGTGACGGGCAAGATCGAAAGCGTCCAGTTGCAGAAGAGCAGCGGCTACCCGCGTCTCGACGAAGCCGCGCTCGAGGCGACGCGCGCCAGCACCTGTCCGCCGTACATCGAGAACGGGCAAGCGATTCGCGCCGCCCATACGCTGCCCTTCAACTTCACGCTCGACGATTAACCCGCCTCATTCGGAAGATTCAAAGGAAACAAAAATGCAAAGCTACGGTATCGCGCACGTCTGGGCGCAAGGTGATTTCGTCACGCGCGCCATCGCGATCACGCTGCTCGTGATGTCGGTCCTGTCGTGGATCGTGATCATCGTCAAGGGCTGGAACGTGATTCGCCTGAACCGTCTCACGAAGAATGCCGAGCAGGCGTTCTGGCATTCGGACGATTTCGACGACGGCATCAAGAAGCTCGGCCTCGCCGCATCGACGCCGAGCGACAACCCGTTCCTCGCGCTCGCGCTGTCGGGCAAGGAAGCCGCCGATCACCACCATCAGACGCAACCGCACCTGCACGACCGCATGGACGTGTCGGACTGGGTCACGCGCTGCCTGAAGGACACGATGGACGAAGGCATCTCGCGCATGCAGGCCGGTCTCGCGATTCTCGCGTCGATCGGCAGCACGGCGCCGTTCGTCGGCCTGTTCGGCACGGTCTGGGGCATCTACCACGCGCTGCTCGCGATCGGCGCAACCGGCCAGACGTCGATCGACCAGGTCGCGGGTCCGGTCGGCGAATCGCTGATCATGACGGCCTTCGGCCTGTTCGTCGCGATTCCGGCGGTGCTCGGCTACAACGCACTGACCCGCGCGAACAAGGGTGTCGTCAGCAAGCTGCGCCGCTTCGCGCACGGTCTGCACGCATACTTCGTGACGGGCGCACGCCTCGCGTCGTCGTCGACCCGCGACGGCCTGCGCCTTGCCACGCGCGCCAGCTGAGACGGGGTGAACCATGGCAATGAACACCGGCTTCAGCGATGACGACGACGACGGCGTGATGAGCGAGATCAACATGACGCCGCTCGTCGACGTCATGCTCGTACTCCTGATCATTTTCCTCGTGACGATCCCGGCGATGCAGCACGCGGTGAAGATCGACCTGCCGCACGCAAGCAGCCAGCCCGTCGACGAGAAGCCGCAGACGGTCGACGTCGCGATCCAGGGCAACGGCACGATCCTGTGGAACGACCAGACGGTCACGCGCGAGCAGTTGCAGGCGCACATCGCGGAAGCGGCCCAGCATCAGCCGCAACCGGAGTTGCACCTGCGCGCCGATCGCAAGGTTGCATACGAACGCGTGGCCGAAGTGATGTCCGATGCGCAGGCCGGCGGCCTGACAAAACTCGGCTTCGTGACGGAGCCGACCGCGAAGGCGAAGTAACGCACACGCGTTTCATTACGCGACGGTTGCCCAGGCGGCCGTGCCTGGCCGGCCGCGCCTCGCCGGCCGCGCACAAAGTAAAAGGCCCTCATCGCCAGATGAAGGCCTTTTTTGATGCGCACGCGGGCGCCTTCGGGCGGCGGGCTCTTCGGCGGTATCGGTTGCGCCTGGAGCAACGCAAATGCGGCTACCGTGGTCTGCACGGACTGCGCGTTCTGCCCTATCTGGCTCACAATATATGCGGCCACCTGATTCCGCTCACAACTTCCTTCGCGAAATGGGATTTCAATATAGGCCCGCTCGTGTAGGCATTCAAGGTCCCGGCGATTGAAACTTGCGATTGCAGGCGGCGCTTCAATGACAAAACAAATTTGCCACGACGCCCATCTTGCATTCAGGTGGCCGAAGCATCGGCCGCCGCGGCTTCCTTCTTCGCGCGCTCGGGGCAGCCCGGCTGCTTGTATTCGCCGTGGTCGAGCTTCTCGACCAGATAGTCGACGAACGCGCGCACCGCGGGCGGCATCCCCTGCCGCGACACGAACACGGCATAGAGTTGCGGCACCGGCAGCGTCCAGCCCGGCATCACCGGCGACAACTGCCCCGCGCGCAACGCATTGCCGTACATCATCTCGGGCAGCGCCGCGATGCCGAGGCCGTCGAGCACGGCCTCGCGGATCGTCATCAGGTCGGCCGTCACGAGCCGCGGATCGTGCTCGTGCAAGTGACGCGTGCCGTCCGGCGCGATCAGGCTGAATACGTGCCGCCCGTCGACGCTCGGCGTATCGAGCGTCTCGAAATGCGCCAGATCGTCCGGCACGAGCGGCGGCGCATTCTGGTTCAGCAGGCTCGGTGCGCCGACCAGCATCTGCTCGGTCCGCCACAGCGGCCGCACGACGATGTTCGCGTTCTGCGGCGGCTCGGAGCGCACACGCAACGCGACGTCGATCGAATCCTCGAACAGGTCGATCACGCGATTGGTCACGCGGATGTGCACCTTCACCTCGGGATAGCGGTGCAGGAATTCGGGGAGGATGCGCGACAGCATGGTCTGCGACAGCGTCACGGGGACGCTCACGCGCACCGAGCCGCGCGGCGACGCACGCAGCTGCTGCACGGCATTCATCGCGGCCTGGGCTTCGGCGAGCATCGCCTGGCAATGCTGGTAGAACAGCTCCCCCGCCTCGGTCAGCGCGAGCTTGCGCGTCGAGCGCTGCAGCAGGCGCACGCCGAGCGCCGCCTCGAGTTCGGTCAGGCGCCGCGACAGGCGCGATTTCGAGATACCCAGCACGCGTTCCGCCGCCGAGAAACCGCCGTGTTCGACGACCTGCGAAAAGTACATGAGGTCGTTCAGGTTGTGTGCATCGATGTTCATGTCATCGTTCCAATTTCAGAACAATCCATTGCGAACCGCCGCAAATCGGACGGTAAAACGCCCAATATAATAGCGCTATGTTTCAAAAATAACGCTATTCCGATGACATCGAGGGCTTTTGCATGACGACCGCTCGCTCGCTTGACCGCACGTACCCCGCGCTTCGCACGACCGAAGGCGGCGGCTTCGTGGTTCACCGCCCGTTCCCGACCCGACTGCTGATGGATTTCGATCCGTTCCTGCTGCTCGATGAAATGGGCCCCGTCGACTATGCCCCTGGCGAAGCCAAGGGCGCGCCCGACCATCCGCATCGCGGCTTCGAAACAGTGACCTACGTGCTCGACGGGCGCTTTCGCCATCGCGACTCGGCCGGCCATGCCGGCACGCTCGGGCCCGGCGACGTGCAGTGGATGACGGCCGGCGCGGGCGTCGTGCACAGCGAAATGCCGGATCCCGAGTTCGCGCAGGCAGGCGGACGCTCGCACGGCTTCCAGCTGTGGGTCAACCTGCCGCGGCGCGACAAGCTGATCGCACCGCGCTACCAGGAGATCTCGGCCGACCGCATCCCGAGCGCGACGTCGCCGGACGGCCGCGCACAGGTCCGCGTGATCGCCGGCGAGGCATTCGGCGTGCGCGCCGCGATCGAGACGCGGACACCGATCCTCTACCAGCATTTCACGCTGCAACCGGGCGCAACGGTCACGCAGCCGGTGCCGCCGGGGTATCGCGTATTCGCCTACCCGCTCGACGGAGCGGGCCGCTACGGGCCCGACAGGCAGCCCGTCGACGCACGGCACATGATCGTCTACGGTGACGATGGCGACGCGGTGACGTTCGAAGCCGGCGATACGCCGCTCGACCTGCTGTTGATCGGCGGCGTGCCGCTCAACGAGCCGATCGTCCGCTATGGCCCGTTCGTGATGAATACCGAGGAAGAGATCCGGCAGGCGGTCGTCGACTACCAGACCGGCCGCATGGGCCGCATCGAAGCGTAACGCCCGATCGGGGGCGCAGGTGCCGCGACACGGCTCATTTTGCGTCACAATGACTTCTTGAGCCATGTGGCTGCCCGCCACCAGAAGGAACCCGTCCCCTTGAACTTCGAACATCTGATCCAGATCAACTCCGACGACCCGGCCGTGCCGTCCCTGACCCGCGACCAACTGTGGGAAGGCCTCGTGCTGCGCGCCGAACAGCCGCAGCTGTTCGTGATCGGCCTCGACAGCTGCGTCGTCCACGAACGGACAGACACCACGCTCGAACGCGAGCTGCACTACGGGCATGCGACCGTGCGCGACCGCGTGACGTTCACCCCGAACCAGCAGGTGCGCTACGACATCCATGCGGCCGGCGGCGAAATCGGCGGCTCGCTGACGATGACGATCGAGGAGCGCGACGATCACGAGCTGTTCCTGCGCTTCGAATACCGCACGACGCTGACCGTGGCGGACGACAGCGAGGAAGCGCGCCAGACGCACGGCATCGTCAAGGAAGCGTATCGCACGTCGGACATCGACACGGTGCGCCTGATCCGCGAATACGCACAGGGACGCAAGAACCCCGACCCGCTCCACTGACGTCGACGGCGGCCTGCGGGCCGCCCTTTGATTCAAGCTATCGGATTCGCCACATCGATCGATAAAGAGTTTTTGTAAATGGGAATAGTTATCATTTAGAATTCATTCCATCGTATCGACAGTCACCGATCAACCGAATGACCGACACCACGCGCCCGACCACGCTGACCTTGCGCCGCACGACCGGCACCGCAAGCGCCAACCGTCAGAAGACGGCAGCGGTCACGACACCGGCGAAACCCGCCGGTAGCCGCGATGCCGGCACCCGGACCCTCAGCAGCGATGCGCTGCTGCAAGGCCACAGCCACATCAGCATCGCGCATAACGGAGAGACATATCAGTTGCGGGCCACGCGGCTCGGCAAACTGATCCTGACGAAGTAACGACAGAGTATTGTGGGGACCACCTCCCTGAGAGGTGTTGGGCAGTAGCCAGCGTAACGGCTTGCACGCGAGATCTAGACCCCTTCGTGCAAACACACTCAAGCAGCCGTTGCAGCAAGCCAAGCCACTTTTTTGGTTCTCGCACAAGGAAGAAAAAAAGCGACACGTCGAAGGACGTGTCGCTTTTTTGTTAGGGCACCGGCACGGATGCAAAGGAAAAAGGAACAAGCATCGCGACTGTCGGCACTGCGGCTTCAGCGCGTTCCGGAACCCGGCAGCGGAACACCCTCGCCTGCCGATCCGGAACGCGGCCGCAAGGGCCTTCAAGACCGCATCAGAAACCCCAGAACATCAGCCACCAGGCGCTGTCGACCACGGCCAGGCCGGCCGCGAACCACGCGAATGCAGCCAGCCGGCGCGGCCATGCCGCATAGCGCCCCGTCACCTTCCATGCGAGCCAGGCACTCCATGCGTTCGCGCCGACCAGAATCGCGATGCGCACGTCGGTTGCCCAGCCGAGCGGCACGTGCTCGGCCCGCAGCAGCGACAGCGTCGTCGCCGACAGCCCGAGGAACACGCCGGCGCCCGCGATCGGGATCAGCGCCTGCGCGAGATGATGGAGACGCACGCGGTCGAAACGGCCGAGCATCAGCGTCGCGCCGGCCAGCAGCACGAGCAGCGCGGTGCCGTACACGAGCCCCGTGCCGACGATGTAGCCGACGATCAGCCCGCCGTCGAGCCACGAGAACACGTCGTTGCGATCCGGATAGTGCGTGAGCAGGAACCACGGCGCATTGGTCTCGAGCGGCCACGTGATGTCGCGGTCGATCAGCCAGCCCGCGAGCCACTGCTTGATCTGCACGAACCACGGGCTGACGGTCCAGTGGAACGCACCGATCGCGACGCCGAGCAGGCCGTACAGGATCAGCGCCGTGTCCCACGGATTCGCCTGCTGCGCGCCGAGGCTCACGACCTCGTCGGACGGCGAGCGCCACGACAGCGCGATAGCGTCGCGGTGCCCGCTGCAGCGGCCGCACATGTGGCATGCGGCGGCGCCCTTCATGTTGCGCAACGGCACGAGCGGCGCGCAATTGATCGGAATCACGCGATGCCCGTGCTCGCCGTTCTTGTACGAGCGACGCCAGGCATCCTCGTCGACCTTGTAGCGCATCGGCGCGAGCCGCGCGAGCAGCCCGAACACACCATTGACCGGGCACAGATACTTGCACCACACGCGCTTCTCGCGACCGTACAGCACGCCGATCACGATCGCACCGACGGTCGAGCCGCCGAGCACGAACAGCACCGCGAGCGGGTACTGGTACACGCTCACCATCTGCCCGTAGATCGTCGTGAGCCCGAACGCGACGAACGGCCAGCCGCCCCACCGCATCCAGCGCGGAATCGCGCCGCCGCGGCCGAACTTGCTCGCATATTCGGTCAGCGCGCCTTCCGGGCACAGCACGCCGCACCAGACGCGGCCGAGCATCACCATCGACAGCAGCACGAACGGCCACCAGATGCCCCAGAACACGAACTGCGCGATCAGCGTGAGATTGCTCCACAGGTGCGCGGAATCGTCCGGCAGCGGCAACACCGCCGGCACGATGATCAGGAATGCGTAGACGCCGACGACGACCCACTGGATGCCGCGGATCACCGCGCCGTGGCGCTGCATCCACTGGCCGGCCTGCGCGAGCCAGCCCGGCTTGGCTGCGGCGACAACGCTCATGCCGCTCGACCTGCAGGAACGACCGGACGGCGGCTCGCGCGCTTCATCAGCAGCCAGACCACCGCCCAGTACACCGCGTAGGCGATCAGGTTGGTCAGCGCCGGGTGCGCGCGATAACCGGTCAGCGTCGCGACGAGCGAACCGAACGTGCCGGAATCATCGAGGATCCCCGACGTGTCCCACACTTGCGAGATGCCGAGCGGCAGGATTTCCTTGTCGATCAGCTTGTCGACGCCGGTCTGGAACAGGCCCGCACCGAGGAACAGCAGCATCACTTCGGTGACGCGGAAGAAATGCCGCCACGAGAAGTACTTGCCGCCGAGCTGCAGCAGATAGAACGTGAGGAACGCGAGGCCGAGGCCGATCACGACCGCGAACATCTGGCCGCCGTCCACGTGCCCCGACTGGCCGAAACCGAGGCCGTACAGGAAGATCACCGTCTCGCTGCCTTCGCGTGCGATCGCAAGCGCGACCAGCACGGCGACGCCCCACCAGTTCGAATCGCGCGTGCTCTGCTGCAGCGACTGCTCCATGTCACGCTTCAACGTGCGGCCGTGCCGGCGCATCCACAGCACCATCTGCACGATCAGCACGCACGCGATCAGCACCATCGCGGTCTGGAAATAGTCCTGCGCGTCGCCGGACAGCACTTCGGTGAAGCCGACGAGCGCGGCGCCCAGACCGACGGCCATCAGCAGGCCGACTGCCACGCCCGTCCACAGAAAGGGCAGGCCGCGGCGCGCGTCGTCGTCGCCGTTCTTCAGCCATGCATAGAGGATGCCGACGACGAGCAGCGCTTCGACGCTCTCCCGCCAGACGATGAACAAGATCTGACCCATTGAATTCTCCTGACGTGCGGGGCACCGCATGCGTATGCCCGCCCGCAGATAAAACGCATTACTTCGCGACGATCACGCCCTGTGCCTGCTGGTGGAAATCGTCGAAAAACTTGTATTCGCCCGGCGACAGCGGGGCGACGACCACGAACGAATCGGCGCCCGGCGCGAGCACCTTCTCCTTGCGCAACTGCACGCTCTCGAATTCGGCGGCGCCCTTGCCGGTATTCTTGATCTCGATCTTGAAGCGCTGGCCGGCCGGCACTTCGATACGGGCGGGATTCAGCTTGCCGTCCGTCATCTCGAGCTTGAACGTCGGCAGATCGGCGGCATGCGCCGCGCCGGCGAGCCACAGCGCGGCGGCTGCGGCGACGATTTTCTGGGGAAATTTCATTCTGGGTTCTCTACGCCGACGGCGCGCCGAAGCGCGCCGTCCGTGATGCCACCGATCAGTACCCGCCCTTCTTGCCGATGCCGGCGAACGGGAAGTCGTATTCGAGGGTGATGGGCTTGAACCACGCGCCCACGCCCGTTTCCTTGTCGACGTGACGGCCGAACGCCATGTGGCCCGACTGCATCGGCGGCTTGACGGTCATCGTCAGGTGGTACTTGCCCGGGCCGGCCAGCTTCACGTTGTCGCCGTAGTGCGGGCCGTCGCTCGCGACCATGCCCATCAGGTCGCCTTCGGCCTTCCACTTCGTGTCACCCTGCTTCGTCAGCTTGTACGTGACCTGCAGGTACGGCATCCAGTCGCCTTCCGCGAAACCCGTCGGGTTGTTCTTGACCGCGTGGATGTCGGCCTCGAGGTGGATGTCGGAATCAGACGCCTTGCGCATCATCCCTTCCGGATCCATCGAGATCGGCTGCAGGTACACCGCGCCGATTTCCATGCCGCCCTGGATCTGCTGCTTGCCGATCGGATATTCGGCTGCCGTTGCCGACATCGCGGCAAGCGCCGCCGCTACCGCAACCGACGTGCGGATGAACGAAGAACCCAACATGGACACTCCTTGTTATTTGTCTGGTGACTTGCGCGCCGCCCGCCACGACCGCGCGCCGGAAACACTAACGCAACGAATAACGTTAATGCGAACTATTCTCAATACTTGCGGAGTTTAGCACCGAACCGGCTTCGGAACAAACGAGACACCGTGTAAACCCCTGATCCGACAAGGCTTACAACGGTGTTACCGAAAGGTTTCAGTGACGTTTGGAAAGATTTACCGGCCGCCGTTGACGTGGTCGCCCACGTTCGCGCCGAACACGCGTTCACGCAGCAGCGCAAGCTGGTCGCGCGTCGCCGCGGCCTTTTCGAACTCGAGGTTCTTCGCGTAGTCGGCCATCTGCTTTTCGAGACGCTTGATCTCTTTCGCGATCTGCTTTTCCGACATGTCCTCGAACTTCGCGCGTTGCTGCGCTTCCTTCAGCTCGGCGCGCGCGTCGTCGGCGTTGTAGACGCCGTCGATGATGTCCTTGATGCGCTTCACGACGCCGCGCGGCGTGATGCCCATCTTCTCGTTGTGCGCGATCTGCTTCGCGCGGCGCCGCTCGGTCTCGCCGATCGCGCGCTTCATCGATTCGGTCATCGTGTCGGCATAGAGGATCGCCTTGCCGTTCACGTTGCGCGCCGCGCGGCCGATCGTCTGGATCAGCGAGCGCTCGGCGCGCAGGAAGCCTTCCTTGTCCGCGTCGAGAATCGCGACGAGCGACACTTCCGGAATGTCGAGGCCTTCGCGCAGCAGGTTGATCCCGACCAGCACGTCGAACGTGCCGAGCCGCAGGTCGCGGATGATCTCGACCCGCTCCACCGTGTCGATGTCGCTGTGCAGGTAGCGCACCTTGACGCCGTGGTCGGCCAGGAACTCGGTGAGCTGCTCGGCCATCCGCTTCGTCAGCACGGTGATCAGCACGCGCTCGCCGGCGTTCACGCGCGCGTTGATCTCGGTCAGCACGTCGTCCACCTGCGAGCTTGCCGGGCGCACTTCGATTTCCGGATCGACGAGCCCGGTCGGCCGCACCACCTGCTCGGCCACCTGCCCCGTCACACGCTGCTCGTAGTCGGCGGGCGTCGCCGACACGAACACCACCTGGCGCATCTTGCGTTCGAACTCCGGGAACTTGAGCGGCCGGTTGTCCAGCGCCGACGGCAGCCGGAAGCCGTAGTTGACGAGGTTTTCCTTGCGCGCGCGGTCGCCGTTGTACATGCCGTTCAACTGGCCGATCAGCACGTGCGATTCGTCGAGCAGCATCAGTGCGTCGGGCGGCAGGTAGTCGACGAGCGTCGGTGGCGGCTCGCCGGGCGCGGCACCCGAGAAGTGCCGCGAGTAGTTCTCGATGCCCTTGCAGAAGCCGAGCTCCTGCAGCATCTCGAGATCGAAGCGCGTGCGCTGCTCCAGACGCTGCGCCTCGACGAGCTTGCCGTCGCCGTGGAAGAACTCGAGGCGCTCGCGCAATTCGTCCTTGATCGTCTCGACCGCACGCATCACGGTGTCGCGCGGTGTCACATAGTGCGACGACGGATACACGGTGAAGCGCGGAATCTTCTGCCGCACGCGCCCGGTCAGCGGGTCGAACAGCTGCAGCGTCTCGACCTCGTCGTCGAACAGCTCGATGCGCACGGCCAGCTCAGCGTGCTCGGCCGGGAAGATGTCGATCGTGTCGCCGCGCACGCGGAACGTGCCGCGCTGGAAGTCCTGTTCGTTGCGCGAGTACTGCATCGCGATCAGCCGCGCGATCACGTCGCGCTGGCCGAGCTTGTCGCCGGTGCGCAGCGTCAGGATCATCTGGTGGTATTCGGACGGGTTGCCGATACCGTAGATCGCCGACACCGTCGCGACGATCACCACGTCGCGACGCTCCATCAGGCTCTTGGTCGCCGACAGCCGCATTTGCTCGATGTGCTCGTTGATCGACGAATCCTTCTCGATGAACAGGTCGCGCTGCGGCACGTACGCTTCCGGCTGGTAATAGTCGTAGTACGACACGAAGTACTCGACCGCGTTGCGCGGGAAGAACTCGCGGAACTCCGCGTAGAGCTGCGCCGCGAGCGTCTTGTTCGGCGCGAACACGATCGCCGGGCGGCCGAGCCGCGCGATCGTGTTCGCCATCGTGAAGGTCTTGCCCGAACCGGTCACACCGAGCAGCGTCTGGAATGCGAGGCCGTCGCCGACACCTTCGACGAGCGTTTCGATCGCGGTCGGCTGGTCGCCTGCGGGCGGATACGGTTGGTACAACTGGAACGGCGACCCTTCGAAGGTCACGAATTTCGATTCGTCGAGCGCGTCGCCGACTTCGGCGTGATGTTCGGACATGGAGTGCGGCCGGAGCGAGGGCAAAAAAACTATTCTAGCGCTTCGCGGCGTTGCGAACCGCTGACGGCTCCTGACGCGCGGCAACCGTCCGAAATCGCAATTCGCCGCGCAATCGCCGCCTCCGGCAGCGTGAATTCGCTACAATATCAGGCTGCTGCGCTTTCCGGCGCCGTGCCCGTTGGCGCGCGGTCCGCTGCGCCCGCCCCGCCGGCTGAAAGCCTGACCCTCTTTTCACTACTGCCGAATCATCATGTCGCTCTTCTCCGCTGTCCAGCTTGCTCCCCGCGACCCGATCCTGGGCCTGAACGAAGCCTTCAACGCCGATACGCGCCCGACCAAGGTCAACCTCGGCGTCGGTGTGTACACGAACGAAGAAGGCAAGATTCCGCTGCTGCGCGCCGTTCGCGAAGCGGAAAAGGCCCGTGTCGACGCCGGTCTGCCGCGCGGCTACCTGCCGATCGACGGGATCGCCGCGTACGACGCAGCGGTGCAGAAGCTGCTGCTCGGCAACGATTCGCCGCTGATCGCCGCGGGCCGTGTGGTCACGGCGCAGGCACTGGGCGGCACCGGCGCACTGAAGATCGGCGCCGACTTCCTGCGCACCGTGAACCCGAACGCGAAGGTCGCGATCAGCGATCCGAGCTGGGAAAACCACCGCGCGCTGTTCGAAGCGGCCGGCTTCGAAGTCGTCGCATACCCGTACTACGACGCCGCCACCAACGGCGTGAACTTCGAAGGCATGCTGTCGGCGCTGAACGGCTATGCGGCAGGCACGATCGTCGTGCTGCACGCGTGCTGCCACAACCCGACCGGCGTGGACCTGACCGAAGCGCAATGGCAGCAGGTCGTCGACGTCGTCAAGGCGCGCAACCTCGTGCCGTTCCTCGACATGGCCTACCAGGGCTTCGGCGAGAACATCGAGGCCGATGCCGCCGCGGTGCGTCTGTTTGCCGCGGCCGACCTGAATGCGTTCGTGTCGTCGTCGTTCTCGAAGTCGTTCTCGCTGTATGGCGAGCGCGTCGGCGCGCTGTCGATCATCACGTCGAGCAAGGAAGAAGCGACGCGCGTGCTGTCGCAACTGAAGCGCGTGATCCGCACGAACTACTCGAACCCGCCGACCCATGGCGGCGCGGTCGTCGCGGCCGTGCTCGCATCGCCGGAACTGCACGCTTCGTGGGTGCAGGAACTCGGCGAAATGCGCGACCGCATCCGCGCGATGCGCAACGGTCTCGTCGAGCGCCTGAAGGCGAGCGGTGTCGATCGCGACTTCAGCTTCATCAACGCGCAGCGCGGGATGTTCTCGTATTCGGGCCTGACCTCGGCGCAAGTCGATCGCCTGCGCGATGAGTTCGGCATCTACGCAGTCGGCACCGGCCGGATCTGCGTTGCAGCGCTGAACACGCGCAACCTCGACGCGGTCGCCAATGCAGTCGCGGCGGTCCTGAAGTAAGTCGGCGTCTGCGGGCGGCAGCCCGCCCTGCCGAAAC
>NZ_CAJPGQ010000074.1:0-15947 GCF_905339595.1 Burkholderia sp. BCC1977
GAATGAGCCATAGCCGACGCCTTTGCCAGCGCCCGCCGTGGCATCACCGGAATATCGGTCTGACGGCGATTGGCTGCTGCTTTTTCCACCGGTGCTGTTGGTAGTCGGCCGTCGCATGTCGACTACGGTCCTTGGTTCGCCGAGTAGTACAAACTCTGGCTCTTCGATCTCGATCGAACCAGCGCCGTGGTCAGGCGTTTCAGAGCTCGTGACATCCACGATTGTGTGTTTTGGGACAAACTGGCGTGGGGGGACTCCGTCCCAGGCGGCGCCGCGCTGTACGGAGCCAGGGATCGGGCCTGTCTTGTTGGTGTTTTCGCGGTCACGGAATATGGGCACGCCACCAGGGTCGCTGCCGCCAACGACCTGCAGCCCGAGGAAACTGCGACCTTTCTCGATCCAAATGCCTTTCACTCTTAGTCGAGCAGGGCCCTTGAACCATGGACCAATCCGGACGAATGCCTGACCGGTACCCGACGGGCCCTGCGCTGCGTCAAGTTCGGACCAGATGGCGCTTGCCTCTCGTCGGGCGTAGTCATCGTACTCAAGGTGAGCAAGCAGTACCGCATCACCATTGACCGTGCGTTTCCTCATGTTGATGGGCCAAATACCTGCCTTGGGGGGCATCACCAGCGGAGCAAGTAGCTCCTCGCGAGCGGTTTTCCAGGGGTAAGTTGCCAGGATCCTCTTTACATGCTCGGAGCGGCCGTAGTATCGGTTGAAAAACTCAAGGCAAGGAACAAGGAGCCCGACTGCGCCGTCGGAGAAAGGGAACTGGAGCAGCCAAGGTTTGTGGTGCTGATAAGCCTGGTGAAGCTCATAGGATTCAGTCGGGATCAGCGGTGGGCGCCTGGCTGCAATGTCTTGTGCAATGGAGTAGTAGCGCCAAGCGTCCGGGTCGAAATCGACCTGGAACGTTTCGGTGTCGAGTTTGACTTCTTCCTTGCAGGTCTGGTTGTGCCAGATCGTGCCCAGCTTGAATTGACCTAATTCCGTCAGCGCGACCCGGCGGTGGACGAAGTCATGGGTTAGTTCGTTGTTGGCGCCGAGTACCCTGAAACATACCAACGCGTTGGGCTGAAAAACGCTGCCACGCCCTCTGACGAGTTCCCTATACCACCAGGTGACGAGTTCTTTGCCGGCATGTTCTTTGAAGTCGATCTTGGTAACGCGTGGTACCAGTGGTGAGCGCACAATCTTCAACGTCATGCTGCATTTCCTTCAGACGAATGGCTTTGGAGGTTAGTGTGGCACTTATTTCCGGCCGAATGCAGCACCGCCGGTGATAGACGATCGGGGGAAAGAGATCCGGAACATCGACGAGAAGCTCAGAGCCTGTTTGCGCATCTAGGCGGCCTTGCACGGGTGTTCGATGGAGGAAGGGCGCGCGATATCCTTCGTGCCGCGCTTTCGACGGATTCGGCGCGGGGGCACCGCGATTTGGCGACCTCAATCCGCAATCGGATTTCATGCGCACGAGCTACACGCTTTGCCGCAGTAAGAGATGATTGACTCAGCGATTGAAGTGAAGCGGCTCGAGAGCCAAGTCCTCGACGATCCCGCATGAGCGGATCTAATCGTCATGCGCGTGATCGTTAGAGGCAGTTTCGCCGAGCAGATCCAGATCGATCGCCGACACTGCCAGAGAGAAAACCGATGCACGCCGAGTAGCGATTCGGCCGGAAGTCGCGTTGGCCAGTTGCCGAAAGCCATCAAGTGCCGCCCTGTAATGTCGGTATCGGTGACGGTATTCCCATTACTCAAGTCCGTGGTAGCTCCGTCTCCACGAGGGTTTCAGCATTAGATTGACAATCGAGTGGTATTCGCCGGATTCCGCGTTGAAGTGGTACGGTTGCGCCTTCAACGATCCTGTCGAGTATCCCACACGCGAAGGATAGCGATGGCCGTAGGCTCCTCCGCATATGGCGGCAAAACCTCGTAGTGCAATTCGTATCGGCCGGTGAAGCATACCCAGCGGTGTACCTCGCGCGCGGGTGGTCCGTCGTAACCGTCGAGTTCTTCGCCCAATCGGTGAAAATGGTCTTGACCCAACCGTTCGGCTTCGTCGAGCAACGCGCTGACGACCTTGCGAGCGGCGGTGGCGTCATTGTATTTTCTGACGTGGTCGGCGATGATCCCAAGGTCTGACATCGCCTTACTGGTGGGGATGACCTTGACTCTCATGTTTTCGGCGTCGGCAGTTCGTTCTCCGTGCCGATGCTGTTCGCCCAGGCTCTTGCCTGCTCCATGGGGACGAGGCGCCCGGCGGTCACGTCATCCAGTCCTTCCTGAATCAGCCGGCGCTTTTCGGCCTCGCGCGCGAGATACTGGACCAGCGCTTTCTTGATGATCCACTGGCGCGGACGTTCAATCTGCTCTGACAGTGCATCTACTTCCACCGCAAGCTCGACGGGCACTTGGGCGGTTAGCGTTCGCGTCTCAGTAACCATTGTGCACCCCAATTATTGATCGACAACAAGTCCTATTGTAAAGCAATAATCCTGCCCTGACGACAAGGCGCGAAGTGCGAACACTCAACAAAGGGACAGATGGAAGTTTCTCGCTTGAAACGACTGCAATGCGCTGGTCTCACCAAAGTTATGCGGGCGTTGAGAGTGTAATATGTCCCTTATAAAAGAGGGATGCGGCCGAAAGGCCGGCCCAATTTCGTTTGTTAGGCTTGCCGCTCGTACCGTGGCGTACGCCTGAGCGAATTTACAGGAGGCACTTCGAACCTCCTGCCTGGCACTCCCCCGAGCTCGGGTTTGACGGCCCTGATCATGTCTTCGTGCAAGGACGTGACCTGCTGTTGAAAATTACCGCAAGCAAGGTAACATCAGTGGCTGTTCCCCGCTCGTTTAATCGTGTTTTCAGCAGGATTCGCTTGAGAGGAAAAACGTGGCACGAAAAAGGCAGAAGACTCAATCGAACCGCGTCTTGACGCTTCCTGAGCTACTTCAGGCAACGCAGCACGATGTTCATCAACTCATCGCGAATCAGGTACATAACGAGCGAGTCACTGCTGAGCTTGAGGCGGATCTGTTGGTCATACTGATGCGCTGGGTCGAAGCAGGCCAAGCTTATCAACAGCTTCAACTTGATGTGTGGCGCGTGAAGGAGAAGTTGGCGTATTGTCAGTTTCAGCAGAAGCAACTGGCCGAGAGCTTGGCAAATTGGCGTAGCGGACCGGCACGGCAATCGCCAATCGCACATTGCGTGCACGCATTCTGTTTACTGGATGGCAAACGATGGGTGCCAGATTCGCTCCGCTCCGAAATCAAAGCGTTGTTGCGATCCGCTTTGCGTGAGATTTGCAATGCGCCAGCCGAGGCGTTCGATCTACTCGATCGCTATTATCTGGATGGTAGTGAAGACTTGGGGCAGCGCGTTGCTTGGCTAACGGATGCGGTCGAGCACTTTCCACGCTGTCCCGACGTGCTTGTCGCCTATGCCAGGTTGTCGTTGATTCATCCGTTCGCGTCAGTGAATGAGACTATCCAGCGGCTGCTGAACGGTATGGATGGCGATACGCATCCCAAGCTTGTATGGCTCACCTATCGGATTGCACTACGCGCTCAGCATGAGACGTCGCACCAACTTCATGACTGGTTGTATGAGAATGTGAATCCGCGCAGTGCGCGCTGGCTGACGCTCGCAATAGCCGACGAGCATATTAAGCGTCAGGATTGGGAGGTCGCGGGAACGCTCATTGCCGGCGTCGAACGCGACGGCCCCGAATTGCATACGTTTCACGATGGCCGTGAGTACGAGGACTGGGAGATCGTTGCGTGCGCGGTGGGTGCGCAACTGGCCATTGCCTTGATTCGCGGCGATTCTCATGCGATCAGTGATCGAGCGGCTGCGTTTGCCGAGGTCTTGCGGCACATGCCCAACGACTGGCGAGGTGGGACTGGATTGCTGCTGCGCGAGTATCCACATCCATTCTGGATCGGAGGCGAACTCTTTGATTATCAGTCGTCGTTTGACCTTCAGGTTCATCGTGATCAAATTCTGGCGGCGGTTGGCGCCCCGGACATTCGCGGTTGCCTGCGTCTCATCTGGGCCCATCATGCGCGAGACGACAACGGTGATCTGACTGACGACGGGATCGCGCAAATCGATCTCGCCGCGACAGAGTGGCAACATCCGCTTGTAGACGAAGCCCGATATGAGGTTGCGCGGCTGCGTGGCCAGTGGCGTGCTGCAGGCGAGGCGCTTACGCGCTTCGAAATCTACCGCCACGCGTATGGCGGCAATATGAGTAGCCTGGTTAGTGAATTGCCGCTAGACGACGTTCGAAAGACGCAGGTGCGCGACTTCGTGCAAGGGTTTCGTCAAGCGGTACGGGCCGTGCCGACGAGCGAAAACTTAGAAGGTGCGGTGTCGGTGTATGCACAAGGAATCCGTGCGCAACTGCTCAAGCACAAGCTACATGACGAGATGTTGGATTCTTTAACCGATTTGAAGGCACATGGTGCCTCTGGTTTGGGATTCGATCTGGGTCTTGCCAACGATTACCTCAAGCGCTATGGAGCCGCCAAAGCTGCCTACTGGACGGATGTGCCAGACTTGTCGGAGGGTGCGATTAAGAATCTTTTGCGTATCGCAGAAATCGAAAATAGCGACGTCGATCTGATTCGCCTCGAACAGCAAGTCGCGGCCCAGCGCGAGCGTGCTGACGAAGAGCAGGCGACCAAGTTCGACAGCCTCGTGGAAGAGATCGCGGTGCGTCGACAAAAGGTAATGAATAGCCCGGGGTATCGGAAGAAAGCGAAGATCGCGGAAGCGTTGGCTCGTTACCCCGAGGAGATCCTATTGTCTCGGATTGACGAACTCTCGTTCGATGAAGCATTGATGTTGGTCAGCCTAGTGCGTGCATGCGGGGGGATCGAGCAAGACTTGACCCTTGAGCCGTTTGAGTGGTCTGAAAATCCCCTTGCACCTGATAGTTACGATTGCCGGGGAATATTCAAATTGCTGGAAAAGGGCGTGATTGCGATCTCAGGGGACACGACTGACAAGGCATTTTGGACGGACGGTGAGGACATTGGGTTTTACTTCGAGAAAGTGCGGTGGCGGGTGGCATTCGAAGTGCCCCGCCTGATTCGCGAAATCGAAGAGGTGGCGGCAACCGGTGCGTGGCCAGATCGGTGGTTGCACGAGGCGCCAGAAGTGACGCTGTCCTTCGCGATTTCTGAATGTCTGACTTATCTCTCGTATTGCGCACAGAAACGGCAGTTGGAGGCGCCTCAAGGAGAGAAGACGCAAAGAGTCTTTGCCAACGTCCTGAGGGACTATTCGGTCTCTCAAGTCTACGGATTGATATGGAGGAGCGCGGCCAATGCACTCGACTATCTTGTCCGAGAGGGGGTGCCACGATACCAAGCGTCCAATTCGATGGTGAACCGGATTCAGACCAGTGCAGATCGTGCGCGTGCGGAGCAGTGGGATATCAAACGGTATTCCCGTCCGGATGATTGCAGGCGAACTCAGCTTAGCCATACACTTTTCGACATGTTTCTGAGCATCGGTGATCGTGGGTTCCACGAGCGGCTAGGGGACGTGATACTACCAAATGGGGATGGGATCTTTTGACGCGCTCTCAAGTCGCGAGCGTAAAATTCATTCTGGATTGCTGGGGCGAAACCCTAAATCATAGAACCCGACGGCTCTCTTAAATGTATGCAATCAGATAACCGTTCTGCGTCACGGATGGAGTTTCTTGGAAATTGGCTATCCGTATTGCAAGAGGCCATCGTGCTCGTAAGAGCGAAGTGTACTCAGTCGAAGGCCGCCACTCGCCAAGTATTCAGTCGCTCACGCACATCGGATTGGAGTCGGTGGCCGTTCGTTGTCGCGTGCGATGAAGCAATTGAAGCGGCGTTGTGAAGGCCTCTCGCATGAGCCAGGTCGCGGCCATATCCATCATCGTCGCGATGTCGTGCGTTGCCGTGGAGTGGGGCATTATTGAGCCGCTAGACGGTATTGGGGTGATCGGAAGTGAGGCAACTCGAGTGCCGGACGGGGTTCGTTTGACAGGCGCTTCTACCAGCTACAATACCGCTCAGGCAAGCAAATCCGGTGAGGAACCATGACGCTACAAGACGGGGCTTATCTCGCGCGCTGCAAGGAGAGGAATCCGTTGTCCGCTGCGATGAATGGGCACGGCGCCGTGTATCCATACGCGAGGTGCGAGGTGAAACGAGGTGTTGCGATCTTCGAACGTGACGGGAAGGAGGTGTGGCGATGCAACTCTGCCTACGCGGAGTTACATTTTTCACTCGAGCAAATCTAAGGAGCGGTATGTCCGGATTCAATCGTCGACGCGGCGATAGTTGAGACATGCGCTCTTTGAAGAGCACGGCCAATGGCAACTGCAAGATTGCTTTCTTCTCATGCTAAGGCAGATTCGTTCAATCGTCGAACAGTCTGCCTATGCTACTGATTTTTGGCATCAGATCCGGATCGCAGCAGAATTAACTGTGGTTTCCATCCCGTGATCTGATGTGACGTGTTATGCACAGTATCCCCGTGGCGATATTCTGACGATACGCCCCGTAGACTTGAATGCAGTGGCTTTAGCACTGCGGTCGCGTTCTGATGCGGACATTGGCGCGAGATTAATCGCTCGCGGTTTTTCGTCGTCGGATTTTGCTCCTTACGAGTGGCACGGAAAAGGTATGGATCTGGATTGGAAACAGCGCACGCAACAGTACGTCCAGTCGCGGCGTCAACACCCCGCCTGGCAATTGTTGGCGGCACGCAGCGCGCCGCTCGTGGTGAGTTGCTTGCAGACGTTGTTTGAGAAGAGTCACGACGGCATTGAGGTCGACGCGGCCGAACAGATGCTTGCCGCTGTATTGGTGCAGCACGCGAATTCCGACGAATTTGGTGTTGACCCGGAGAGCGATTGCGCGGTGCTGGCGCGCAAGGAACTGCGCGGGTGGATTCGTCGTTCGTTGCTGATTGAACGGGCCGGGCGTCTCTATGCCACCGATGCGCTGGAAGAGGCGCTGCGATTCGTCGCTGCGCTGGACGGGCGCCTGATGACCTCGACGGCGTCACGGCTATCGATCGTGCAACGCGAGATCGAAAACCTCGAATCCAACCTTAATCCGGATGGTCGGAGCAGATCGCGGTATTTGCAGCGCAAGATCCAGGAGTTGGAGCGCGAACTCGAAGACGTCAAGGCGGGTAACGTGCGCGCGATGACAGAGTCGGAGGCCGTCGAGGGTATCCGCGAAATCTACAATTTGGCCACGAGTTTGCGTGCAGATTTTCGCCGGGTCGAAGACTCGTACCGGGAGGCCGATCAAGCGCTGCGACAGTCGATCGTGAGCGAACGCGGTCACCGGGGCGCGATCGTGGACAAACTGTTGAACAGCCATGACGAACTGCTGGAAACTGCTGAAGGAAAGGTCTTTCGCGGTTTTCAGCAGCAGTTGGGACGCTCGGCCGAACTCGACTCGATGAAGCATCGCTTGCGCCAGATCATCCAGCATCCCGCCACCCGCTCGGCGCTCAATCCCAACCAACAACATGAACTGCGCTGGCTCATCATCCGTTTGATCGACGAGTCGGCCGAGGTCATCCGCGCAAGAGCCAGAAGTGAGCGTGACGTCAAGGGGTTCCTCCGCACGGGACTGGCGGCCGAACATCACCGCGTTGGCGAATTGATCGGTGACGTGCTGCAGCAAGCGCTGACGCTCGACTGGGCGAGCGCATCGGTGCGCGGCATGGACGGTCCATTGCCGCCTGTTGCGATTTCCGTGGCGGGACTGCCGCTCGTCGAAAGAATCCGATTCAAGGTCATCGAGGACGAAGCGCAACTCGTGCTCGAACTGCAGGCGCAAAGCATGGATCCACGATCCATCGACGACGAGTTTTGGGAGGCTTTCGACGGTTTGGACCGACAGGCGCTGTATGAGAGTACGGTGGCGCTGCTCGAGCAAAGCGGCACGCGCATGGGGATCGCGGAACTGGCGCGACATCTACCGCCGACGCACGATCTGGAGACAATTGCGCTCTGGTTGAGCATGGCGCGGGAAGCCGGAGTTTCGATGGGCGGGGATAGGGAAAGCGTCGATGTGGTGGGGCGTGATGGCATGCCCTTGCGCTTTAACGTACCTCTCGTGGCGCTCGGTTTCGAGGACCTGCGCGGCCTGGATATGGAGCTATAAGATGGCAAGTATTTTCGATACGCTGACGGCGCCGAAGGACGAGGGAGGTGAGGCGGACGATTTCGCGCAGCAGTCAGCGACCAATGACGAAGCCAGCGAATTCGACTCCGACCCATCTGTCGAGACCGTGAGTTTCACACCTCGCGACATGAAGGATGCATGCCAGGAGCTGCTCAAATTCGGGTTCCTAGAGGCTGCTCGCAAACCCAATCTCTACCGGATCGCCGTGACGAGCTGTGCTGACATCAATCGCATTCTGGAACCGCTGGATTTGGTGCTCAAGATTGACGACATTCGCGGGTTGGCTTTCCTCATTGTTGCTCAGTCGTACTGTTGTGATTCCGATGATGATGAATGGTCTCATCCCCTGGTCCGCCGGCAGCGCCTGACGTTGGAGCAATCGCTCCTGATCGCGCTTCTGCGGCAGCACTATCTGGCTCATGAGCAGGAACGAGGCATCGGCGCACCGGATGCGCCGGCGCTGGTCGAGGATGTTGCAGCTCAATTGCAGCTCTACCTTGGGAACCTGGGAAGCGACACACGGGAACTCCAGCGCGCGCGCAACCTGCTCGACAAACTCAAGCCGCATGGGATCGTCTCGGAAGTTGACCAGCAGGATCAGTTCTTGATTCGCCCGATTATTGTTCATCTTGCCAATCCCGAGAACCTGCTGGGGTTGCTGCAGGCACTCAAGCAGGCGTCGTCCGACATAGGGCGCGCGGATGATTGCGCGCCGGTGCAAGACGACGGGGAGAGGGCATGATGGTGGCCAACTCGGATCATCGCACCATTGAAGCGCTGTTGCCGCCGGCGGCATTCATTCTCACTCGCCTCGATATCTTCAATTGGGGCCCTTTTGGCGGGCGCCATCAGGCCGAGATCGATATCGAAGGCACCGCGATCATTGGCCAAACGGGCAGCGGCAAGACCACGCTCGTCGATGCCTTGATGACGTTGATTGCCGCGCAGCCGCGCTATAACCTCGCGTCGACCGGCGGGCACGAGAGCGATCGCGACCTTGTGTCGTATGTGCGTGGGGTTTCCGGCGCGGGGCGCGAGGGCGATACCGACCACATCGCCAGGCCGGGAAAGACCGTTTCAGCGATTGCGGCGACGTTTGGGAATGGCAGTGACACGTTAACGATTGCCGGGATATTCGCGCTGGATGGAACCGGCTCCTCGGCCACCGAACTCGACAGGATCTGGATGATCGTGCGGGGCGCGGAGCTTGGCCTTGATGAGTTGCTGGAGTTGCACAACGCGGGGGGCAAGCGGGCACTCCGGCAACATGAGCGGGCGGCTTCAGGCATCCTGAAGGTATGCGACAGCAAGAAGGTGTACGCCCTGGAGTTGCGTCGCATCTTCGAGGTCGGCGAGAACGCCTTCACCCTGCTCAATCGGGCGGCGGGCCTGAAGCAACTCAACAGCATTGACGACCTCTTCCGGGATCTGGTGCTGGACGACCGATCGGCCTTTCAGCGGGCGCTGGAGGTGGCGTCCGAGTTCGACAATCTCGCGGAGATTCGCGAGGAACTGGAAACGGCACGAAAGCAGCGGGATTCGCTGGTTCCGATTGAAAAGGGCTGGGCGCAGCGCGCGGAGAGACTCGAACAGCGCGACCTGCAGGCTCGCCTCCTCTCGCTTCTGCCGATCGCGGTTGCGCTTCGCGAGCACCAGTTATGGGCCGACCGGGAAAGCGAGCTGGGACAGGAGAAGGCGCGCTGTGAACGACAGATCGAAGCTCACACCCGTCACGCGAAAGAGCTCGAATCAGAGGCGCAACGGCTGCGCGACATCTATCTCCGGGATGGCGGGAGTGGCATCGAAGAACTCGAAGCGAAGCTTGTGACCGAACGCAAGCACCTCGAGACGGTTCAACGCCACGCGAACGATTATTTGTTGATCGCCAAGAAGCTTCAGTTTAGTCAGGCGCTTACCCCGGCGGCGTTCCAGGAGAACGAGGCCAGTGCACGGGCGTCACTTGCTTCGGCGACTGCCGCGATACAGGCGGTCGAGCGCGAAGCATACGAGCGAGGGGCCGTACGGTCGACCACTGAACAGGCGCTTGCAGAGCAGCAGGCGACCCTGGCAAAAGCAAAGTCACATCCGGGTTCTAACATACCGCCGCCGTATCAGCAGTTCCGAAGGGATCTAGCCGGCCAACTGAACCTGGACGATGAGGCGCTGCCCTTCGTTGCGGAACTGGTCGAGGTGCAGAAGGCGCAGTCTGCATGGCGTGGTGCGATTGAGCGCGCCGTGGGCGGGCATCGGTTACGCATCATGATTCCGGCCTCGCACATGAAGCCCGCGCTTGCATGGGTGAACGGCCGAGACAATCGGCTGCACGTTCGTCTCGTGGAAGTGATGGAGCCGGATCGCCCCGTCGAATTCCTGGCCGACGGCTTCACACGGAAGCTCAACTTCAAGGACCATCCATATCGGGAAGCCGTCCGAGGGTTGCTTGCCCAAATAGATCGACACTGCGTGGCGTCGCCCGAGGTGTTGAAACACACGCCGCATGGTATGACCGCGCAGGGGCTGATGTCGGGCAAGAGCGGTTTTTTTGAAAAGCAGGACAAGACGCCGTTGAGCCAGGGATGGCTCACCGGTTTTGACAACAAGGACCTCCTCGACGCGCTTGAGCGTCAGTGTGACGAGACGGCGCGCGAACTCACTAAACATACGGCAAGTTTTGAGGCGGCGAGGGCGAGCGTTAGCGATGCGCGGGTTCGCCAAGCAATGCTTGACCGTGTTGTATCGATCAATTTTGCGGACATCGATGTGCCGCAGGCCGAACACAATGTGGCGGAATCCACCCGACGTCTTTCGGCGCTGACGGATCCAGCATCGGATACGGTGAGGGCGAAGAAGAGGTGGGAAAAGGTTCGTGCGGAACTCGGGGAGACCAGTCTAGCGCGCGACGAAAGCCTCATACAGCAGACCCGGCTCCAGGAGCAGTATGACGCTGCCACCAATGGGCGCAAACGTGCATTCGCGACGATCGGCGATGGGCTGGATGCTGTCGAGATCGCGCTGGTCGAGCAACACCTTGATTTCGCGGGTGTCCAGACGGTGGATGTACTCGGGCAGCAGCAGACGCAAATCGACGCTCGGTTGCGTGCACGGCTCGAGGAGCTCGCTGCAAAGATCAACGATCACGAGCGGCAACTGGTCCGTAGCATGGGCGCGGCGCGCGGTGTCGACACGGGCGCCTTGGCGGAGGTCGGCACGGAAATGGAGGACGTGCCACAGTACCTCGAGCGCCTGCGGGTGCTCAGGGATGAGGCGTTACCCGAAAAGCTGGATCGTTTCCTTGGCTACCTGAATCAATCCTCGGATGAAGGGGTGACGCAGTTGCTCCGCAGTATTGATAACGAGGTCGAAACCATCGTCGAGCGGATCGAGGATTTGAACGCCACGATGCGCCGCGTCGACTTTCAGCCGGGGCGGTATCTGCAACTCGAGCCGCGTCGGGTCATCCACGAGAGTCTGCGAACGCTGGAGCAGGCGCAACGTAATCTGCGTACCGCGACGCTGCAAGACGATCAGGGTGAGAGCCAGTTCAAGGCATTAGCCGAGGTCGTCAGGCTCGTGAGAGACGCGAGCGAGCGCCGCACGACCGTCGGGGCGAAGGCGCTTCTGGATCCGCGCTATCGGTTACAGTTTGCGGTGTCCGTGATCGACCGCGGTTCGGGGATGGTCTTCGAAACCCGCAAGGGATCTCAAGGCGGCAGTGGCGGAGAAAAGGAGATTATTGCAAGCTATATTCTGACCGCTTCATTGAGCTATGCGCTTTGCCCGGATGGCAGGGACCGCCCATTGTTTGGCACCATCGTGCTGGACGAAGCGTTCTCGAAGAGTTCGCAGGCGGTGGCAGGGCGGATCATTTCGGCACTGCGAGAGTTTGGCCTCCATCCGCTCTTTGTGACACCGAACAAGGAAATGCGGTTACTTCGAGCGCACACGCGCTCAGCCGTTCTGATCCATCGAAAGGGACTGCAGGCCACGATGACGTCGCTAAGCTGGGAGGAACTGGATGCCATTGCACGGACCCGGCAGATGATCGGACGCGATGAAATCACCGAATGATATGGCCGCCCGCCTGGCTCGGGCGTGGCAATCGGCCGATGAACGCGAGGCGCGGCTGCTTTACCGCGACGGCTGGCCACTGGAATTGCCGATTGGCAAACCCAGTCCCAAGGCTTTTGCCGAGCAAACGGAAACTGTCAAACGGCATTGCGATGCCTGGAGAGCGGTGGAGATTGGCGTCGTGCATTGGGAAACCGTGGCTTACCGTGCGGGTGACAGGCCCGTGCAAATGCCGCACCGGTGGGAACTGAGGAGCCCATCGGAGTGGGTGTGCGCGACCCAGAATGTCACGATTGCGGCCGAGTACGAAAGGCTCGGTGAGTTGGTTCGGCACATGGACGCGCAGTTTCACGCACTTGTGGTGCGTCAGCGAAGGTTGGTGATGGAGCGCCCGGTGCACGAGGTCATCAAGGCTGGGGAAGTGGCCTTGGTGTTATCGCCAGGCTGTGCGCAAGGTCGTCCGCTGCGGGCGCTCGGTGTCTGCAATATCGACAGCAAATTCATCGAGCGGCACCGGGCGTTGCTCTGTCAGATGCTCAACGTCCGCTTTGACGGCCAAGTTTCCGAACAGGGTCTAGAGGGCTTCCTAGGCGCGCTCGACGAGGACGATCGTTGGTTGCTGGTCGTGCCGCTCGCGGCCGGAATATTGCCGTTTCGCCAGCAGCGCATCCGGGCCAGTGAACTCGGTCAGCTTCCGCAGCGCGTCAGCCACGTCGTCATTGTCGAGAACGAACGGTCGCTTCATCAGTTGGCGGAACTGCCTGATGCGGTGGCAATTCTCGGGGCGGGACTCAGTCTGGGCTGGACGCATGATCCGTGGCTCGCGAGCAAGCGGGTAGCGTATTGGGGGGATATGGACACCTGGGGCTTGAAAATGCTGGGGACAGTGCGCCAGGCTATTCCGTCCGTGTACGCGCTGCTGATGAATCGGGACTGCTTTGATCAGT
This sequence comes from Burkholderia sp. BCC1977, assembly GCF_905339595.1. Taxonomy (NCBI): domain Bacteria; kingdom Pseudomonadati; phylum Pseudomonadota; class Betaproteobacteria; order Burkholderiales; family Burkholderiaceae; genus Burkholderia; species Burkholderia sp. BCC1977. The sequence continues at coordinate 13,217 of NZ_CAJPGQ010000074.1, forward strand.
ACGCGGCGGATTTGGCCGTGCGTGAACTCATCCCCGTCGATGGGCGGCGACCTGATGGGCTAACCGAGGAAGAAGGCACCTTCTTTGAGTATCTTTGGGCGCAGGAGCGGGGCCGCCTGGAACAAGAGTTCTTGCCAAAAGATATTGTGAGAGCAGCCATGCACGCGTGGTATAGACCGTAAGGTCACTATTGCTGAGCAAGTACCCGCAGCATAGGTCGATGCTGCACACGCGGATCGTATCAGGGGCGAATTTCGTTCGTGTCCGCGATTCAAAAGCGATGACTGCGGTGTGATGGCTCGGTGCGACGCCTGCAGAATTTCATGAACGCGCATAAGCCCCGTGCCCAAGGCAGAACCGGCCGTGAGGTTCGAGATCGAACCTGGGCGGTAGCTGCAGTGCGATTTCGGTGTCTTTCGCCGAAGCGCCGACCCGCTTGACGCCTTCACCGCTGCGCTCGGCTGCAGTCGTTGGCGCTGGGCACGCTTGCCGCAGATGAACGTGCTGAGGAGCTGGTCGCCTGTCATCATGACCTGTCCAGGCCTTGGACGGCGTGCCTCGCGAGATCCGTTACGACAACGTCAAGACCATCGTTGTCGAGCGCGATCTATATACATTCGGCGATGTCCGGACAATTTGCTCGGGATCGTGTTGTCAGAACTCGACGTTCTCCTGGAGGTGCGATGCGCCGGTGGTTCACCCTTGCTTTTCGATTTTCCTTACCATAAAGTAAGGAATATGGAGGTATCCCCATGACAACGGCGACTATTACTTCAAAGGGTCAGGTCACGATCCCGGTGGACGTGCGCAATCACCTTGGCTTGGAGGCCGGTGACCGGATCGAATTCAGCTTCAACGAGGCGACCGGCCGGTATGAAGTCTATCCGGCAACTCGCTCGCTCGTGGCGCTTAAGGGCGTTGTGAAGAAGCCTGCGAAGCCGGTGTCGATTGACGACATGAATCGGGCAATCGCCGAGCAGGGGGCGTCGGCGCGATGATCGGCCTGGATACCAACGTGCTGGTCCGCTACTTCGCGCAAGACGACGAGGTTCAGTCGAAGAAGGCGACGCTTCTGATGGAGTCCCTGTCGGCCGAGAGGCCGGGGTACGTTTCGCAGGTTGCATTGGTCGAGGTCGTGTGGGTACTCGGGCGCTGCTACGGCGTCGAACGAGAGCAGATGAAGGACATCATCGACTCGATGATCGCCACCAAAGAACTGATTATCGAAAGTGCTGACACGGTACGAAAGGCACTTCGCGTTTTCGCGGCATCCGCAAAGGCGGATTTCGCTGACTGCCTAATCGAGCGTTCTGGGCATGTCGCGGAGTGCGAGTACACGGCAACTTTCGACGTGACGGCCTCCAAGGTCGCAGGCATGCAGTTGATCAAGTAATCGTGGCGCCTGCCGATCCACTGAAAAAGGAAATGATATGTTCGCAAGAGCCAAAGCGGAACTTAAGGAACTCCTAACGCTCGTGGCAGAAATCGAACGCTACGACGCGACGTTAGCAGCAAAGCGCGACATCATTCCGACCGAGGAGTCGCGACAAGAGCGACGCCGCAAAGAGATGCGAAAACTCGAACTGCTCGACAAGTACGAACTGGCCTAAGGAAACGGAAATGCTGGAACAGCTTTACAGCATTGACGTCTCGACGGCCGGCGACACCGTGTGGGTGACGGGGCACGATGGATCATGTGTCGGGCGATTCAGCAAGCGTTTTGGCGTAGACGTACATCGGACCGTAACCGAGCAGTTGGCCGGCGCGGACCAGTGCCTGCATTGCACACACGAGGCGGCTGGCGCCGAGGAATGGCGTGCCTTCTGTGAAGCAGTCCTGATGCACCACGGGATTAACGTACCGGTTGACACGATCCGGTTTTGAGCGAGGAAATGCGATGTATCTAGGAGCAATCTCCATCCGTTGCCCGTATTGCGGCTGCCCTGCATTGTGCAATGCGAGCAAAGGCATGTGGTGTGGACACTGCAAGAACGGCACGGTGCGATAGGAGGGCGGACGGTGATTTTCGCGTGCGCGAAACTAGGAAGAGACATGTGGAGCGACCGTAGCCGACCGGGCTGCGAGGCGGAAGCTCAGGCTCGCGAATTGGTACGGGTGAAGTGCCCACGCGCTGCGTCGGCGTATGTCGACGATGGTGCGATCGTTTATGACGAAGCCACTGGAACAATACTTGGCCATGCTTGCGCTGGGGATTGGGCCGTGGAAGCTGCTTGGCAAGACGCGGCTTCGAAGGTGCCGTCTGTAGATTGTTGAGGCAATCCGCCTGCCGATGCTGACGTGCCGTTTATGGTGGCGTACATAGACTCGCTCACGCTGCTTTCTGTGAGATCCGAGAGCGTAACGGTGTCGCGGCATGACCCCGCCGGCATTTCTGGGTGCAAGCAGTTGGATTTCCGGAGTCGATCCCCGCTGGGAAGTAAGAGCAAGATCTGAATTATGAAAACATCTGGCAAACCTTGTGCATCGTGTCCGTGGCGTCGTGCCGCGGGGGCGGAAGATATTCCAAACTTCGATCTCGATCTGGCCGAAAAGCTAGTTGATACATGTCCTGATCACCGGGGCATGGGGCCGGATTTTGGGGCCAGTATGTTTGCATGTCATCAATCCCGGCAAGGGGAGGAGTTCGCATGTGCTGGATGGTTGGCTAAAGTCGGACACCACCATCCAGCGGTGCGCCTTGCTGTGACTTCTGGTCGGCTTGATCCAGCGG
>NZ_CAJPGQ010000075.1:0-15527 GCF_905339595.1 Burkholderia sp. BCC1977
ATTCAGACTTGTCGACTTTCTGCAGTCGCCGTAAGGGAAGAAGCTGCGTGCGCGCGTCCATCGTATTGCTGGGCAACACGCGGCCGACCCAGCGCGAGCGACGCAACGGCAGCAAGCACACAAAGTACGGCAAACGTTAGTAACATCGGACCGTAACCGCCGCCACGGTCAAAGGCCACCCCCATGACAACTGGCCCAACAACGGCGCCTAACGTGAACGCCGAACCGATGATTCCGTAGAGTTGACCGTAGGCCCGCAGGCCAAAGTACCGGCGGCATGCGAACGGCAGGATATCGCCTTCCGCGCCCGATGCAACACCCATGCAAAACGCCGCAGCAAAGGGAGCCGCGCCGCCGGCGCCCGACCACAACACCAAGATGCCCGCTCCACCCGTCAAGAAAGCAATGGCTGCGATACGCGTGACCGGCATCCGATCGAGAAGAAAGCCGGAAAGCAGTCGCGCTGACAGTACTGCCACACCCAGGAGCGACCCGGCCTTGGCAGCGTCAGAGAATGCGTAGCCACGATCACTCATCAGCGAGACAAGATGCACGCCGGTGCCAGTCATCGCCACGGAAACTAAAAAGGCTGCGCCAGCCAGCAGCCAAAACGAACGAGTGGCTAATGCCTCAGTGACCGTCAAACCCGCAACATCGTCAGGAAGGCTCAGGCGCTTGTTTGCAGTAGACGTTTGGCGGGGCTCGCGCATAAACGCCCAAGCATTGACCACTGCTAGGGTCGACATCGCTGCTAATGCGGCAAAAGCGCTTTGCCAGCCCATGGTTTGTGACCATCTGGCCGCCAACAACGGTACTGTGGCATAGCCCAGCCCCATGCCCAGCATGGCCGTGCCCATCGCAGTGCCAAGCCTCGCGTCGAACCATTTCGCCAGCACTGTCATGTAGCTCAGCGGCGATGCACCTACGGCAGCGAGACCCAACGCCGCCGACATCGCCACATACAGTGCGACGGAGCCTGGCAGACGGGAGAACAGATACAACATCGCCGAGAAAAGCACGGTCGATGTGATCACCACGGGGCGCACACCGAAACGATCCACCGAACGCCCAACCAGAGGCATGCCAAGAGCCAAGCATAACGTGGCCACCGCGATGCCCGCAGAAGCTTGCGTGCGGCTCCAACCAAAAGCCTGAGCCATCGGCTTAAGGAGCGTGGGCATTGCGCTCAAGAAGATTGGAGCGAAGCTCAGCCCCAGACCAATCCCACAGGCGAGGACAACAATGTATCGATTACGCATGGACGTTTGAATTCAGATGCCGCCAAAGATGAAGCGGCCGATGCGGGATGCGATGCGCCAGCCTTCCGGCGTGCGCACCATGTGTTCCTCGTACTCACCCACAGACCGGAGACATTCAGCTATCGGCAGAGGCTGTTGACGAGTGTCTTCGGGCCGATTGTCGCCAAAGCGCGTGAATAGGCTGCGACATACGACACGGTCTTTGCCCTGTACTTCGACGATGAAATTACTGCATACGTGCCGACTCATCACCCCAGCCGGAAGCTGCTTGCCGAGCTCCTGAATCGCGGCCCGTCCGCGCAAGGGCAGATTCGGATAGGTGGACGGGCGGATGAATTCCGCGTCCTCAGTGAACAGCGCCGCTGCACGCTCGAAATCGCCAAGGTCGAACCACCGCGAGACCTGCAGCGACAACTGCTCGCACGACCAGCTCGTTACCGTTTCGTCCATGGACGCGGCCTCCTCATCCGCACCTGTCTTCATCATCCGCTCCAAATTGATTTTCGCTTATCGTGGTACGGTGCCATCGAAACCACGCTATGGATCAATACAATGCGCATCAACTTCAGGGCTTCGACCGGCCATCGCCTGGCAGCGTGGTACCCGGCGCGTTAGCGCCCGAACGCAGCCCGGTCCCGTGTGTATTGGCTCGGCACCTCAGCACGCACCGGCATATTGCGCCCGAGGTACATGAGTTCCCACACCGCATCGTTGGTCTGCACCTCGACGAGTCGGTCACCCTCAAAGTGCTCGATACGAAGTTCACCAAGGAAGCGGTGATAGGCGCCATCGAATCCGATCAACTTCGCGATGCAGCGCTTGAGGCATGGCAGTCGGTCGACCATTGGAGAACGCACGAGGTCCTTTCGATGGGTGAACGTGATGACATACCTGGTCAAGTCGTCGCTCCATTCGTATCGAGTGACACCGGCAACGGGTTTCCCAGTCAGGTCGTCGATATGCACGTTCGATGCGGAAAAATTGACCTTGGTAGCATCGTCGGCGATAACCACACCGTCCTTGGCCAGCATAAACGTAGGAATGGGCGCATGCATGAAGTCTGCGTGCGACGTAACCATAGCCGCGATGACCGAGTACGGCCCTGCTTGACCACGTGCCCAATACCAGTTATGAATCAGCCGCGGCAACGCTCGATCACCCCAGTTATGGTCGTGATAGCCGATACCGCCGACTTGTCGCTCGTTGCCTCCCACGCTGTAGCGCGCCATGACCTTGCCCTGCGGGACGGCCACGAACCAACCGAGGTAACGCTCACGCGCCTCGCGCTGAAACAGCATGTAGCCGGTCTCAGGTCGCCACGGGAGCAGTTGTCCGTTCAACTGAATCTCGACCTCCACATCGTCCACTTTCGCGCGAATGTTGTATCGATGCAGGTCGCCGTGGAAGACGTTGTCGCCGATTCGTACGTCACAGTGCTCGCTCGACGCATAGTATTCGCTCGGCTGCCAGTGACCGATGCGATTTACCGCCGTGCCGTCGGGCATGAGCAGATCAATTCGGATCGTTGGTGCCAATCCGCCTCCGACCTCGGTCAGCGGCTTTGTCATGAACACCACCACCAGCGTGGCACCATCGTCCAGGTGCGCATCGAAATACCACCATTCGAAGCCGCCGGGGCTACCGTCGGTTCGAGCGCCGTCCTCGTACAGTTCGATTCCGCTTTCGGGCACGCCAAAACGGCGATAGTCCTGTTCCGACGCGGCTAAATATGCAGTTCCAGAGTGACCAGTTTTCATGTGATGGAAACCGAATAACGGATGCTATATGGCGACAAAGCGGCATCGACCGCATCGCGCGCGGCCTTTACGTCCTCGACCTGACTGAGCTTCACGGTTGCGAATTGACCATGCACCGGATGTGCACCGACCTCCACGTCGATCTTGGCCAACCCCGAGCAAGCTGCCTCCAGGACCCCTGTCAATACGCGCCTCGCGGAGTCGAACCGCAGCGCCGGCTTGAAGACCTTACCCACTGCAGTCAGCGGCAGGTTATCGACGACGAAGATCTCGTTGGGCACCGCAGCGCGCTCCGTGATCGACGCGCGGGCGAACTCCTGAAGTTCACTGGTGTCGATCTTCACTCCCGCGCGGAGCACGACATAGGCGACTGGCAGTTCGCCGGCGTAGGCGTCGGGCTTGCCCACCGCGGCCGCGATCTGCACCGCGGGATGCCGCGCCAACGCATCTTCGATCAGCGCCGGATCAAGGTTGTGCCCCCCACGAATGATGAGTTCCTTCTGGCGGCCGGTGAGCCAGAAGTATCCGTCATGATCTTGGCGTCCCAAGTCCCCCGTATCAAACCAACCATCAGCCAGCCATACTCCCTCGTTATCGATATCCCGCTTGTATCCAGCAAAAATATTCGGGCCCTTAATTAAAACGTGACCGACCTCGTCGAATGCACAATCGCCTGACCAGGCACCACGCTCGTCACGCCGCACAACCTTCATCTCCTGATAGGGCTGCCGCAGGCCGATCGAGCCAACACGACGCTCTCCGTCTCTGGGGTTGGCAGAACTGACACAGGCTCCTTCGGTAAGTCCGTACCCTTCCAGTACGGGTACGCCAGTTGTCCGCTCAAAGTTCCGCATCAATTCGGGCGGCATAGGGGCAGCTCCGCACACTGCATAGCGCAGCGACGATATGTCGGCCCCCGCAGTCGGAACGTTCAACAGCGCTGCGTACAGCGTCGGCACGCCTGAAATGTGCGTTGCTTGGTAGCGCTCCACGATGCGCCAGATGTTGTCGATAACTGACTTGTTGCGGTATCCGTTCGGGCTCATCAGCACGACGCGGTCGCCGGCCGCGAAAGGCATCAACCCTGTCAGCATTACACCGTTGACATGGAAGAGCGGCAGGCCACACAGCACCGTGTCCTGCTCCTCTCCCGGTTCGCGAAGATCCGTGCCGACCGCATTGGCTAGCAGATTCAAATGGGTCAACCGTGCGATCTTGGGGATACCGGTGGTACCGCCTGTATGGAGGTAGGCTGCCATGTCTGCGCGCCCAGCGCGCCTGCTGCCTACCAGTCGGTCTCCGGGCTGTGCGGCAACCAGAGCTTCGAACGAATGAATAGGGCTAAATTCACTTGTGGGCACAGCATCGACAGCGCCTACGCACACCACTGCCTTTAAATCTGGAACGCGGCTGATCAGCGACGATACTTTGCTCCATAGGTCAGGCGCCTGCTCCGGCGCGAGTGTCACTAGCACGCGCGTACCGGCAGCCTGACAAATCTGCACTAAGTGCTCAGCCTCGAGCAATGGATTGATGGGGTTGACGATCCCCGCCGCCATCGCACCCCACAAGACAAAGTGAGTCTGAGGTAGATTGGGCAGAAGGTACGACACCACGTCATCAGAGCCAATGCCCAGCGCGTGAAATGCATTTGCCGCCTGCGTCGCACTATGCGCAAACGTACGGTAGTTGATCTCCACGGCCGGTGTATCCGGGTCGCCGTCCGGCATGAACACCAACGCAGTGGCCTCAGGTTTGCGCTGCGCACTGCGCAAGATCACGTCATATGCGCTCTGCATGCCAGACATACGCTGCTCGAGTGGGACCGCCTCGAACGCTTCAATGTCCGCCAGCGTGCGGAAGAGCGGCAGTGCTTTCATTTCGCCGCATCCTTGGTGCCGAGCGCGGCAGCCCGAGCGACCAGCATTTCGGCGTCTGGACGCGGTGAGCTCCATATTTCCCCTAGCGCCCCGTAATCAAGGTAGCCGAGGCGAGTAATTGGCCGAACACGGTGCAGATCCACCATGCCGTTGACCAAGACGTCGTCATCCACATACACGCTGATTACTTCCCCGATCACCATGGACGCATTGGGCTTGCCGTTCAAACCCGGAAGCTCCACGGTCTGGAGGTAGCGACACTCGAGCGCGCCGGGCGAACGCGCAACCCGCGGAACCTGTACTTTGACGGAAGGCGCCATTTCAAGTCCAAGGAGGGTCGGCTCACTGAAGTGAGGCTCCAGCGGCGCAGAACTCAGGTCCACCGCTTCCCGAAGGTCGTACGTGGCCACGTTGCACACGAACTCTCCAGTCGCCTCAGCATTGCGCTGCGAGTCCTTGTAGCCATTGCTCGAAAACATGACGTATGGAGGACGTCCGGACAGCAGGTTGAAGAAGCTGTACGGAGCCAAGTTCACGATACCATCAGAATTGACGGTGCTGATCCAGCCAATCGGCCGAGGCACAACCAAAGCCAGCATCGGGTCATGCGGAAGGTTGTGGTCCTGCAAAAGGGGGGTGTAGTGCATAAATAGGTTCAGTTCACAGGATTGTCCACCGCGACAACTGTCTGGTCGATCGCGCCGAAAATGCTCTTGCCGTCGGACCCACACATCTCGATGCGCACCCGGTCACCGGACCGCAGATATGGTGTCGTGGGTTGACCGCCTTCCAGCACCTCGAGCATGCGGCGCTCGGCAATGCAGGAAACTCCGAGGCTCGCATCGCGGTTCGACACCGTCCCGCTGCCGAGCACAGTGCCCGCCGATAGGCTTCGAGTGCGAACTGCGCGGGCCAGTAGGGTTGGGAAATCGAAATGCATGTCCACGCCCGCATTGGCGCGCCCCAACTCCTGGCCATTGATGGAGCAGAGCAACGGCAAGCTGAGCCGACGACCGTCCCACGCCGAACCGAGTTCGTCCGGCGTCACAGCGACTGGTGCCATTGAGCAAGGCGGCTTGCCGTGGTACAGGGGATTCTGGCCTTTCGCGATGGCTTGCTGAATAACAGTGCGCAGACTCACGTCGTTCACAAGCGTGAACAGCCTGATGTAACTCGCGACATCCTCTGTCGCCGTCCCCAAGGGCATATCGCCGAGCACGACCCCGATCTCACCCTCGATGTCCATACCAACATCGCCTGGAGGCAGTGGTATCGGCGCCGTTGCAGAGAGGAACGTTCCTGACGGACCGTCATAGAGCAGCGGCTCTTCCGTGTAGGACGGGGGAGGTGTCGCACCGCGCAACTTCTGCGCGCGCTCCATGTGGCTGAGATAGGCGCTAGCGTCGATCCACGAGTACGTGCGCGGCAGGGGCGCTGCCAACTGGTCGATATCCAGGTGCATCGCCGGCTCGTGGCCGGTCTGCAGCGCCGCGTACCGCAACTCGAGCAGAGGACTGATGCGCTCCCAGTCGTCCAGGGCGGCCTGCATAGTCGGCGCTATATCTTCCACTGTCACCGCACGACGAAGGTCCCGACTCACGACCACTAGCCGGCCGTCTCGCGTGCCATCGTTCAGCGTAGCCAGCTTCATTTCGTCACCCCATCAGCCGGCTTCGCGTCGGGCGCAATTGCGATATGGCCACGCCAGCTGTTGACGTACTCGACGTTCTCACAGTCCGGCGGCAGTTCGGGCACTTCGAGGGGATCCAGCGTGTCGATCATGACCGTGTAGAACTCGGCAAGTGTGATGGGCACCTTGAACATGTACTGCATTGCCTCGGGGTGCGGGCCGTGTGTGAGCCCGCTCGGATGCAGAGTCATGGCGCCCTCGGAAACAACCGAGCCGCGACTGCCAAGCTGACCTCGATGATAGAAGAGCACCTCTTCGAAGTCGTCGTTGTTATGGAAGAACGGGAGCTTCATGGCGTCCGCGTCAGTCTCGACGAGCCGGGGCGTGAACGTGCATACGACGAAGCGATTGCCTAAGAACGTGGAATACGTCTGCGGCGACATGTGGACGCGGTGATTGGAAACAGATCGGATGTCGCGCACATTAATTCGCACCGGGTGCAGATCCCCCTGCCAACCAACCGCATCGAGCGGGTTATAGGGATAGGTGACGACGCTTAATTGCTGACAGCGCTTAACACGGACCTGCCACGTGCCACCGCCCTGCTGAGCACGAAAAGCGTCGTCGATCAACGGATGATCCATGACGCCTGGGTCGAACGGCACGTACTTTCCGAGGGGGCCGCGATCAGGCAAGCTGTACGGGGCGCCCGTTGATTCGACCAAAAGCATCTCCGTGCGCACACGCGTCTCGATTCGCCACATCGCGCCGCGCGGCAAAACGATATAGTCGCCAGGCTCGTAGGACAGGCTGCCCCAATCGCAGAACAACACTCCCTCACCTTGATGCACGAAGAGAAGCTCGTCACCATCGCTATTGCGCACCAGATGGTCCATCGAGGACTCAATGCACCAGTACCGGACTCGAACGCACGCGTTATGCATGGTCTCCAGCGCCTCCCACGGTGACGAGGTCGGCTTTACCACCTTACTGGGATTGATAGCTCTCGGCCGAAGCGGCCCCTCGACGCCCGACCACGCGACGGGTGGATTGCGGTGGTACATCTGGGTAGCTGAACCGAAGAAGCCGTCTCGTCCGACCTCCCGCTCGAAGGTACCCGGGGGCGTGCCGACATGCGCTTGCGGCGAGAATACGCCCTGCCGTGCCGGTGCGACAAAATTCCATTTTCGTTGGCTCATCGGACCTCCAGTAGCTGCTCCGATTGAACGCCGGCCCCGGCCCCGGGGACGGCGACTAATGTCAGAATAAAAACGTTCGACTGAATACGTCTTGCGCCAACTTGTCACCGTGCCTATTACCCCGGATCGGCCAAAGGCGCACGTTCGGCGCCAACGCGACTACAGGCGGGTAGTTACCGTCATGCTCCCTCGGTACCACCCGCTCGAACCCTCAGTCAAATCGAGAGAAATCGGCCGGGCGCCTCTGTGCAAAGGCCGCGAATGCTTCGGCCGCCTCTGGCGAGCGTACACACTCGACCAGGTAGTGCAGTTCGTCATCTAAGCGTTTCTGCAGCGCAGTAGCGTCCGCTTGCTTCAGGAGCCGTTTCGTCAACCGCAACGCCCCGGCCGGCATCTTCGCCAGGCGTTGCGCCCGCTGCAGCGCCCACTCATCGGCTCGCCCCTCCTGCGCTACCTCGTTGATAAGCCCGTATTCCTTGGCTTTTGCTGCACTGAAAGGCTCTGCGAGCATCAGCAATTCGGCCGAACGCTGGTAGCCGGCGCGCGCCGGCATCAGCAGGCTCGCGCCGAACTCAGGGCATAGGCCTAACGCGACGAAGGGAAACTGGAAGCGAGCGCTGTCGGAAGCACAGACCAAATCGCAATGCAGCAGCATCGTTGCCCCGACGCCGATCGCAAGCCCGTTGACCGCGGCAACGACGGGCTTGGTGGCTTGGCTGAGCGCCCTCATAAATCGCAGCACCGGTCCGTCGTCAATCGAATCGGTTCCTGCGGACGGTCGCGCCGACTGCATGAAATCCTGCATGTCGTTGCCCGAACAGAAAACATCAGGCTGTCCAAGCAGAAGCAGCACGCGCACAAACGGGTCACTTTCGCACGCAGCAATTGCGTCGGCGAGCGCTGCATACATCGGCGCGCTCAACGCATTCTTCTTCTCGGGCCGGCGGATCTCGATGCGCAGCACACCATCCGCTTGCATCATGACGACAGTGTCACCCATGGAGCGCCTCTCTCAAACCACTTCGAACAGGCCGGCCGCACCCATGCCGCCGCCCACACACATCGTTACGACGACAAACTTCTCGCCTCGGCGACGACCTTCTAGGAGTGCATGACCGACCATTCGGGCGCCAGACATGCCGTACGGGTGCCCCAACGCGATGGCTCCACCGTTGACGTTCAGACGCTCATCGGCAATGCCGAGCTTGTCACGGCAGTACAGCACTTGCACCGCGAAGGCCTCGTTCAGTTCCCACAGACCGATGTCGTCGATCGAAAGTCCGTGGCGTTCGAGCAGAAGCGGAATCGCGAACACCGGCCCGATACCCATCTCGTCTGGCTCGCACCCCACTGCTGCGAAGCCGCGAAAGACTCCAAGGGGACGCAAGTTGCGTTGCTCGGCCAAGCGAGCATTCATTACCACGCACGCCGAAGCACCGTCGGAAAACTGGCTCGCGTTACCGGCAGTCACGCTACCTCCGCGGATAACGGCGCGCAACGCAGCAAGGCCATCCTCGGTGGTATCGGGGCGCACACCTTCATCGGCTTTAACCGTAACCACCTTGGTCGAAAGTCGGCCGGTAGCTTTGTCGGCGACACCCATGGTGACTTCCAAGGGGACGATCTCATCATCGAAGCGCCCTTCCGCCTGTGCCTGCGCACACCGCTGCTGGCTGCGCAGGGCGTAGACATCCTGCTCTTCTCGGCCGATTTTATAGCGCTTCGCCACCGTTTCCGCAGTTTGCAGCATCGGCCAATACAACTCCGGCTTATGCTCTGCAAGCCACGGATCCTGCAGCATGTGCTGGTTCATCTCGGCTTGTACACAGGAGATGGACTCCACGCCCCCCGCCACGGCCACGGGCACCCCATCAACGATGACACGCTGAGCTGCCATGGCGATTGCCTGCAGGCCAGAGGAGCAAAATCGATTGATGGTGGTCCCGGCGACGCTTACCGGAAGCCCTGCTCGCAAGGCCGCCTGACGCGCGATGTTCGCCCCGGTAGCACCTTCGCCGAAGGCGGTGCCCATTACGACATCCTCAACCTCGCCGGGCTCGATTCCCGCGCGAGCAACTGCGGCTGCGATGGTGCCTCCCCCGAGAGTGGCACCATGGGTCATGTTGAACCCGCCGCGCCACGACTTGGTCATTGCGGTGCGGGCGGTGGAGACGATCACTGCTTCGTTCATTTGTTTGTCCTGGATGGAAAAGCCTCAGGTGTAGTCAGGTGAAGGACTTGCCTTCAGCGACTAGACGCTGCAGCAACGGCGCGGGCAGCCAAGCCTTGGCCACGGGGGCGGTGCGTGCAGCCGTCGAATAGCGCTGCATGAGACGCGCCGCCTTCAATAGCCCCATACCGTCAGCCCAGAGCATCGGGCCGCCACGGGAGGCTGGGAATCCGTAGCCGGTCAGATAAACGAGGTCCAAGTCGGAGGCACGTTGCGCGATGCCTTCTTCCAGAATGCGAGCGCCTTCGTTGACCAGTGCGAGGACGCAGCGCTGCACGATTTCCTCGTCAGTGAATTTGCGCCGCTTCAGCCCCAATGATCGGCTGTGCTCGACGATTAGCGCCTCGACCTCAACGTCCGGTGTTGCCTCGCGCTTGCCGGGCTCATAGCGATACCAGCCTAGGCCGGTCTTCTGGCCGTATCGCCCCCGATCGCAAAGTTGGTCTGCCAAGCGCCAACTCTCCGCTTCCGCTGGACGACCTGCAAAATGGTGTTTGCGAATGAGCTGCATCACATCGTTTCCCGCCAGGTCGCACATCCGAAGCGGGCCCATGGCCATGCCCCAGCGCTCGAGCGCGTTGTCCACCTGTTGCGGCAACGCGCCTTCCTCGAGCATCGCCAACGCCTGCTCCTGGTAACGAGACATCATTCGATTGCCGATGAATCCGTGGCAAACCCCGGACACCACCGACGTCTTGCGAATCTTGCGCGCCAGCGTCAATGCGGTGGCCAGCACATCTTTCGCTGTGGCCCGACCACGAACGATCTCGAGCAGAGGCATGACGTTGGCGGGGCTGAAGAAGTGCAAGCCCACTACATCCTGCGGCCGATTCGTATAGCTTGCGATGACGTCAACGTCCAATGTCGAAGTGTTGGTGGCAAGGATAGCCCCTGGCTTGGCCACACTGTCGAGCGCTTCGAACACCGAACGCTTGACTGCCATGTCCTCGAAGACTGCCTCGACCACAAGATCCACATCGGCCAGGTCGTCATACTTCAGGGTGCCGCGCACAAGCGATACGCGCGCCTCCAACTTCTCAGGACTCAGCTTGCCCTTCTTAAGATTCGCCTCGTATGACTTGCGAATCGCGGCTAGCCCCTTTTCCAACGCCGCGCCGTTCTGCTCCAGGAGTTGGACGGGAATTCCAGCATTAGCGAAGGCCATTGCAATGCCGCCGCCCATGGTGCCAGCACCGACGACGGCAACGGACTGAATGGCGCGGAGCGGAGTATCAGCCGGCACGTCGGCCAGCTTACTGGCTGCTCGCTCTGCAAAGAACGCATGCCGCAGGGCCTGCGATTCGGGCGTCGACAACAGCTGCATAAACGCAGCACTCTCCTGCGCCAAAGCGGCATCGAAGGACTTCTCCACTGCGGCCGCTACCAACTCGACACACTGCAACGGTGCCGGGTAGTTCTTTGAAGCAGCCTTAACGGAATTTCTGGCGAACTGGAAGAACGCCTCACGGTGCGGCATTTCGATAACGCAATCGCGTGCGCGCTGCAGTGGCCGCCCCTCCTCCACTATCCGACGAGCAAATACCACCGCAGCTCCTACGGGATCGCTATCTGTGCAGAGGTCGAAGAGCTGAGAGTTTTCCAACGCGCCAGCGCGCTGGTGTGCGCCGGACACGATGAGATTGAGCGCGTTCTCGACGCCCGCAAGCCGCGGAAGGCGTTGGGTCCCGCCGGCGCCCGGGACCAGTCCCAGCTTCACTTCCGGAAGCCCAATCTGCGCATCACGCGCGGCCACCCGAAAGTGGCACCCTAGGGCAACCTCCAGCCCGCCTCCGAGACACGCACCCTCCACGGCGGCGATAACGGGCTTCGTGCAAGTCTCGATCGTATCGATGATCGTGGGTACCGTTGGTTCGGTATCCACGCCACCTTGAGAAAACTCCCGGATATCGGCACCACCAGAGAATGCCTTGCCGTTACCCGCCAGCACGATCGCCTGCACCGCGGCATCTGCCTGGGCGCGGTCCAGCGCCTCCATCAATGCGACACGCATGGCGTAGCCAAGCGCATTGACTGGCGGATCATTCATCTCAACGACGCAGACGCCTTTGTCTACGCGATAGCTCACCGGACTCATTTCCATTCCTATGAATAGATATTGAAAGTCAAAAATCTATGGAGCGCCCGATATATCGTTTGCATCATTTATCTGAAGCGGGGCGCGATGTCATTTCCACACTCCAGCAAGACTTGCGAAGTGCACTCACCTATGATGAGTTCAAGAATCCACGAAAAGGTCAATCTGCGGCTCGGTTCCTGGAGTGACGAGGTACGCCGAAAAGTCAGTCGTTCCGGCCGCGCGCAGCACGTCTTCATCGAGCAGGAAGGTGCCCGTTCGGTCAGTGCTCGGCGCAGTTGGGATGTGCCATGCAGCATCAGCCATGATTTCGGGCTTGCCAGCGAAGCTCCCCAGAACAGGAGTCACATTGCTTAGCGCCGCGGTGGCGATCAGGGTGCGAGGCCATAACGCATTAGAGGCGATCCCATATCGACGAAGCTCCGACGCCAGACCAAAGGCAACCATGCTCATCGCGTACTTAGAGATGGTATACGCCGTATTCCGCTCGAACCACTTTGCGTCCCAGTTCAGTGGCGGCGACAGCGTCAGGATGTGTGGATTGGCGGCCTTCAGCAGATGAGGCAGGCATGCCTGTGCGCAGAGATAACTGCCGCGCACATTGATCTCCATCATCAGGTCATATCTTTTCATCGGCAACTCCCCGACACCAGACAATGTGATCGCGCTGGCATTGTTCACCAGGATGTCGATCCCTCCGAACTGCTCGACAGCCGCAGCCACTGCCTGCTGCACTTGAAGCTCGTTGCGCACGTCCACCACTAGCGGAAGAGCTTGCCCTCCAGCCTCACGAATCTCATCCGCAGCCGAATAAATCGTGCCAGGGAGCCTCGGATCGGGCTCGACGGTCTTTGCCGCCACAACGACGTTGGTGCCGTCGCGCGCTGCACGCAGCGCAATCGCTTTTCCGATGCCGCGGCTAGCGCCGGAGATGAACAGAGTCTTGCCTTTCAGCGTGGTCATGACATCGGGAGCGATGCAACTAAGAAGGCATCAAGGCTAACAACACGCGATCGCGCTTGCTTGCGGCAACTAGCTGCGTTCGAGTTCGCTCGCGGAACGCAGGGACTTGCTGCACGTGTCGACCGCCCTGAATTCTCACGCTTGCGCCAGTGGGCCAACGGCCAAGAATGACGGCCACTGCGCGATCCTCGCGTTTTCCCGCATTGTCGTCAGTCGGCACCTATGACGATGATGCGCTTGTCCTTTCTCTTCTAGTTTTAACGCCATGAACTGCGCACCAACGGTGTTTACGCCGGAATCTGAGGCCACAGGTATCCTCGCGATGGACGCCGATCGAGCACTCTACGTTGGAAGGCTAGGAAACCCCGCTTACCGTGAACTAGGAGCCTACACAGTCTACGTCTCTCTTCGTAGGCCCTTCGCATTGCGCCAGGAGAACGGCTCGTGGGCGGAACATGATGTTGCCGTGGTCCGTCCCTATGTCCACCATCAAATAGCTTCGCCCGATCACTCAATTGCAGTGATTGTGGTCGAGCCGGAAAGTATCGACCCCTCGCAACTTCCTTGTCACCAAGAGGGGGCGCGGCGGTTCAACGGCGTGCCAGTACTTGCAGGCAGGGTTCGTGCATTGCTCGATGATTTCACTGCAGGCGCCTCACAGCAGGAGCTGTTTAGCGTTGGGCTGGAGCGGGTACTCTACGGTGCAGCGCTCAGGCCCAAGCCTCTCGACCCGCGCATTGGACACGTGGTATCGCTCATTCGAGATCAACCTCTGCAGCGCCATATCGCAGAAAATTGCGCCCAAGAGGTCAACCTTTCGTTTTCCCGATTCTTACATTTGTTCAAGCAAGAGATGGGAGTGCCATTTCGGCGATACCAGGCATGGCGACGGGCGCGCAACGTGATCGGAATGCTTGTAACAAACCCGACCAATCTCACCGATGTGGCACTGGACGGGGGTTATCCCGATTCGACGCATTTCAGTCACACCGTCAAGCAAGTATACGGCTTGAGGCCTCGCGATATCGTTGCCGGATCACGTCAGCTCGAAGTGTTTGATGCGTAAGCGCCGGACATCCTGCTTATTCTGAAACGCCTTAACGGCACCATTTCGTCCGGCAGCGCCGACAGCAGGCGGCGATTGAATTGACGACCGAGCGAGCTTCACTGAGTCGACGGCGTTGATACCCGACGCGACGGTATCGTCACATGTTATCCGTAGACAACGGCCGGGACGATCTTGCTCTTTTAAAAAGTAAACGCCCTGACCGCCTTTTGCAGATGCTCGACCTGCTCCTGCAGCGATAGGGTCACCGCGCTCGCCTGTTCAGTCGGCCGCATTGCGCGGCGTCGCTTCGTCCATTTGTCCGATCGCACCATTGGTTTCGAGAGCACGGCTCTGCTCGGCGCTAGCCGGCTCGATCGTCGCCACGATCGCCGTGACGCCTCGGACCGATGACACGATCTCGTTCATTGTCGTGCCCGCATCTTCGACCAATTGCTGCCCGGTCGAAACCTGTCCCGACGACGTGCCGATCAGTTCCTTGATTTCCTTTGCGGCATTGGCGCTGCGCTGCGCGAGGCTGCGTACTTCGCTCGCTACCACTGCAAATCCCCGTCCCCGCTCACCCGCGCGCGTACCGCCTCAACGGCGGCATTCAGCGTGAGGATATTGGTCTGGAATGCGATGCTGTCGATTAGTCGGGTGATATCGTTAATCCGCCGCGCCGACTCGTGAATGTCGCTCATCGTCATGACGACGTTGGCAACCACGTCGCCCCCTTTCTCGGCGATCTGGGCCGCGGAAATGACGAGATCGTTGGCCTGTCGCGCAGTGTCCGCATTGTTCGCCACTGTTCCAGCCAATTCGGCGAGCGACGACGCGGTTTCGCTCAAGCTGCGTTCCTGCTCTTCGGTTCTCGAGAAGAGGTCTGCGTTGCCGGACGATATCTCTCTCGTCGCAACGCCGATGGCTTCAGCCGATTCGAGAATTCCAGCGACCATCTTTCTTAGCTGATCTTTCATATCGTCAAGCATCGCGAGCAGGCTTGTTGAATCCCCGCTCTTACGTGCGACTACGATCGATCGCGCAATCTGCCGCGCGTAGCTCGGCTCGCCGCCCAGGTCGCCCCAGATCGCACGCGCGACGAAGTGGGACACCGCTGCGAGCACGGCGAGGATCACAACCGTGAGGCTGACCTGCCCTGGAATTTTCGGACCCGTTGAAACTTGAGAGAATGGCTTCCAACGGAGAAAGGAAGTCATGAAAAAGAGCCGGTTTACCGACGAGCAGATGGTCACGATCCTGCGTGAGGCGGACAAGGCGCCCGTCGCAGAGGTGGCGAAGAAGCACGGGGTCAGCGAGCAAACCATTTACAACTGGCGACAACATTTCGGCGGGCTGGAGGCTGCCGACGTGAAGCGACTCAAGCAACTCGAGCAAGAGAATGCGCGGCTGAAGAAGATGCTTGCCGAGCGCGATCTCGAGCTGGACGTGATGAAAGAGATCAACGC
>NZ_CAJPGQ010000076.1:0-15526 GCF_905339595.1 Burkholderia sp. BCC1977
TCGGTTACACCGACTGCATCAGGCGCCACTTGAGATGCTTGCATGTACGATATGGATATCCTTGATGGAATGAAGAATGAGGGGAGCGGCGAGCAGTGGACGTATTGGTCACTGTATAAGTGTATACGCTACATGTGAAGATTGAGGATCGTTTCGCTCCCTTAGGTATCTCAAGTAAGTGATTAAGCATTGGTGGGATAATGGGTATGTCTTGTATTGATGTTGGCGACGATCGCACATCGTTTCGGACTACATGGATGGAATTGGATGTTGAGAGTGTACACTTCATATATTCCAGAAACGTCCTCGATTTGCTTCCGCCAATGCCTGCTAACACGGATTCCTACGATTTTCATGATCACGTCGGCCATCTTCTGCGCCGCGCCTATCAGTTGCACGTCGCGATCTTTCAGGAGGCGATCCCGGATTCCGATCTGACGTGTGCGCAGTTCGTTGCGTTGTGTGTTGTGAAGGAGCGCGGCGCGTGCTCTCTGAATGACATCGTCAAGGCAACGGCAATCGATCAAGCGACTATCAGAGGAGTAGTGGAGCGCCTGAAAGCGAAATCGCTTATCCGGGTGACGCACAATCCCCGAGATGGGCGCAAACTGCTGGTGCAGGCAACACCGTCAGGCCTTGCGCTAATTGAGCGGACGGTTCCGTTTGCGATGCATGTGACTGAACGCACGTTCGGTGCGCTCAACGCGGGAGAGCGGGTCGCGCTGGTTTTCCTGCTGCGGAAGATGATCGGAAGCAGCGCCGAATAGTCATCGGACGGCTGGAATGGCCGGGGAGGTTACTGTCGCAGCACTATTCCGGCACTGAAGGACCTTTCAATTCGACTTGATTGCCGTCCGGATCAAAAAAATAGAGCGACAACCCCGTTCCCTCCGCACCGTATCGCATCACGGCGTCATCGGAGGGGTGCCCATGACGTTCGAAATAAGCGATTAAGTGGTTTTCATCAAAGGGATCTATTCGCAAGCAAAAGTGGTCGACATTGCGTCGTTCCCTTTCGGCCGACGCTCCCCCTTGTCGTCCGATCGAACCATTGATATCGACAAGGTCGATCATCGATGCGCCCGCGCGCATGTGCACCACGCCGAGGTCTTCACGATGGCGCTCGACAGTGCAGCCGAGCACATCTTGGTAGAAGTCGATGCTGCGCTGAAGATCGCTTACGCGAAGCACAATGTGATCAAGCTGCCGAATGTTAAACGGGCGCATGTTGCACTCCGGGAGGAAGTCACTGGAACGTGAGTTCAGATATGCGGAAGCACGGTCCGCCGAATCTTCATCGTTGGATCGTTCGCTCATACGCGTGCCATAGGGTTGCAGCGGGCGCAGATCCCGCTCTTATCGACAACTGGACGGCCTTTCGACAAGTACGGGCGCGCACCGCATATAAGTTCCGATGGAACAGTCTGTTGGTCAGGGGCAAATTAGGGTTCGTGGTTCCGTGTCGCCGACTTCGTCGAGCGGCTGGCCTCCAACGCCTCGATGACAACCGGGGGTGTTGCAGGGATTTGATGAATTCTGGCTCCGGTTGCGTCGTATATGGCGTTGAGTATCGCGGCGCACGTGGGTACCAAGGCGGGTTCACCGATGCCTTTTGCGCCAAATGGGCCGATCGAACTGCTTGCTTCCACGAACATGCACACGACTTCCGGTACGTCCAGCGACGTAGGAATGACATAGTCGTGGAAATTGTTATTGACTCCCGGAACAAATTTTTCCATCAATGCCATTCCGACGCCTTGGGCTACGGCACCTTCGATTTGCCCTTCAAGCAGGGTTCGATTCACGATCCGTCCGACGTCATGAGCCGCGATTACCCGGAGAACCTTTACCTGCCCGGTGCTGCAGTCCACCGAGACTTCGGCAACCTGTGCTCCAAACGCGTAGACGGCGTACGGAGAGCCTTGGCCATTCTCGTCAAGCGCGGTGGAGGGCGGATCGAAACGCTCTTCGCCTCGCATGACGTAGCCCCACTCGTCGATAGGAAGCTGCCCTAACGCAGATATATGCCTTACGCCGTTCGAATAGGCGATGACGTTTCCTTGCCAAAATTCCAGTCGGCAGTCGTCCTCGACTGACAGCAATCTGCAAATTTGCCGGCGCAGTGATTTTGCTGCCTGGAACGCTGCCTTGCCGGTGACGAACGTTTGCCGGGATGCCGACGTTCTACCGCAATCGGGCGTCAGTTCAGTCGCGGGACCGATGATCCGAAGGTCATGTAGAGGTATGCCGAGTGCATCGGCCGCTATCGAAGGTATGACGGTGTTCGAACCTTGCCCGGCGTCGACGGCACCCTGATGAAGATAGACCTTGCCGTCGCGCTTAAGTCCGATGCGGATGGTCGAGGGGTTCGTCAATGCGGTGTTGCCGCACCCGTAGAAAAATGCGGCCATACCAACGCCGTAACGAATAGACGTTTGCGCAGCCGCGGCGTTCTTCAAGTTCACTTTGTCCCGAAGGGCTGCCCACTCGGGCCGAAGCCGCTCGAGGCATTCGACGATGCCAACGCTCTCGTCCAGCCGTTGCCCGGTAGGGATGGTATCTCCGGGACGCAATGCGTTTCTCAGGCGAAACTCCAGTGGGTCGGTTCCCGTCATCCTGGCCAGTTCGTCGATCAGTTGCTCTTGAGCGAAAATCGTCTGCGGCACGCCAAACCCGCGAAACGCTCCTGCAGGAGTAATGTTCGTATGTACGGCTCGCGTCTTCGCCGAATAATGCGGAACCCTGTATGGGCCGCCAGCATGCACAGGGACGCGATTTGCGACGGAAGTCCCCCACGATGCGTATGCGCCGGTGTTGTAGTCGCCAGAGAAGTCGACGGCGACAATGTCTCCGTTTGCATTTGCTCCGATTGCGGATCGAATAATGGCTGGATGTCGCTTTGTCGAATTTGCGATGGACTCTTCGCGCGTCCACGTCATTGCAACCGGGACGTCGTTTTTCCATGCGGCTAGCGCGACCAGGGTCTGCACCGTCGTGTCGAGTTTGCCGCCGAATCCACCGCCGACCGCGGTAGGTCGGCAATAGACATTTTCCTCTGGTATTTCAAGCATCCGGGCCACGTCAAACCGATGTGCGTGGGGGGCTTGAGTAGGCGAGTACACGGCAATCGTGTCGCGGGAGCGCACAGCCCATCCTGCTTCAGGCTCGAGATAAGCATGTTCCACGAAGCTGCTTTCGAACTTTCCGCTCGCAACATAGGGAAGTGATGACATGGCTTCAGATACATTGCCTCGATGAACCAGTCCGTGTATCAGGATATTTCCGGGCCGCTCATCGTGGAGTCGATACGCCAGTGGATCAGTGGCGGCCGGTACCGTCAGCAACGGCGGCAGCTCTTCCCATTCGACAGGAAACTCGCTCAGATCGAGTTTCTCCATGCATTCGCGGGTCGCGACGATAAGCGCAACTGCTTCGAGGAAATACCGTGTCTCTTCTTCGGCGAGAACAGGTTGATCCGTATACGGGGCGGGCGCTCCCTGGATGTTGAGCGGGACGTCTCGCGCAGTCAGAACCTGTAGAACACCGGGGTGCCGTGCCTTGAATGTCTCAACGTCGCCAATTCTAAAGCGAGCTCGGTGAAATGGAGCGCGGATGGCCCTCGCGAACAGAGAATTCGGAGGGAATCCGTCGGAGCCAAAATGCTCGGTGCCGTGAATCTTCCCCGCACCGTCAAGGCGTGCCACGGAGGAGCCGACCGCTTCGCCGATCGATGGTTTCGAAGGAAGTGGTTTGTCTGTGCCCGTTGCGACTGACAGTACTGCATCGATTACCTTCGTGTACCCAGTGCAGCGACAAAGGACGCCAGAAAGGTGTTGCTTCACGTCGAAAGGCGTATGCAATTCATTTCGATCGATTGCACCGGCCGCGGTCACAATCATCCCGGGCGTGCAGAATCCGCATTGCACCGCCTGGTTGGCGAGGAAGGCTTGTTGCAACCGTTCGCCGCATCGTGTCATTTCGGCGACGCCCTCGATCGTCACAACACTACGCCCAGCAACGTGGCCGACGGGAGTGATACAGGAATAGGTTGCCACACCGTCCACAAGAACCGAGCATGCACCACAGTCCCCCTGGCCGCATCCGATTTTTGTTCCGCACAAGTGCTGCTCGTCACGCAGAAACGTGGAGAGCCTCATGCCACAGTCCTCAGGCAACTCCGTAACCTTTCCATTGACGGAACACCGTGTTTTCGTGAGACCTTGTTCGTCGCTTTTGCGGTAAAGGATCACGGACTGAACCCGATCTTTCATGACATGTGCCTCTCGCGTTTTGCTATCAGATCAGACAGTGATTGATGTAGTAGCACGCCCGCAATGTGCAGGCGAAATGCCTTGGTACCTCGAAGGTCGTCGATGGGACTGAGTTCTTGAGCCCATTGCGCATCGGCGAGAGCATGCTCGAGGTCGCGCACGGACCTTCCAGGCAGGCACGCTTCCAAAGACTGCAAATGACGGGGCGCTTCGGAGGCGCCACCGACGACGACGCGGATGTCGTCCGCCACGTCTTCTCGCCAATCTATTTTCATTGCAAGTGATGTGATGGCCAATGTCACGCCCTCACGATTGCTGAACTTTCGATAGATCGAACCTTCATTCACGCTGGCTCGGCGAAAGCCGATACTGATCAGGACCTCGTCAGCGTGAAGCGCGGTCGTACGGCGCCCAAGGACAAATTCGTCTATTGGTAGAATGCGGATCCCGTGTATCGATGCAAGAGTGACGTTGGCGTTCAGCGCAAAGAGCGCCGGAAGGCCATCTGCTATCGGGGCGGCGTTGCAGATATTGCCGCCGATCGTGGCGCGCCACCTGATCTGATGAGATCCGATTGACGCGGCGGCTTCCGCGAGCATTGCCGGCACCAACGGGCTTCGTTCAATCTCGGCCCAAGTCGTTAGCGCACCAATTTCAATGTGTTCCCCGCGTTCCGAAATCCCCTTCAGTTCAGGAATCTCGGACAGACTGAGCCAGCCTACCGTGGTTGGCCGCAGGTCCACTTGCGCAAACAAGTCGGATCCCCCCGCGAGGAGGCGCCAACTGCCGTTTGCGTACAGTTCTAAAGCTTCGTCCAGACTGTCGGGTGACGCGAAGGGCATTTTTATCGTACGAAGAAAGGTGCATTGGCGGAGGGAGCTGGCAGAACAAACTGCCGTCTCAATACTATAGAGTACACGTAATTGTTTTTCAAACTTTCTCGCCTAGGGTCTCTCCCAGCAGGCGAAGTCGACTGTTCGTGTCATTCGAGCATCTGACGGAGGCATGTGCGTAAGTACTGAAGCCATTCCTCGGTGTCGGCCGTGGGTGTGTACAGGGCAAATTTAAAGCGTACACATATTTATTTATCATCAGACCCTTAAATAAGCTTGCTCACTCTTGATGGCTAGCGAGTTCAGGGAATCATCCGCACCTTTGATCCGATCTTTGATACCTCGTCGGCTGCGTCGAGCGTCACTTGCGCATCGCGATGGCCATGCGATTCAGGGCATTCATCAACGAAACGACGAAGCAAAGATCCGATACTTCCGAATCGTTGAAATGTTTCTTCAGAGTTGAGAATTGGGAATCTGGCGCGTGTGTTTCCGCAACAAGCGTCATCGATTCGGCCCAGTTGAGTGCGGCGCGTTCACGATCGCTGTACAGCGCGCTGACACGCCAACCGGCAAGACTATCGAGTTTTTCTTCCGGATACCCCTCGTCGCGAAGGGATTTTGCGTGCAGGCAAAGGCAGTATGCACATCCGTTGATTTGAGAAACTCGCAAGTTTACCAGCTCTATCAACGGCTTGCCGAGGGTGCTTCTGCCCAATGCCTTTTTTGTCTGGATAAACCCTTGGTAGGCCTCGGGTGAGAGCTCCGCGTAGTTCATGCGAGATGCGTTCATGTTGGTATTGCCGTGAAATTCGATAAGACCGGAGACGCTACTATTGACTGACGGAATGCGATGACCTCGTCAGAACTGGGCATCAAACCGGGTAGATAGTGAAAGTCGAATGTCGCGATTCCAAGGCACGCCAGTGTGTGACGTAAATACGGTGTAAGAAAATCAGGTTGCCGGGCAAGGTCGCCCGAACAGGGGCTGCCTGATCGGACAAGAACGAGGGTTGGTCTGTCTTGCAGAAGTCCCACCTTGCCCTCAGGCGTGCGCTTGAAGGTTCTGCCGATACGGAGTACGTAGTCGAGCCATGTTTTCAGCGAGACCGGCACCGAAAAATTATGCATTGGTGTGCTGATCAATAAGAAATCGCAACGCTCAAGCTCCGTGATCAATTCTTCGGAAACGGACAGCGCATGGCTTTCGGAATAATGCTTGGCGTTCGTAACGGCCATCGCATACTCGCCGGTGAGTGCGGGGAGAGGGCTTGCGCCGAGGTCTCGAGATACCACGTTCGCATTCGGGTGACCACCAAGCATCTGGCCGATGATGTCCTGTGCCAGATGAGTGCCGAGGGAGGCGTCACCGTGGGGACTGCATTTCAGAAAGAGGATGTTCTTCATGAATTGGGACACCAGGATTTACCGACGATGCGATGCATACGATCGGAACGCTGATCGATCTCTAAACTATAGTGCATACAAAGTATATTGATGCAAGACAGCTATCCAAGCAGATTTCTACACGAGAATCTACTGCGTGTACATTGCTATCGAGGGTGTACACTGGTGCCTGTCTCTCACTTCAATTCATCCAGCCATGGCGGCTTCGAAAGATCCTTACATCTACTTTGATCAGGTCGGACACCTCCTTCGTAAGGCATATCAACGGCATGCCGCGATTTTTCAGAAGGTCATACCCGACTCAGATCTGACAGCGGCGCAGTTGGTTACGCTTTGTGCGGTGCGGGAACAGCCAGGCCGGTCGCTGAACGAGATTGTCAAGGTAACCGCGATTGACCAAGCTACCATCCGTGGTGTCGTTGATCGCTTGAAGGCCAGAAAGCTTGTCGAGATTTCGTCTGACCCGGAGGATGGCCGAAAATCATTGGTCAACATGACGAAAGACGGTGAGAAGCTCCTAGACAAAACCATCCCCTTTGCGCATGAGGTTACCGATCTGACATACGGCAATCTTTCTCCAGGTGAGCGAGTTGCGCTTCAGTATCTACTGAAGAAGATGATCGATGCGAGTCCGGACATGTGAGGTCGTCCCGCCGGCAGTTCATGAAGTCAATGGGGGCTCGATCCAAGTTGTACTCTCCATGGTGTTCTCGGAATGGCTTTGTGGTTCGAGCGGGAGCGCGCGAGTAGCGGAGTCGGGGCCTCTCGCTACTCGCGATTTCTTCGTTCGACATGCCCTCAGGGCTGGTTTGACTGCTCGATCGCCTTGAGCGCTTCGCTTAACGGCAGCACCGCGGCGTACTTCTGTTGCATGTCGAAAAGGCTCGCCTCGTGGGGAGCGATTGCTCGATCCCCGACGCAGTCAGTCAGGACGACGGGCCTGATCCCGTACGACATGGCGTCGACGACGCTGGCGCGCACACAGCCACTCGTTGTGCAGCCTGCCACAAGAAGGGTTTGGATCGACCGTTGATTCAGCCACGATAGAAACTGGGTGCCGATGAAGACAGAAGGCACTTGCTTGCGGATGATGAGTTCGCCCGATCGCGGTGCCAGTTCGGGGACGATCGCGCTGTCAGGGTTATCCTCACTGAGCTTTGCCAAGCTCGGGACCTTGAGCGAAAACACATTATCGTCGCTACCATCGGCCGCGAATACGATCCTGCTGTGGGCCACGGGCCAGCCGTTCTCGCGGGCTGCTGCCAGGGCATCGACGGTCCGAGCGATGGCGGGCGCGATGTTCCCGCCACCCAAGGTATCGGGTTTGTTGAACCCTACGACAAAGTCGATGATGAGCAGCGCGACGTTTCCTTTTACGGGAAGCGATGTGCGAAATCCTTGTCGTTCGTAAACGTTAGCTTCGGGGTGTTCTGACTGAGTCATGTTGATAGCCTTGAAAATAGTAATGCTTCAAACAACCTTTCCGTTGCGAACGACAACCGTGTCATCCAGACTCACCGTGCAGTTACGCAGCGGAATATCAATGTGGCAAGTGGTCGTGCGGCTCCCGCCGGCCTCGTTGTTCGGGCCTAGCGAGAACAGGAAATTCCCTTCGAAGGCGCGCGCATCCTGGCCGATCATGGCTTCCCTGTCGTACAGGCCAAGTGTCGACCATCGGGCCCGCGGCTGCAGACCCCAGCCGATGTGCGAAATTGCAAATGCCTCCGGGTCATCAAAGGTTTCCATGTAGTCACGGAGCAGCGCGGCCTCCATTCCACCTTCGATTTCAATTGCATACCCATCTTCGATGACGAGACGAATCGGCTCGCTGAGATACTTTTTTTGCGGCAGCAGAATATCGCCACGGTCGATGACGATCGTGCCGCTGACGCTTCGATCATTTGGAAACGTCAGCGCGAAGCCGCTTGGCCAATGGTCCCAGCGCCCAGGTTCATCGACAAACCCGTACTCCGCAATCGGTTCGAAGTCGCCCATCGGACAGACGATGGAGGTTCCGGCCGACGAGGTAACGCGCATTTCCTTGGCGACTCGAATCTTTTCCCGGGCTGCAATCGTTCGCTCTCGGTCTTCGAGTGTAGGAACCATGCGCGCAAGTACCTCCGGCGGTTCGACAGCAAGAAGAATACGCGTGCCGGATTTAAGTATCTCGAGTTGCTCTGGCGAGAACAGCAGGGCCATCAGGTCAATGACCAAGCCGCTGGCCTTGAGCGCGGCGATCGCGGCGGGATTTCCGGACAACGGCGTCGTTCCGAGATAGGAGAATGGATCGCGGCTAAATGCCTTCTCTCCGTTGATGGGAGGCAAATCCAGGCGGTTGACAATGCCTCCCAGTGATTGGACGGCGACAATCGCACAGGAGAGGGTTTGCGGGTGAGTCGCCGCACCGGTCAGGATGGTGACCGCTTCCCCTTGTTTTAACTTGGATAGTTGCAAGACCTGTTTCCAGGCTTCGATCAATTGGTAGTCGCTGATTGCCATCGAAATCTCCTGAATAATCGACTTTGTTTCGCGCACGATGTTGGCCGTTCTACGAATCTGAGGCGCGAGACGGAAGAATCTCGGTTCCTAGGAAGGAGCCGAATGCCTCATAAAAACCTTCTGCGTTGTCCCATGGAATCATGTGGCCTGCGTTTCTGACCCGGGCGTGGCGTAATGAGGGCAGGAGTTCCTGCAGCGTGTGAACGTCCTCATCTCTTACGACGTCCCCAAACTCCGCGGTGATTAAGAGCGCCGGAGACGCTAGGCCCGCAACATCGCTGTGGAAGTCATCCTGGTGAAAACCTTCGTGGGTGGCGATCACCGCTCGCTCGTCGCACGTGTGTAGCCATTCCGCACGGACCTGCCTCTGCGATTCGGTCCAGGTGGGACAGAATCGACGCATTCCCTCGGCATCAGTGCCATCACGTGCCACGCTCAGCGCATCAAGATATGGCTGGAGCGGCGATGGGTACGGTCGCCTGCCAGGGCCGGAAACGGGCGGATCGACCAACACCACGGACCGAAGGCCGGCCGGCCGGTGACGTGCTGCTCTCGCGGCAATCCTAGCGCCCATCGAATGTCCGACGAACGAGTAGTTCTGTAAGGCCAGCGCATCAACAAGCGCAAGAAGATCATCCGCTTGCGCCTTTAGGCTGTAATCAAGTGTCGATGATGCTTCGGAGAGACCTCTTCCACGCACGTCAGTGACATAAGTGTCGAAGTGCTCTCCCAGAACCTCGCCAACGAAACCCCACGATGCGGCAGGGCTGGTGATCCCGGGAATGACGACAAGGGCGGGGCGTTCTCCACGTGGCGGTTGTTGTCCACCGAATCTCAGATAGTGCTGACGAATACCGTTGGCGGAGATGTTTGCTCCGTACAGATAGTTCAGTCCCATTTCTTCTCCGATGAGGCGTACGCGGCACGGTGGCGCTGGTCGTTCTGGTGGATCTGCTTGGCAGTCTCGCGAGGATTTTCGCCATCAGACGTTGGTGCTGCACGACTAAGAATAGCGTATGCTCTGTATCTACACAACTAACGACAAATACCTACTAGCCCTGGAATGTCTTGTTAGTCCACAATTTCCGTGAATTCTGCGATCGTGTCACTTCGTGCGACATGGTATTTTTATGGTGCGTACACTAAATAAAGTTCCCGCGCGGCTCTTGCGGGTCTAGCGATGGCCCGGTTGCTCCGATCTGGAGTAGCAGGTGAGGTGCATCGTGTCGTCGCCCAGACGGCCAGCCGATGTCGCGGTGGACTTGGTGGCGGAAACGACAGCTATTTGAGGATTGCGATGCAGTCAACGAACGACGACCCGCTGCGAATGGTGGTCAATGGCATCGATGTCATAGTCGAAGAAGCCAGTCCAGAGACGCCTCTACTTTATGTACTCAGAAACGATATGGGGCTCAATGGACCGAAGTACGGTTGCGGTGTGGGTCAATGCGGCGCATGCAGCGTTCTGGTTGATGGCGTACCCACAAGATCCTGCGTCGTCCCGGTAAGAGTCGCTCGTGACCGCAACGTCACGACCATCGAAGGTTTGGGGTCGCGCTCATCACTTCATCCGGTTCAAAGTGCGTTTGTAGAGGAGCAGGCCGCTCAATGCGGGTACTGTCTTAACGGAATGATCATCAGTACCGTTGCGCTCTTTGCGAGTAATCCGTGCCCAAGCGACGCGGAAATCAAAGAGGCATTGAAGTTCAACTTGTGCCGCTGCGGAGCGCATGTAGAGATTCTGCATGCGGTGCGACGAGCTGTCCAAATGTACAGCTTTCAATCAAAGTAAATGTATGAAGACGTGGATCGCAGGGAACGGTGGCGAGGTCACGACGCGGTTGGAAGTGGAGCCGCGATCTCTCGATACTTTTCGTTCCACACCGGATGGGATCCCCTATCGTTGGCCAATTTTCAGGCCCGGGGCAGTTGAGGATGGGGCCATTCTCGTGAAGGTGCTCGCGTCAACCGGCCCAGGGGGCGACCTGCTCGGTGTCGACTACCGAGCCTGGCTGTGTTCTCGGGACGGGCGATCACTAAGCCGATTCGACTCGGTACCGGAGCCGCTGTATCGCTACCGAAGCAGGCGCGAAGATTGGCATCCGGCAACCGAATCTTCTATCGGAGCACATACGTTTGCGCGCGAGTCTGCCATTGACGAACTCGCGTTCCGGTCGTCAATGGATCCGGTTGAATACCGTTTGGCGCACCTCGATGCTGAACGAGACTCGGGCGCTGTCGCAGTGCTCCGTGCAGTTGCCGAAAGAGCTGCCTGGGCAGCCTCTGGCAAGACTAGTCAACCGATTGAGCGCGACTGGCTGGCCGGTCGTGGAATCGCGTTGGACAAAATTACCGGGAAGTCGAGGGCGGCGGCGCGGGAGAGTTTCGCGAGCCCTGCTGATGCGTCGTACGGTGCGCGTTCGTTGGAGAGGGAGTTAGTCGTCGATGAATGGGCGGCGTGGATTATCGACGTTCGGATTAGTCAACGGACGGGAGAGATTGTTGTAGATCGAGTGGTTGCCGGGAGCATCCGCGGTAAGCCTGGAGTTGCAACTGCGAAGGGGTTGCCGTGTGGAGAAATTGAAGCCGCCATCAAAATGGTGACCGGACGGAACTGGGCGGCACAGACTGCCTTTGACGAGTGCGGAGATAGTCAGGTACCTGTCGTATACCAGCAAGCATCACACGGCGATTCACAAACCGCATTGGCATCGCTTCTCGAGGTGTCGGACACAAGTAAACACAGGGCTACCCGGATTTCCGCGTCAGTTGCGGCCGCGATCGTCAATGCTCTGTTCGACGCGACAGGCGTCAGATTTCGCGAACTGCCTATTCAGCCTCGAATTCCACGGAGTGAAACTGACGACCAGCATGCGCCGTTAGCGGACGATCCGGCCACATCAGGGTCCAGAACTTCTCGAAGTTGGTGGAAACGCCTCGGCTTATTTGGCGGTGGCACCGCCATGGCAGGAGTCGCGGCGCTAATCGCAGGCCTGACGATTGGTGCACGACCGCTCCCACCCAGTGGGGCGGGGGAAGACTCCGTTCGATGGAGCGCTGAAACTATCGATCGCGGTCGACAGATTGCGCTGCAGGGTGACTGCGCCGTCTGCCACACCGCGCCTGGTGGTGCTGTTAATGCGGGAGGCTTGGCGCTCGATACGCCCTTCGGAACGATATACACGACCAACATTACCCCAGACAAGGAAACGGGAATTGGGGCGTGGACATATGAAAGCTTTGCTCGAGCCATGCGCTACGGGATCGCTCAGGATGGGCAACACCTCTATCCGGCATTTCCATACCCGTCATTTGCAAAGATGAGTGAAGGGGACATGCTGGCCCTTTATGCCTATCTGATGAACGAGCCGGCGGTTAAGCATCGCCCCCCTGAAACCCGACTTCCCCTGCCGTTCGGTATAAGAAATCTCGTGTCTGGCTGGAACTGGTTGTTCCTGGATTCGCGACCCTACCAGATAGATTCAACTCAGTCTGCGCAGTGGAATCGCGGGAAGTACTTGGTCGATGGAGCCGGACACTGTGGCGCATGTCATACCCCGCGAAATGCGATGGGGGCCGAGAAGAGGGGATCAACGTATCTATCGGGCGGAGTTGCAGAAGGGTGGATTGCTCCATCCCTTCTGCCCGGAACCGCGCCGCAGTCCTGGAGTGAAGACGAACTGTATGCGTATCTGAGGACGGGGTTTTCAGAGCGCCACGGAGTGGCTGCCGGTCCCATGGCGCCGGTGGTCGCCGGATTGTCAAAACTGCCGGAGTCGGATGTGCGGGCCATTGCCCACTATCTTGCGTCTCTTTCTGCGACATCTAGCGGTGTTTCGGCCGCGGTGGCGCGAGACGATAGCGATCTACGTTCGCAATCGAAACCGCTTCCACTGATCGGTGCGGAAAATGGGCAACGAATATTCGAGACGGCATGCGCTGTTTGTCACGCGGAGGCCGGCGGCGTAGGTCATTTCGGAGTCCGGCCATTGATGGGATTGAATACTAGCGTAGCCCTGGACAGTCCGGACAACCTCATGCGAGTCATTATGGATGGGATCAATACTCCTGCTACCGAACAGCTGGGTTACATGCCGGGTTTCAGGGATGCGCTCGACGATCAGCAGATTGCTGACGTCGCCGCATTTATTCGAGAGCGGTACGCTCCCGGGAAAAAACCATGGAGCAATCTTTCTGAAGCATCCGAGAAAATTCGACGCACGTCATCATCTCACTAACGAGCATGACGATTGTATTCATGGGTAATTCATTGTTCGGGGAGTAATGATGGGGCAGACTTTGTATGATAAGTTATTTGACTCTCACGTTATACGGAATGAGCCAGATGGTTCATCGCTGCTTTATGTTGACCGCCACCTGGTGAATGAAGTTACAAGTCCACAAGCATTCGAGTCTCTTCGATTGGAGCGGCGAGTCGTTTGGCGGCCTCGCTCGACCATAGCCATGGTCGATCATATCGTTCCGACAACTGATCGGGCGATTCCCGTCGTCGACGAGAGCTTCACGATCCAGGCAAATGCACTGAGAACAAATTGTGAAAGTAACGGTATCGAACATTATGGAATGGAGCATTTCGATCAAGGTATTGTTCATGTGGTCGGCCCGGAGAAGGGGGCAACACTTCCTGGCATGACCATCGTATGCGGCGATTCCCATACCAGCACACACGGCGCCATTGGAGCGCTGGCATTCGGAATTGGAACATCGGAGATCGAACACGTACTTGCTACGCAAACCATCATTGTTAAAAAGAGCAAGAGCATGCGCGTGTGGTTCAGCGGGAACATGCCCCGAGGGTGTAGTGCGAAAGATCTTGCACTTGTAATGATCGGACGTATTGGTACAGCAGGCGCTACCGGTTATACGATCGAGTACTGCGGTCCTGTCGTCGACGCATTGACGATGGAGGCCAGGATGACTCTCTGCAATATGTCGATTGAAGCTGGCGCCCGGTCGGGGATCGTTGCGGTGGATGACACCACGCTTGCATATTGCAAGGGGCGTCCGCTTGCGCCGCGTGGCGCGGAGTGGGATAAAGCCGCGAGTGAATGGGCGCAACTCAAATCAGATGCCGGCGCTCGTTTTGATCAAGAGATCGAGATCGACGTATCCGACATTTCACCCCAAGTGACATGGGGGACGTCTCCGGAGATGGTGTGCGGAGTTGACGGAGTGGTCCCGGATCCGCTGATTTTCAAGGATGCATCCAAGCGAAAGGCGTATCAATTGGCCATGGAGTACATGAATCTCCGGCCCGGTATGCCTATCGGAGATATAGAGATCGACAAGATTTTTATTGGCTCCTGTACGAATGGTCGAATCGAGGATCTTCGCTCGGCGGCGATGCTGCTAAAAAAAATGAATCGCAAGGTGGCAAGCAGAATTAAGGCGGCGCTCGTTGTGCCGGGCTCGAGTGACGTGAAGAGGCAAGCTGAGCGAGAAGGCCTCGATCAGATATTCAAGCAAGCAGGATTCGAGTGGCGAGAGCCGGGTTGTTCCATGTGCCTCGGCATGAATGCGGATCGTCTTAATCCAGGCGAGCGAGTGGCTTCGACTTCCAATCGTAATTTTGAAGGTCGACAGGGTGCCGGCGGGCGATCGCATCTTGTAAGTCCGTTAATGGCCGCGGCAGCGTCAATCGAAGGTAGATTTGTTGATGTCAGACAGTGGTTGGGCGAGGATTGAATGAAAAAATTTACCATTCACACCGGACTGGCTGTTCCCCTCGATCGCGACAATGTGGATACGGATGCGATCATGCCAAAGCAGTTCATGAAGTCAATTGCTAGAACTGGATTCGGCCCCTATCTGTTCGACGAGTGGAGATTTGAAGATCCTGGATATTTTGGAAAGCCGCCTGAGATGCGGGTTCTACGAAAAGAATTCATAATTAATAAGAGGCGCTATCAAGGGGCTAGTATTCTGGTTTCTGGGAGCAATTTCGGGTGTGGGAGCTCTCGGGAGCACGCGCCGTGGGCATTGCAGCAGTTCGGGTTTGACGTGATTATAGCGAAGAGCTTCGCCGATATATTTCAGAATAATTGCAAGAAAATAGGGTTGCTCCCAGTTGTGCTGGCATCGAATGTCGTGGTTGATTTGTTAAATTTGATCGAGATGACAGACGGTTATGAATTGACCGTTGATCTAAATTCGCAGATCGTTACCGGCTCAGGCGGGTTTTCAGCGCCATTCGAGTTTGGTCGAAAGGAAAGGGATCGGATGATGAATGGCTTGGATGATGTTGCTGCGACACTCCAATGTCTTGACGAGATATCTGATTTCGAATATGAATATTTTTCGAAAAGACCGTGGCTGAAGTGATGTTCAATTTGAAATTTTCATGGAAGTAAAATAACAATGGCATCTCCACGAGAAAAAATTCGCGAAGCCGCGCTCGACTATCACGAATTCCCGACCCCCGGGAAGATCGCGATCGCCCCGACCAAGCAGATGATCAACCAGCGCGACCTCGCGCTCGCGTATTCGCCGGGTGTC
>NZ_CAJPGQ010000077.1:0-15155 GCF_905339595.1 Burkholderia sp. BCC1977
ACTGGATGTATGCGAACCAGCAGGGGAGTGTGGTCGCGCTGGCGAACAGCAGCGGGGCGACGACGAGTAGTCAGGCGTATGGGCCGTTCGGGGAGACGGACGGGACGCCGGCGTCGCGGTTCGGTTATACGGGACAGCAGTATCTGGCGCCGCTGGGTTTGTATTACTACAAGGCGCGGATGTACTCGCCGGCGCTGGGGCGGTTCTTGCAGACGGATCCGATTGGGTATAAGGATGACCTGAATTGGTATGCGTATGTGGGGAATAATCCTATTAACAATATTGATCCGAACGGGGAATGGGCCGTCAACATTGTTATGGGGGCGCTCAATGCTGGCATAGGGCTCAGCGCAAATTGGGTAACAGGGGAGCAAAATCCATATACGCTTGCAAAGAATGTTGGGGTTGATTTTTTTGTTGGTGCTATGGCAGGCCCTGTCGCAGGGAAGGCAGCCAGTGCGGGTGTTCAACTTGCAACAAAGACCGGCCAGAATGTTGCATCAACAACTATGAAATTGGAAGTGGGGTCTCTATTCGCGCTCGGTGCAGCTGGGGAAGGTGTAAAGGCAGCTGTAAGTCCTGGCTCGATATCAACGAATCAGATGGTGGCCGCGAGTATTCTGGCTGGCTCACTCACTGCGGCACCGGGGATAGGCAAGGCGATTTCAGTGGCAAGCAATGTCAGCGGCGTCGGTGCAAAGATGGTGAGCGCAGTCAATAATATTTATTCCGGGGCCGCGACGGGATTTGCTAATTCGATGTTTACGTCGGCTATAGGAAAGGCAGCATCCGCATCTGGTTTTAAATAATTCGGTAAGTTGATTTATCTGGCGGATTTTTCTGCCGGAATTTTATATGAGAATGAAATGGCTGGATTCATCTTTCAAGACGATATCCGAAAGGCGCATGCTTTGATAGGGAAGCTTCGTAAACAGAGGGGGCTTGATGGTGGGGAATGGAATTATTTGATTGGTTTTATAATGAACGTGTATCTTGTGTGTTCGTTCGGGCTAATGCTGTTGACAACGTCGAATGCATCGATGCGAGAGATTGTAATTCCGGTTTTGGTTTTTTCGCCGATGTGGTTTTCGTTATTGTGTTTTGGTTTGTTCGGGGGCGCGTGAACTGTAGGGGTAAGATGAAAACATTTGGATTGGTCGTTTTTGTGAGTTTTTCATCTCTACTTTTGGGGTTGGCTGGAATGGGATACACGGATTTCATTAATGCGATTTTTTCTGGCCAGGAAATTCGCTTGGCTAAGGGGAGGGTAGAAAAAATTGAGCCGCGTCGACGATATGGTCCGCGGGTAGATGTTTTCGACGGCAAGTCAACGATAAATAACATTCCTGTTACCGATGAAGAGTATAGGGCTCTTCATCTAGGGGGGCACTATGTGGGCAACATGAGAATGGGGGCGCTTGGTTTTTATTATCGTTGGCGGGTTGATTCGTGGAATAGAAATTGGGAAGCGCGTGCCGCAGGCGAGAAACCGTCGATTTATAAGGGATGAGTTGGACGTGTCGCTCATTTGGGAAGGTGTTGGCATAGCGCTTCGGGTATCTGCTGGATGGGGCGCCGGGCATGGGCAACGCGAACGACTTCGAGCAGTACACGTGGGATGCGCATGGCAATCTGGTCGTGATCTAATGCAGAACCACAGAACTTTGTGATCGTACATATTTCCATCGTCATCCATCCCCGGAACGGACCCTACACTGTCCCGTACTAAATACGGGAGGCCGGCCAAAAGCCATATCAACGCCCCGGTACTGCCCGTGTTGAAGCGCTCGCCCCACCGGCTCGCCGATTGACCGATCAGCTGTGTCCCGCAATCAGAACTTCTGCTGGATGCCGGCCATCACGCCGAGCTGATTCATCCCGGTGCCGACCGTCCCGCCGGCCGCGACCGCGTTCGCGGCCAGCTGGCTGTTGAACATGTAGCCCACCGACGTATAGACGGTCGTCCGCTTCGACAGGAAATAGTTCGCGCGCCCGACGAGCAGCGTGGCATTCGTGCCTTCGCTGTTTTCGCGGCGTTGCAGGTAACGCACGCCCTGCAGGTCGAGCGCGAGGTAGGGCGTCGCGTAATACGTGCCGCCCGCGAACACGATGTCGGCCTGCAGGTGTGCGGCTGCCGCGAGGTTGCGGCGGATCCACCCGGCGCCCAGTTTCGCGGGCCCGATCTTCACGTAGCCGGCGACAATGTCGCGCGTGTCGGTGTAGGCCGGATTGTTCAGCGGCGCGAGCGCGCCGCCGCCGCCGCGCATCACGTCGTGCGACGCGGCCAGCCCGAAATTGCTCGCGTCATAGGCGAGCATCGCCGTGTACTGGCGGCACGCGACGATATCGCCGGGCACCTGTCCGGCGCAGCCCGTCGCCGACGGTCCTGCCGGCCCGGCCGCGTCGCGGCCGAAGCTGTAGGTGGCGCCGAGCGTCACGCCGTGGAACGTACCCTTGTAGCCGATCGCGTTGTCGCTGCGCGCGTTCGGCAGATAGGAGTCGAAATCCGCCATCGAATGAATCGACGGACCGATCACGTCGGCATTGGTCAGCACGATCATCGACATGTTCATCTGGCGGCCGAGCGTCAGCGCGCCGAAGGGGCTGTTGACGCCCACGTTCGCCTGTCGCCCGAACAGACGGCCGCCGTAGTTCAGCGCGCCGGTGCCGGGCTGGAAGCCGTTTTCGAGTACGAAGAAGGCCTGGTAGCCGCCGCCGAGATCCTCCGTGCCTTTCAGGCCCCAGCGTGACGGCACTTCGCCGGTCAGTGTGGGCATCCCGGTGAACGACCCGCCGTGCGCGGCGTTGTTGTAGTAGGACACGCCGGTATCGATGATCCCGTACAGCGTGACGCTGCTTTGCGCGCAGGCCGGCCCGGCCAGCGCCATCGCCGTCGCGAGTGCGACGCCCAGTTTCGTTTTCATGGCTGTCTCCAAACAGTATGTAGATCTACTTATCGATTTTTTAATGCCCCGGACATGACCGGGATGCCGACGGGTATCGGCAGGACCGCGGGCGTCGCGCGTTACGACATCGCCGGGTCGCGTTGCCGGTGCGGTGCCGCGGCACGCGCGCCCGCCACCGCGACGGCGATCGCCGCGCCGGCCATCGGCACGACGAACGCGAGATAGAGATGGGACACGGACCAGCCGTCGTCCAGCAGCGCACCGACCGTCATCGGCGACAGGATCGCGCCGAGGCGGCCGATGCCGACCGCGAGGCCGATGCCGGTCGTGCGGATCTCGGCGGGATAGGGCGTCGGCGACAGCGCATACATGCCGGCCACGCACGCATTGATCACGGCACCGAGGAACACCGCGACGATCATCCCGATGCCGAGCGAGCCCGTGTTCGCGCCGAACACGACCATCAGCGCGCCGCCCAGCAACAGCGTCGCGCCCAGCAGGTTGCGCAGGCCGAAGCGGGTCGACAGCAGGCTGAAGAGCGACGCGCCGGCGATGCCGCCGAGGTTGAGCAGCACGCCGCCGGTCACGCCCTGCGATGCCGACAGTCCGGCCTGGACCAGCAGCTTCGGCGTCCAGCTCACGACGAAGTAGAAACTGCCCATCACGAGAAAGAACGCGACCCACAGCGCGATCGTGCGGCGTGCGAGCGGGGCGCGCAGCACGGCGGTCCAGCCCGACGCGGGGCTCGCCGTGTCGATGGACGCAGGCGCGGCCGGCAGTGCGTCGATCGGCGCGCGCTTCATTCTCGCGAGGATGCGGTTGATTTTCTGCAGTGCGTTGTCCGGACGCCGCGCCAGCAGGAAGTCGAGCGATTCCGGCAGCAGCGCGAGCACCATCGGGATCGACAGCAAGGTCAGGATGCCGCCGAATGCGAACACGCTGCGCCATCCCCACGTCGACAGCAGGTAACCCGCAATGACGCCGCCGGCGGTGGCGCCGATCGCGTAGCCGGTCGACTGCATGCCGATCGCGGCGCTGCGCCATTTGTTCGATGCGTACTCGCCGCTGATGACGGTCAGGCTCGCCAGCATGCCGCCGATGCCGAGCCCCGTGTAGGCACGCGCGACCGCGAGTTGCAGCGTGTCGTGCGTGGCCGCGCAGGCGAGCATCCCGCTCGAGATCACGGCGAGGCAGAGCAGGATGATGCGGCGGCGGCCGAGCCGGTCGGCCAGCGGGGCGATCAGCACCGAGCCGATGCCCATGCCGGCCAGCCCGGCGCTCAGCAGCAGGCCGATTTCCTTGCCGCTCAGTTTCCACTCGGCCGCCAGGTGCGGCGCGGCAAACGCGACGGCCAGCACGTCGAAGCCGTCGAGCATGTTCAGCACGACGCAGGCGGTGACCGCCATCGTCTGGAACGCGCTCATCGGCGATGCGTCGATCGTATTGCGGATATTTGCGCTCACGTCAAAGATCCTCCATAAAATAGTATGACTAATCAAAAAGGATGGCCGCGAAGCCGGCAGCGGCCAATGAGACAGAAGCGAAATCGGCGGCGCGGGCTGACGGACAACCCAGGGGAGCGCCCGCCGCGTTCGGCAGGCGTCGTTCGCGCGCCGGCGCGCGGGTTACGCGGGTTCGGGTTGCGGCAGCAGTCGCTCGATCACGCGCCGCGCGCGATTGGGGCCCGCGTCGACGTGAATGTCGATCTGGCGGCCGTCCGGAAACCGCAGCTGATTCCGGTATTGCGCTTCGATCACGGTCTTGTCTTCGTCGAACGTCGCGGCGGATTGCTCGATGACCGTTTGAGCGACACGTTCGACGTCGTGTTGCGGATTGGTCGCGACAGTCCAGAAGTAGTGTGTCGTGGTGTCCGTCTCGGGCGTGATGCCGTGGAAGCCGCGCATGTGAAAGCCGCCGCGTGCCGGGTCGTGCAGGTCGCCGGTGCCGGCGTCCATCGCGCCGGTCCAGATCCGGATGTGCGACACGTGGAATTCGATTTCCTGCCAGCGATCGACGCGGCCCGCGAACGGCCATGCGGCCGTATACGTCGGCGGCGGGTCGGAATCCGGCATCCGGCGGACCAGCGTCACCGTGTCGCCGTCGCTGCTGACGCGGGTTTCCGCGCCCATGTGCAGCATGGCGTTGCCGCCGATCGTTTTCAGATGGACATAACCGAGGTGGCTCAGGTCCATCAGGTTGTCGTGAATCAGCTGATACGGCGCGTCGTAATGGTAGCGGCCGCCGCCGAACCGGTAGTGCGGATCCGTGTGGAACGTATAGCGCGGCGGCGCGCAGGTCGGCTGGGCGTGCGCGTCGGCGCCGATCCAGATCCACACGATCGCGTCCTGTTCCTGCACCGGATACGACGACACGCACGCCTTCGCCGGAATCCGGTCCTGCCCGGGAATCTCCACGCACGTGCCGCCGCGGTCGAACAGCAGCCCGTGATAGCCGCAGCGCAGGCCGCGTGCTTCGAGCGAGCCGCACGACAGCGGCAGCGACTTGTGGCAGCAGCGATCCTCCAGCGCGCCGACTTCCCCGGACGGCAACCGGAACAGGACGACCGGACGGCCGAGCAGCGTGCGGGCGACGGGTTTGTCCGTCAGTTCGGACGACAGCGCGGCGACCCACCATCGGTCGACCGGAAAATTAGTACTATTGAGCGGTGGCCGGGCATGTTGCTCCATTGATCGTCTCCAGTATTGGGGTTGGCCGCCGCGTGCCGGGCGGTCCGTCTGCAGATCTACAGATCGAGTACCAGCAAGTCGCTTCGGGATCGCGAACAGCACGGCATGAACTGGTCGCCGGCCGCTTGTTCCGCTTCCGTCAGATACGAATCGCGATGATCGGGCTCGCCTTCGAGCACGCGCGTCACACAGGTGCCGCAGACGCCTTGCTCGCACGACGTCAGCACGTCGACGCCGTTGGCCGCCAGCGCCGCGATGACCGTGCATTCGGCCGGCACGTCGATCACCTTGCCGCTGCTCGCGATCCGCACCTGGAACGCGCGATCGGCCGCAGACGATTCGACCGCGCCGCCGAAGAACTCGTAGTGCAGTCGGGCTTCGGCCCAGTCGCGCGCTCGCGCGGCGCTCAGTACCGCGTCCATGAAGCCGCGCGGGCCGCATACGTACAGGTGCGTGCCGGCGGGCGCCGCGGCGAGCACCGAGGCCAGGTCGAAGCGTTGCGCGGGGGCGCCGTCGTCGACGTGGAAGCGGGCGCGGTCATGAAACCCGGCCGTGTTGATCCGTTCGACGAAGGCCATGCGATCGGTCGAACGCGCGCAGTAGTGCATGTCGAACGACAGGCCGGACGAGAACAGTCGTTCCGCCATGCAGAGAATCGGCGTGACGCCGATCCCGCCCGCGAGCAGCAGGTGGTGCGGAGCGTCGGGGGCGAGCGGGAACTGATTGCGCGGCACGCCGATCCGCACGGCGTCGCCTTGCCGGACTTCGTCGTGAATCGCGCGCGACCCGCCGCGGCCCTCTGCATCGCGCAGCACGGCGATCTGGTAGCGATCGCCGTGCTCCGGGTGGTTGCACAGCGAGTACTGGCGCACGAGCCCGCCGGGCAGATGCACGTCGATATGGGCGCCGGCATCGAAGCGCGGCAACGGCGAACCGTCGTCGCTGACGAATTCGAAGCCGCAGATGTCGCGCGCCTCCTGCCACTTGCGGGCCACGCGGACCGTCAGCGTCGCGGTGCTCATGACGCCTCCTTCACTTGCGCGACCGGAATCACGGGCCGCTGCGGGCGCGCCGCGTTTTCGTCGGCGAGCAGCCGCTCGATCACCTTGCGCGACAGCACGCCGCCGGCGTCGATGTTGAGCTTGAGCAGCTTGCGGTCCGGCCACTGCTCGAGGTTGAGCTGCTGGCGCTCGAGCATCTCGAGATCCTCGGCGAAGATCTTGCCCTGGCCTTCGCGGATCTCGGCGGTCAGCGCGCGATCGCCGGGCCGGAAGTTGCGCGCCATTCCCCAGAAATACCAGATCGACGTGTCGGTCTCGGGCGTGATGAAGTCGACCACGATCGACGACGCCTTCAGCTCGGCCGGCGCGTCGTAGCCGCCGTGACCGGCATGCGCGACACCCACTTCGATCATCACGTGGCTCGGCGGCGTGAAGCGGCAGATCTGCCAGCGGTCGACCGGCACGTCGTCGGCCAGCCCGTTGCCGCGCAGCGCCATCTGCCAGAACGGCGGCGGCATCACGTTCTCCATGAAGCGGCTCGTGACGACTTCGTCGCCGTTGCCGGTGGTCTTCGGCGGCGCTTCGTCGATCTCCTTCTGGCCGATGCTCGTCGCATGCACGTAGGTCTCGTGCGTGAGGTCCATCAGATTGTCGATCATCAGCCGGTAGTCGCAGCGGATGTGATACAGGCCGCCGCCGTGCGCCCAGGCCGGATCGTCGGCCCACTGCAGCGCGGGCAGCCTGGCGGGATCGGCTTCGGACGCCTCGCCCGGCCAGACCCAGACGAATCCGTACCGCTCGACCACCGGAAAGCTGCGGATCGGCGGGAAGCCGCCGACGCGCTGGCCCGGCATGCCGGCTGCCTTGCCGTTGCAGCCCATTTCCAGCCCGTGATAGCCGCACACGAGCACGCCGTCGCGCACGAAGCCCAGCGACAGCGGCGCGCCGCGGTGCGGGCAGAAATCCTCGAGCGCGGCGACCTGGCCGTCCGCCGCGCGGTAGAACACCATCGATTCGTTGCAGATCTTGCGGCCCAGCGGCTTGCCGTCGATTTCATCGGGCGTGCACGCCACATACCAAGCGTTCTTGAGAAACACGTTCTTCGTCTCCTTCGGGGCGGTGCCGCCGGTACGCGGCAGCTCTTCATTCCGTGTACTGAATGAGATTCAGTGTACTCATTGAGATTGGCTGGAGCAAGGCGAGCGGTATACTGGTTTTCCCGGGAAATGGCGCGAGGCAGCGCCATGCCGTCGGCGCACGCAACGGCGTGCGCCGCCTATGTCATCGACTCATTCATGGAAAAAACGAATCCCGCCGACGCGCCGGTTTTCCCGCTCGACCTGTACGACGAACCCGGGCACCTGATCCGGCGCGCGCACCAGATCGCGGTCGCGATGTTCTACGAGAAGCTGGGCCGGGACGTGACGCCGGTGCAGTACGCGGTCCTGCGAATGCTCTACGAGAGCCCGGGGCTCGATCAGGTGACGCTCGCGCAGCGGGTGGCGCTCGACACGTCGACGACCGCCGACCTCGCGGTCCGGCTCGAGGCGAAAGGCTTGATCGTCCGCGAAGTGCTGCCGCGGCGTCAGCGGCGCCTGCTGCTGACGCCGGCGGGCGTGGCGTTGCTCACGCACCTGATTCCGTCGGTGAAGGAGCTGCGTGCCGGCCTGTTCGACGGGATGGGCGAGGACGATTCGCAGGAACTGATGCGCCTGTTGCGCAAGTTCGTCCATTTGAACAACGAGCAGAGTCGCGCGCCGCTGCGGGTCGGCGAGGAGTCGTAGCGATTGGATTCCGCGTGACGGAGGCGGCGATGCGGCAACGCGGCAGGCGCGCCGCTGCCTGCGTCACGGGCGTGACGCGTCCCCTTCCAGCCGCCGCACCGCTTCCGCCACTTCGTTCCTGAAGCGCACCAGCGCCACCTGTTCCGGCGCGGGCGGCTGCACGGCGGCCCACAGCATGTCGATCAGCTGCGTGGCCGTCGTTTCCGTATCGAGCTTGCGGTGCCCGAGGATCGCATCCCACAGCACGTGCTCGATCGGCCCGAACACCATCGAGCGCAGCAGGCTCAGCGGCATGTCGTTGCGCACCTGCCCGGCCGCCTGGCCGCGCGCGAGCACGTCCATCAGCGGCGCCGTATAGCGGCGCTGCAGCGCGGTGAGCTCGTCGCTCAGCGCATGCTGCTTCGCACGCCCCTCCGACAGCACCAGCGCGCACAGCCCGGTGCCGTTCACCAGCATCAGCCGCAGGTGCGTGCGCACGATGAACGCGAACTGCTGCTGCACCGGCGCTTCCTGCGGCATGCCGAGCTCGAACGCGGCAATGATTTCGTCATACCAGTCGGCGATCACGCGCGCGCACAGCTCGCGCTTGCCGCGGAAATAGCTGAACACCGTCGCCTCCGACACGCCGACGCGCTGCGCGATCTCGGCGGCCGTCGCATGCTCGTAACCCTTTTCGGCGAACACTTCACGACCGGCGCGCAGGATGTCCTGCACGCGCTGCTGGGACTTGCGCCCGGCGGGTGCGCGCGACGGCTCGGCGCGGTCGGCTTTGGCGGTGGCGGTCATGGTGTCGGCGGTAGCGGCTGTCATGTTGCAATGATATCTGAGTGGCACTCAAAAAACTATTGACGGCAAGCTGGACGAGGCGCGAAACTGTGCAAAATTTCCGCTGTATTGGCTTAATGAATCGACGCATTGATCCGATTTGAGCGAAACTCAGAAATCGGCGCGTGCGACCCACTTTCTGGAGACGGAGGAGACATGATCAACCTGC
Organism: Burkholderia sp. BCC1977; assembly: GCF_905339595.1. Taxonomy (NCBI): domain Bacteria; kingdom Pseudomonadati; phylum Pseudomonadota; class Betaproteobacteria; order Burkholderiales; family Burkholderiaceae; genus Burkholderia; species Burkholderia sp. BCC1977. The sequence continues at coordinate 9,373 of NZ_CAJPGQ010000077.1, forward strand.
CCGGTGTGCAATTCATGCTCGGTGAAGACATCGAGATGCTGCGCGACGCCGTCGCGACGTTCGCGGCGAAGGAAATCACGCCGCGCGCGGCGGAGGTCGACCGCACCGACCAGTTTCCGATGGATCTGTGGAAGAAGTTCGGCGATCTCGGCGTGCTCGGCATGACGGTGGCCGAGGAATACGGCGGCGCGAACATGGGCTACACCGCGCACATGGTCGCGATGGAGGAGATCTCGCGCGCATCGGCGTCGATCGGCCTGTCGTACGGCGCGCACTCGAACCTGTGCGTGAACCAGATCCACCGCAACGGCACCGAGGCGCAAAAGCAGAAGTACCTGCCGAAGCTCGTGTCGGGCGAACACATCGGCGCGCTCGCGATGAGCGAGCCGAACGCCGGCTCCGACGTCGTCAGCATGAAGCTGCGCGCGGACAAGCGCGGCGACCATTACGTGCTCAACGGCACGAAGATGTGGATCACTAACGGCCCGGACTGCGACACGCTCGTCGTCTACGCGAAGACGGACGTCGAAGCCAACTCGCGCGGCATCACCGCGTTCATCGTCGAGAAGGGGATGAAGGGCTTCTCGGTCGCGCAGAAGCTCGACAAGCTCGGCATGCGCGGCTCGCACACGGGCGAGCTGGTGTTCCAGGACGTCGAAGTGCCGGAGGAGAACATCCTCGGCCAGCTCAACGGCGGCGTGAAGGTGCTGATGAGCGGCCTCGACTACGAACGTGCGGTGCTGTCGGGCGGCCCGACGGGCATCATGGCCGCGTGTCTCGACGCGGTGGTGCCGTATATCCACGACCGCAAGCAGTTCGGCCAGTCGATCGGCGAGTTCCAGCTGATCCAGGGCAAGGTCGCCGACATGTACACCACGTTCCAGGCGTGCCGCGCGTACCTGTACGCGGTCGGCCGCCATCTCGACTCGGCGGGCAGCGACCATATTCGCCAGGTGCGCAAGGACTGCGCGGGCGTGATCCTCTACACGGCGGAGAAGGCCACGTGGATGGCCGGCGAGGCGATCCAGATCCTCGGTGGCAACGGCTACATCAACGAATATCCGGTGGGCCGTCTGTGGCGCGATGCGAAGCTGTACGAGATCGGCGCCGGCACGAGCGAGATCCGCCGGATGCTGATCGGCCGCGAGCTGTTCGCGGAAACGATGTAACGCCCCACGTCACGCGAACGGAGCCCCGTCGATGCCGATCATCGAATCGAAACTGAACCCGCGTTCGGAAGAATTCCGCGCGAACGCCGCGGCGCTGGAGGCGGTCGTCGCCGATCTGCGCGCGAAGATCGAACAGCTCGCGCAAGGCGGCGGCCAGGCCGCGCGCGACAAGCACCTGTCGCGCGGCAAGCTGCTGCCGCGCGACCGGATCGCGCAACTGCTCGATCCGGGTGCGCCGTTCCTCGAGCTGTCGCAGCTCGCGGCGAACGGCATGTACAACGACGACGCGCCGGGCGCGGGCGTAATCACCGGGATCGGCCGGATCGCGGGCCGCGAGTGCGTGATCGTGTGCAACGACGCGACGGTCAAGGGCGGCACCTACTACCCGATGACCGTGAAGAAGCACGTGCGCGCGCAGGAAATCGCCGCGGAAAACCGGCTGCCGTGCGTGTACCTCGTCGATTCGGGCGGCGCGAACCTGCCGAACCAGGACGACGTGTTTCCCGATCGCGACCACTTCGGCCGCATCTTCTTCAACCAGGCGACGATGTCGGCCGCGGGGATCGCGCAGATCGCGGTCGTGATGGGCTCGTGCACGGCGGGCGGCGCGTATGTGCCGGCGATGAGCGACGAGTCGATCATCGTGAAGAACCAGGGCACGATTTTCCTCGGCGGCCCGCCGCTCGTGAAGGCCGCGACCGGCGAGGAAGTGAGCGCCGAGGACCTCGGCGGCGGCGACGTGCACACGCGCCTGTCGGGTGTGGTCGACCATCTCGCGCAGAACGACCCGCATGCGCTGTCGATCGCGCGCAACATCGTCGATCACCTGGCGCCGAAGATCGCGTCGCCGGTCGCGCTGCGCGAGCCGAAGCCGCCGCGCTACGACGCGAAGAGCCTGTACGGCGTGATTCCGGTCGATACGCGCAAGCCGTTCGACGTGCGCGAGGTGATCGCGCGCATCGTCGACGATTCCGAGTTCGACGAATTCAAGGCGCGCTTCGGCACGACGCTCGTCACGGGCTTCGCGCACATCTGGGGCCATCCGGTCGGGATCGTCGCGAACAACGGCATCCTGTTCTCCGAATCGGCCGTGAAGGGCGCGCACTTCATCGAGCTGTGCTGCCAGCGCAAGATTCCGCTCGTGTTCCTGCAGAACATCACCGGCTTCATGGTCGGCCGCAAATACGAGAACGAAGGCATCGCGCGGCATGGCGCGAAGATGGTGACGGCCGTGTCGAACGCGAAGGTGCCGAAGTTCACGGTGATCATCGGCGGCTCGTTCGGCGCCGGCAACTACGGGATGTGCGGCCGCGCATTCGGGCCGCGCTTCCTGTGGATGTGGCCGAACGCGCGGATCTCCGTGATGGGCGGCGAGCAGGCCGCGTCGGTGCTCGCGACCGTGCGCCGCGACGGCATCGAGGCGAAGGGCGGCACGTGGTCGGCCGAGGACGAAGACGCATTCAAGCAGCCGATCCGCGACCAGTACGAGCGCCAGGGGCATCCGTACTATGCGAGCGCGCGGCTGTGGGACGACGGCGTGATCGACCCCGCGCAGACGCGCGACGTGCTGGGCCTCGGCCTCGCCGCGTCGATGAACGCGCCGATCGACGACACGCGCTTCGGCGTGTTCCGCATGTAACGGCCGGGAGGACTGACCGATGCGATACGAAACGATCAAGGTAAGCGAAGCCGGCCGCGTGGCGACCGTCACGCTCGCGCGGCCCGACGTGCGCAACGCGTTCAACGAGACGACGATCGCCGAGCTGACCACCGCGTTCGAGTGGCTCGACGCGCACGCCGGCGTGCGCGCGATCGTGCTCGCCGCGGAAGGCGCGGCGTTCTGCGCGGGCGCGGACCTGAACTGGATGAAGAAGATGGCCGGTTACTCGGACGACGAGAACCGCGCCGACGCGCGCAAGCTCGCACGGATGCTCGAGGCGATCCATCGCTGCGGCAAGCCGGTGATCGCGCGCGTGCACGGCGACGCGTATGCGGGCGGCGTGGGCCTGGTGGCTGCGGCCGACATCGCGATCGCCGCCGACGGCGTGAAGTTCTGCCTGTCCGAAGCGCGGCTCGGGCTGATTCCCGCGACGATCGCGCCGTACGTCGTGCGCGCGATGGGCGAGCGCGCGGCACGCCGCTACTTCACGACGGCCGAGGTGTTCGACAGCGCGCGCGCCGCGTCGCTCGGCTTCATTCACGACGCGGTGCCGGCCGAGGCGCTCGACGAAACGGTCGCGAAGCTGGCCGCGACGCTCGTCGCGAACGGTCCCGACGCGGTGCAGGCGTGCAAGCGGCTCGTGGCCGACGTGGCCGGCCGGCCGCTCGACGCGGCGCTGATCGAGCAGACCGCCGACTGGATCGCGCGGACCCGCGCCGGCGCGGAAGCGCGCGAAGGGATCGCGTCCTTCCTCGAGAAACGCGCGCCTTCGTGGCGTGAATGACGGCGTGCCCCTAACTTTCCGGACGACATCGAAGCCATGTTCGACAAGATTCTGATCGCCAACCGCGGCGAAATCGCCTGCCGCGTCGCCGCGACGTGCAAACGTCTCGGGATCGCGAGCGTCGCCGTCTATTCCGACGCGGACGCGAATGCGAAGCACGTCGCCGCGTGCGACGAAGCCGTGCATATCGGCGGCTCGGCGGCCGCGGACAGCTACCTGCGCATCGAGCGCATCATCGCGGCCGCGCGCGCGACCGGCGCGCAGGCCATCCACCCGGGCTACGGCTTCCTGTCGGAGAACGAGGATTTCGCGCATGCGTGCGAAGCGGCCGGCATCGCGTTCATCGGGCCGCCGGTCGACGCGATCGCGGCGATGGGCTCGAAGGCCGCCGCGAAGGCGCTGATGCACGCGGCCGCGGTGCCGCTCGTGCCCGGCTATCACGGCGACGACCAGGACCCGGCCAACCTGCATCGCGAAGCCGACGAGATCGGCTACCCGGTATTGCTGAAGGCGAGCGCGGGCGGCGGCGGCAAGGGCATGCGCGTGGTCGAGCGCTCCGACGACTTCCCGGCGGCGCTCGCGTCGTGCCAGCGCGAGGCCGCGAGCAGCTTCGGCAACGACCGCGTGCTGATCGAGAAATACCTGACGCGCCCGCGTCACGTCGAGGTGCAGGTGTTCGGCGACACGCACGGCAACACGGTGTACCTGTTCGACCGCGACTGCTCGGTGCAGCGCCGTCACCAGAAGGTGCTCGAGGAAGCGCCGGCGCCGGGCCTGCATGAGGACGTGCGTCGCGCGATGGGCGAGGCGGCCGTCGCGGCCGCGCGCGCGGTGAGCTACGTCGGCGCGGGCACCGTCGAATTCATCATGACGGGCGACGCGTTCTACTTCATGGAAATGAACACGCGCCTGCAGGTCGAGCATCCGGTCACCGAGATGGTCACCGGGCTCGATCTCGTCGAGTGGCAACTGCGCGTCGCATCGGGCGAGCCGCTGCCGCTGAAGCAGGACGCGCTGCGTGTGCAGGGTCATGCGATCGAGGCGCGTCTCTATGCGGAGAACCCGGCGCGCGGCTTCCTGCCGTCCACCGGCACGCTGAAGCACCTGCGGCTGCCGGACGGCGTCGAGTTCTCGATCGGCGCGCCGGTGCGCGTCGACAGCGGCGTGCGCGAAGGCGACGCGATCACGCCGTTTTACGACCCGATGATCGCGAAGCTGATCGTGCACGGCGCGGACCGCGCGGAAGCGCTCGGCCGGATGCTGCGCGCGCTGCGGGCGTGCGAGGTGGTGGGCCTGCACACGAACGCCGCGTTCCTGCAGCGGATCGTCACCTGTGAGCCGTTCGCGACCGCCGATCTCGACACGGGCCTGATCGAGCGCAACCACGATGCGCTGTTCGCACCGCAACAGCCGCCGCGCGCGACGCTCGCGCTGGCCTGCGCGGCACTGCTCGCGGGCGAACGCGATGCGGCCGCACGGGATGGTGCGTCGCCGTGGCGTTCGCTGCCGGACTGGCGGCTGAACGGCGGCTATCGCCGCACGCTCGACTGGCATGCGCCCGAACGCGAAGCGGACGTCACGGTCACCTACGAGGACGACGGCGGCGGCACGCGCATCGCCACCGGCGACGCGCCCGCGCAGCCGTTCGCGTGGACGCGCGGCGCGACGCCGCTCGACTTCGACGTGACGCTCGACGGCGTGCGCAGCAGCGGCCGCGTGTATGCGGACGGAGACAGTTTCCACGTGTTCACGCAGGGTGTCGCCGAGACCTTCGAATGGCGCAACGTGCTCGCGCACGCGGGCGATGCCGAGCATGGCGGCGGCCGCCTGACCGCGCCGATGCCGGGCAAGGTGATCGCGGTGCTGGTCGAGCCGGGCCAGAAGGTCGAGGCCGGCACGCCGCTGATCGTGATGGAAGCGATGAAGATGGAGCACACGATCGGCGCGCCGGGCGCGGGCGTCGTCGCGGAAGTGCTGTATGGCGTCGGCGATCAGGTCGCGGATGGCGCGCAGCTGCTGATGATGGCGGAAGGCTGATCGGGGTGTTCGCCGCGCACGGGCCGGCGTGGCGTCTCGCGACGCGACGCCGGCCTTGTTGCATCCGGCGTCGGTGGCGCGCATGGCGAATCCCGTGCGGTGCGGACCGGACGGCCCCGACCGGTCGTCCGCA